>JANOPZ010000133.1:0-47686 GCA_031422195.1 Limoniibacter sp. | reverse complement strand
CATCAATCAACACATCGATTGAATTGTCTTTGATAAAAGCAACCAATCCATCCAAGCCGCCAAAACCGCCAATGCGGACTGACCCTGCCAAGGGCATTGGATCTTTGGTCCTTCCAGCAAGCGAACTGATGACATCAAAGCCTTGCTCGACCAAAATTGCAGCCAATTGTGCAGCTTCATTGATTCCGCCAAGAATTAAAACCTTGCATAACGGTGTCAGCAATTTGGGAATTGTAAAAATATCAGAAACTGTTTCAGCCATATCGGGCAAGCACTTCACCGTCACGGGCGCAAACAATAATTTCCAAAGCTACTGGCGCGCTGCGCAAAGTTTCCATTGCAAAAATGTGCGAAAGCCGTGCAACTTCCATTGGCAAATCAATACCCAAACCTTGCACCATTTCCAGAACATCTATTGCAGTGTTTGCGCTCAAAATCCGGCTTTTCAACCCATCAGGGCTAAGCGTGTTATTCAATATTAATAGCCGTTCGACGCATTGCGCCAAAAATCCTAAATCCACTTGACTACGGCCAGAATGCAAATCCAATGCCCGATTTGCAAACTTTGCCAGTTTAGCAAAACCACCAGCCAGTGTCAGTGCAGGCACCGGATAAACCCGCAGATATTTGAGCATCCCGCCGGCAAAATCGCCCATATCAATCAGCGCAATTTCTGGCAGATTGTATAAGGCTTGCGCTGCATCCTCTGAGGACGAGCCAGTTGCAGCAATCACGCGAGTGAGCCCTTCTGCCCGCGCCACATCTATGCCGCGATGTATAGAATGGATCCATGCTGCGCATGAAAACGGATGTACAATGCCCGTAGTACCCAACACCGACAGCCCGCCAATAATTCCGAGCCTTGGGTTCCAAGTTTTGAGCGCCAATTCGGCACCATTTTCAATCCCTACCGTGATCTCAACATCTGAAGCGATGCCTTCCGGGGCACAAATCTCTTCTACAACTTGGCGCATCATTTGGCGTGGAATAGGGTTAATTGCAGGTTCGCCTGGCGCAATTGGCAAGCCATTTTTGGTCACTGTGCCAACGCCCTCACCTGCCTTGAAAACCACACCTGCCCCTTTTGGCAAAAAGCGCACCGCACTCCAAACAATCGCGCCATGCGTCACGTCTGGGTCATCGCCAGCGTCCTTCACAATGGCAGCCATCGCAGTGGTCGCACTATAGATTTCTCTAGCCAACGGAAAACTCGGCTGCTCGCCTTTTGGAAGCGTAATGGTCACCGGATCAGGAAACTCGCCGGTAATCAAAGCGATTAAAGCAGCCTTGGTGGCAGCCGTTGCACAGGCACCGGTTGTCCATCCGCGACGCAAAGCTTCGCCTTGTCGCGTTTCCGCTTGTGGCTTTCGCTTGCTGCCCTCTATTTCTGCTTCAATCATGTTTGCTTTATAGCCAAGGAATGCAGCTCGCGCTAAGTGTTTTACAAATTGTCAGTACTCGAGGTTTTATGAGTTATTTCGAAAAATTATCACCAACTTTTGAGGCTGGCCATGTTTGGTTGGTTGGCGCCGGGCCCGGAGATCCGGGCTTGCTGACCATCCATGCCGTCAATGCAATTGCGTCAGCTGATGTGATTGTCTTTGATGCATTGGTGGACGAAGAGTGCTTGAAGTTGGCGAAGCCCGGGACAATGCTCGAATATGCTGGTAAACGCGGCGGCAAGCCATCGCCAAAACAACGTGACATATCGCTGCGTTTGGTGGAATTG
Organism: Limoniibacter sp.; assembly: GCA_031422195.1. Classification (GTDB taxonomy): domain Bacteria; phylum Pseudomonadota; class Alphaproteobacteria; order Rhizobiales; family Rhizobiaceae; genus JALOTE01. The sequence goes on along the minus strand of JANOPZ010000133.1, from coordinate 45,957 downwards.
GCGCGGCAAAACAAACGTGTATTACGCCTCAAAGGCGGTGATCCTTTTGTGTTCGGCCGCGGCGGCGAAGAGGCGCTTACCTTGGTTCACAACCATATTCCATTTCGTATTGTGCCGGGCATAACAGCAGGCATAGGCGGCCTTGCCTATGCGGGTATTCCCGTGACCCACCGCGACACCAACCATGTTGTGACATTTCTTACCGGGCATGATTCCAGCGGTGCCATGCCTGATACAATTGATTGGGACAATATTGCTAAGTTTTCGCCCGTAATTGTCATGTATATGGCCATTAAGCATATGGGCCAAATTTCAAAACGATTGATGGATGCTGGCCGTAATGGCAACGAATTGGTGGCGATTGTTGCTAATGCAAGCACCAAACATCAACAGGTTTTGGAAACCACTTTGGCAAATGCTGCAACAGCAATTGCCGAATCGGCTATCGAGCCACCCGCTATTATTGTAGTGGGTGAGGTTGTTCGTTTACGTTCTGGTCTTGATTGGCTTGGTGCCTTACAAGGCAAATCCTTGAACGCTAACCCGCTTAACCAAGCAACTGAGGATCGGCAGGCCGGATGAAAGGTTTCTTGATAGCGGCACCGCAAACGGGCTCAGGTAAAACCACTATTACTTTGGGTTTGCTACGCGCAATGCGTGATGCTGGCATTGCGGTGGCTGCAGCCAAAACCGGGCCGGACTTTATTGACCCCGCCTATTTGCAAGCGGCTTGCGGTTCGCCCGCCATTAATCTTGATCCTTGGGCGATGCGGCCCGACTTAATTTCTGCCTTGGCATCACGCCATTCAGAAGGCGGCAAAATGCTTATCGTCGAAGGTATGATGGGTCTTTATGACGCCAGCGCAGACGGTAAAGGGTCAACCGCTGATCTTGCCGCTATGCTGCAATTGCCGGTTATATTGGTGGTCGATTGCGCAAGAATTTCGCATTCTGTTGCGGCCATCGTTCGCGGCTTTCGCGATCATTCAACCGCAATTGATCTGGCAGGCATTATTCTCAACAATGTCAGCGGTGCAAGACACGAGGCGATGCTTCGTGATGCGTTGGCAGTTCTACGCACTCCCATTTTGGGTGTGATTGCCCGCGCTGCCGACGTTAGCCTCCCAAGCCGTCATCTCGGTTTGGTGCAAGCCGGTGAACACTCTAGCCTAGAAGACTTCATCCAGCGTTGCGCTTTAATGGTTAGCAGAGCCGTCGACTTCGGTCAGCTTACGCGCATTGCAAGCCGCTTCCCCCAATTTGTGGCTTCCGCTGCAGTACCGCGCTTGAAAGCTCCCGGCAAACATCTCGCCATTGCACGCGATGCGGCTTTTGCATTTTCGTATAATCATTTGCTTCAAGGCTGGCAGCGCCAAGGAGTAGAATTATCACTTTTTTCGCCACTTGCCGATGAAGCACCCAATGAGGCTGCTGATGCTATCTGCCTTCCCGGCGGCTATCCGGAATTGCATGCGGCGACATTGGCGGGTGCGCAACATTTTCGTGCCGGTATGATTGCGGCCCGCGACCGCAAAGCCGTGATCTTCGGTGAGTGCGGCGGTTATATGGCTCTAGGCGAAAGCCTCGTTGATGCTGATGGAACGGCGCATAAGATGCTTGGCTTTTTGGGTTTGGCGACATCGTTTGAAAAACGCAAACTGCATCTTGGCTACCGGCGTTTGCGTTTTCGTGATGGGCTTGGCTTTAGAGGTGCCTTTAACGGGCATGAATTCCACTATACATCCATCATTTCAGAAGACGGTAGTCGCGTGTTTGACGTGCAAGACGCGCTAGGCCAAGATTTAGGCCAAGCAGGCTTAGTGGAAGGCCGTGTATACGGCTCCTTCATGCATTTGATCGACCGTAGCGATGGGCCATTTGTGGAAAGCGTAACACCTTTCGACGAAGACGATTGATGAGCGGGTTCAGCTTGATTGCCCATGGCGGTGCGCTCGCCAATGCGGCGCAAAAATATGGTGGCGCAAAAGAAAGCTGGCTTGATCTTTCCACGGGGATCAACCCCGTTTGCGCACCTTTACCAAAATTCGAATTGGACGTATGGCAGGCCTTGCCGGATACCGATTTGGTAAACGAATGCCTTAAGGCCGCGCGTCATTTTTATGGCTTTCCGCCAGATGCTTCGCTTGTTGCTGCGCCGGGTGTTCAAGCTTTGATCCAGCTTTTGCCGCAGCTTAGACCAGGAATAAAAGCCACTATTTTTGGCCCGACATACGGGGAATATCTCCATGTTTTTCAGACACTTGGTCCAGGGTGTAGAATCACAAATTCTAATGAGAAGCTGCAAGACCAAGCCGTTGCTATCCTCGTCAATCCCAACAATCCTGACGGGCGGATTGTAAAGCCCGAAGCGCTTTTGAGCCATACTCGATCAATGGCAGCCAAAGGCGGATTGTTGATTGTCGACGAAGCGTTTTGCGATTTGACACCTGAATTTTCGATGGCCAGACATGCCGGAATGCGTGGGCTGTTGGTGTTGAAATCATTCGGAAAGTTCTTCGGATTGGCAGGTGTGCGTCTTGGTTTTGCAGCAGGCCATACAGAAGACATTGCAATTTTGGCACAACATCTTGGACCTTGGGCTGTAAGCGGCCCTTCCCTTGTGATCGGCGCACATTGTTATGCCGACAAAGTACTAAAAGAGAAAACCGGGCGTGAAATTTTGCGCAAGTCCAATTTGCAAATCAGCCTTCTGTCAAAGGCAGGCCTCAAACCAGTAGCCGATACTGGGCTTTTCCATTTGGTCGAACATCCAAAAGCGCACATGATATATGAATGCCTTGCAAGACAACAAATTCTGGCACGAAAATTCGCTGACCAACCAAATTGGATTCGCCTTGGGCTTTGCAAAAATAAATCAGAACGAGCCCGCCTGAAATTGGCTTTAGAGGCCTGTATGAGGACATTATGAGCGAATTGCACTTCGTTATTCTGGCGTTGGCCTTATTGCTTGATCGTTACTTTGGCGACCCGGATTGGCTATGGCGCAAATATCCACATCCGGTTGTGTGGTTCGGCAAAGCTATCGAAGCAGCGGAAAAGGCCCTTTATCCAGAACAAGGAACCGCTGTGCAAAAAAAGCGCGCGGGTGTTTTTCTAATAATCGGCCTTGTCTTTGCAGGCTGGGTCGCGGCTGGTTTTGCCAGTAAGGCCCTTTCATTATTTGGCTCTATCGGCACCATTGCCGAAGTTGCAATTGTTGCCGTTTTACTCGCGCAAAAAAGCCTGTCTGACCATGTGAATGCAGTGCGCTTAGGGCTTGAATCCGACGGTTTAGATGGCGGTCGCAAGGCTGTGGCGATGATTGTCGGGCGCGATGTTAAAGCGCTCGATAAAACGGGCGTTTCGCGTGCAGCAATTGAAAGCCTGGCGGAAAACACGTCCGACGGCGTTGTTGGCCCTGCGTTAGCCTATATGGCGTTCGGCCTGCCCGGCATCATCGCCTACAAAATCATCAACACAGCCGACTCCATGATTGGTCATAAATCAGACCATTACTTCGATTTTGGCTGGGCTGCTGCGCGGCTCGATGATCTTGTCAATCTTGCTCCGGCCAGATTAACCGGGCTATTGGTCTGTGCCGCATTTGCTTGGGTTGAAGGGCGCAAAACCGCTGAACGCGCCTTTGCCGTTATGCGGCGCGACTCCAAACTGCACAAATCACCCAACGCCGGCTGGCCCGAAGCCGCCTTTGCTGGCGGCCTTGATATCGCCCTCGGCGGCCCGCGCGCTTATGCCAAAGGTGCAAAAGGCGACATGTCCAATGCGCCATATTTGAATGACGCGGGCGATAAGAAATTCGGCGTTGCTGCAATCATAAAAGCACTGTTGGTCTATGACCGTTTGCTGTGGCTTTTGCTGGGTGTGACAGTTGTTTTAGCTGCGTTGATTTAGGCCGTTTTCTTCTTGCCTTTGTTTCTGAGCACATGGGCAAAGTCTGCATCATAAAGCGCTGAATCGCGAAAATGTACATCACCAAACACCTGACCAACCAGTACCAACGCTGTACGGGTGATTTTAGCTTCACGCACTTTTTCTTTCATCTCAGCAAGCGTTGTACGGATGATCAGTTCATCCGGCCACGTCACACGGTAAGCGATGATCACGGGACAATCGGCGCCATAATGCGGCTCGAGTGAGCGCCGGATGTAATCCAAATTGCGGATTGATAAATGGATCGCCAGTGTTGCTTTGGAGCGGCCGAGTTCTTCCAAACTCTCGCCTTCCGGCATGGATGAGGCTTTCATACCGGTGCGGGTTACGATCACAGTTTGCGCAATTTCCGGGAGCGTCAATTCTGCGCCTAAGCGTGCGGCGGCGGCGGCAAAAGCAGGCACACCGGGTATGATTTCAAACGGGATCTTCAGTGCATCCAGCCGCCTGATTTGTTCAGCAACTGCGCCATAAATCGAGGGATCACCCGAATGCACACGGGCCACATCAAGCCCTGCATCATGAGCCGCTTCAATCTCTGTCATAATCTGATCAAGATGCATGGAAGCTGTATCGAGCACGCGCGCGCCCTCAGGCGCCGCCTTCACAATCTCTTCCGGCACAAGCGAGCCGGCATAGAGGTTGACCATACAGCGCTCGATGAGTTTCAAGCCCCGCACAGTGATAAGGTCAGGCGCGCCGGGGCCTGCTCCGATGAAATAGACTGTCATGACCCCATCCCCGTCCCTTGTTTTCCGGCATAACCCCGCGGCGTATAGGCCCAAACGCGCCCATCACCTGTTTTAACTGTCTGGCTTTCAGACGAGCCGACAATCACCACGGTAAGCATATCAACATCATCGATATTGAGTTCCCCAAGCGGCACGATGCGTACCAACTCGCCGTCACGACCCAAATTAGTTGCCAAAATCACCGGCGTTGTCACTGGCCGATGCTGCAACAACACGTCGCGCGCATAAGCCAGTTGTGTGCGGCGTTTCATCGACACAGGGTTGTAAAACGCAATCACGAAATCGGCTTCTGCCGCAGCCTTTACGCGGGTTTGGATATCGGCCCAAGGTGTCAGTAAATCTGAAAGCGAAATCGTGCAAAAATCATGGCCGAGCGGCGCGCCGGCCCGCGCGGCAGCGGCTTGCAGGGCCGAAATACCCGGCGATACCACAATCTCAATTCTGTTTGCAGCGGCCGATAAACCGCCTTTGTCGAGCAGTTCAAACACCAACGTTGCCATCGCATAAATGCCGGCATCGCCGGAGCAAACCAGCGCAACATCCCTGCCCTCACCAGCCAATTCCATGGCATGGCGCACGCGGTCTTCTTCGCGCCCCAGAGGAAAATCATGGCGTATTTTATTGGCAGTCAACGGCCCTAGCAAATCCAAATATAGCGAATAACCAACCAAATCCCTGGCCCTGCCAACCAGTTTGGTGACCTCAGGCGACCGCCAATCATCACTGCCCGGCCCGATGCCGACGACAAATAGCGCGCCTCGTTTGCGACCCGGCAAATTAGCGTTTGTGAAAGGCTGAGGCGCGCGGGCAATGGCGCACGTGGCTTTTGCGGTTTTGTGCTTTTCAACAATGAGCGCGCCGTCGGGGCCTGCTGCTGCCAAAGCAGCAGCTTCCGCAACGCCGTGCGTGCCCACTTCCGCAAATACTATTTCCGATGGGTTCGCCAACCGTGGTGTTTCAGCGTCCAAGGTTTTAGCATCGAACACCCGAAAGGGAACCTTAAAATACGTCGCGACTGTGTGCATCGCTCGCTCATCGGCCTTGACGTCCAACGATACAACGACACCTACCGCCTCTTTTGCCAGACCTGCATCACTGAGGGTTTTGAGAGCCAACTCTAACACCTGTGCCGCTGGAGCATCACGTTCACAGCCCAACCCTAACGCTAAATGTTGCGGACGATAGAGCAACTCATCGGGTTCGGCATCGCGGTTAGTCTCGCTCATTGTTAAAGCTACTTTGCCATCATCCGCCTGGGGAATATTTGCCAGCCAATCACTGTTTGATGTGACCCTTGCTGTTGCACCCGCAACCAATTCGGCCATTATACCTTTTGCATCATCAGGGTTTGCAAGCACAAAACCCTCCGGCGGCGCATCAAGAGCGACACCAAACCGCACATCACCCGCAGTCGTAATGGCGGCAGTAACGTGCAGTGCTTCTGCAACCCGCCGTGCCAGATCATTTGCACCATGATGCCCGCCCAGCAGCGGAACCACCGCGCTGCCATCTTCTGCGACGGCAATTACAGGTGGCTCGTTTTGCTTATTTGCCAAAACAGGAGCCAACAATCTGATCAGTGCCCCCGAGGCAATAAGTGCTATGATTGGCGTTCCTGCGGCAAATAATGCGCGAACATGGGGGCCTACATCATCAAAAACAAAATCAACATGGGCTGCATCACAGCGCTTGGCCGCGCCATGGATCACGCCGTTGACAACCCCTTTGACGCCAATTGCGACTTGCAAAGCCGAAGGTGATAAAACAAGAATAACAGGCTGGTTCATCAACTCACCGACGCTTTTGAAACGAGTAATAGGGAAAAGTAAGGCGCAACGTCGACCGGCAAATCTTCAAGCGGCAAAATGCGCTGGCCGTCCATGCTGGCGCGCTCCACATAAATAGCTGTCAGGCCTTGATCGAAAAGCAGTGATTTAATTCGCGTCAAATGACGGCCGAGCTTCATAATCACAGCAGTATCCACCGCATTCAAAATCTCGATAATGCGCGCGTTATCCAGTGTTGCAGGGATCACAGCAAACGCATCATCCCGGGCACAAAGCGGCGCTTTGGCAAAGGCTGCAGCTGCCATGGGCGACGCCACACCGGCCACGATTTCAACGGGATAATCAGTAGCGAGCCGTGCTAGCACATACATGAACGAGCCAAAAAACATGGGATCGCCTTCGCACAAAAAGGCAACATCATTGCCAGCTTTCAGTTCCGCTTCAATCCGCAGCGCTGCATCATCATAGGCCGTTTGGCCTTCGATGCGCGATACCCGCATTGGCATATTGATGGTGAGTTCACGTTGCGATGCATTGGTATGTCGATGTGCAATTGAACGGGCCAAACCCGGTTTTCCATCTGCTGATAGAAAGGCAATTACCGGGCAAGTTTCAATCAAACGCGCCGCTTTAAGCGTGATCAACTCCGGGTCACCGGGGCCAACACCTATGCCAATCAAAGTGCCGCTCATGGTTTTATCCAATGCCATTGCGTGACAGGCATGAATGGCCGCCAGCCATAAAACGTCCCAATAGGATCAGCAGTTTCAACAGATATGCGTTGCAACGTGCCTTTGAGCTTTGCAAATGCTGCCAGCAGAACGCTTTCACTTTCCAACGTGACGGCATTGGCAACAAGCCGTCCCAAAGGTGCAAGCGACGCTATTGCTTCCTCGAGCGCGTTCATAGAAAGGCCGCCGCCAAAAAAAACAGCATTGGGTGTTGGCAAATGAGTAAAACCGGCAGGCGCTTCTGCATCAATCAGCTTCAAACGTGGTGCACCCAACGCATGAGCATTTTGTGCAGCAACAGCACGGCGATTGGCGCGCGGCTCTAAACCAAAGGCTATGGCGTCAGGCGCAGCACGCATCCACTCAATGCCAATAGCACCGGAACCAGCGCCCACATCCCACAATACCGCGCCGCGGTGAGGCGCGAGTTTAGCCAACGTAATAGCGCGAACAGCTTGTTTCGTCAATTTGCCGTCATTGATAAAACACGCATCGGGCAACCCTGTGCGCGGCAAAATCTGAGCATTTGGGCCGGCCAAACATTCCACCGCCAGCGTGTGAAAATCCGGCACATCATACGACCAATTTTCGGCAACACCGTCATAACGCTGCTCATTTGGCCCGCCCAATGCTGCCAGCACTGTCATTTGTGAAGGGCCGTAGCCACGTTCGCACAGCAATTTTGCGACCGCGGTTGGCGACGTCTTATCTTTTGTCAAAATCAACAATCGTGCACATGGCGAGAAATATGAGACAATCTGAGTCTCTGTCCGGCCATGAATTGTCAGCGTTTCGCAATCCGCCAGCGACCAGCCCATGCGCGCAGATGCCCATTGGTATGCAGACAGCTGTGCATGGAACGTAATCTCATCGCTGGGAATTTCCTGTGCAATCCGCGCTCCGGCAGAATACCAAAGAGGGTCACCGGTCACCAAAACAGCAATGCGTTTTCCCTTTTGCGCTTTGATTGTTTCAATCAAAGCATCAAATGGTGACGGCCATGAAATGCGTGTCGCGTTGGTTTGCGGTATCAAAGCATGATGGCGGTCGCCGCCAATAATTACTTCTGCAGTTTCAACAATGGTGCGTGTGGCAGGCAGCAAGCCTTCCAAACCGTCTTCGCCAATACCAACAATATGCAGCCAAGGCGCATTCATGTGCCCAGCCCGCCTGCCAAAGCATTCACGGCTGCTTGAGCCATTGCCGTGCCGCCGCGCCTCCCCAGCAAAGTTACATAGGGCACACCGCGCGCATCACGGTCCAATTCGGCTTTGCTTTCAGCCGCGCCAACAAAGCCTACCGGAAACGCCACAATCAATGCTGGTTTTGGCAGGCCTTGGTCGATCAATTCCAGCAGGCGAAAAAGAGTTGTTGGCGCGTTGCCAATAGCGATAATTTGCCCTTTTAGCCTCTCTCCCCAAAGATCAATCTGGGCCGCGGCGCGTGTCATTTTGTGAGTTTTTGCGAACCCGACGGTTTCGGGCGCGGAAATCCGGCAATGCAGTTTGCACCCTTCCGGCAGCAACCGCTCCATCACGCCGTACCGTAAGGTATCAACATCGCAATATATATCCGCACCGTTGGAGAACGCAGTTTTCGCGGCCGCAACCACATCATTCGAATAGCGAATATCTTCTAAAATATCGGGCATTCCGCAAGCATGAACAAGACGCGTTGCCAATGGACGAATGGCTTCCGGCAGCGCTTGCAGTTGCTTCACACGGCTAATCTCAGCAAAACTTTGCGCGTAAATTGCATCCGGTTCGCGCACGTAATCCATGCAGCTCAGCGCTTTTTGTTCAGTGTCATCGGCCCAAGCGGGTGGCCGGCTTGCGGGTAAACGGCATGTGTGTGGCCGCCTTCAAGCGTGTGATCGTGGGAATGATCATCATGCCACGAACCATCAGCATGTTGGTGGCGATGCGCAGGTTCCAAAGCAGCGGGCGAAGCGTGGCTATGCACCGGTGTCCACGGCAAATTATGCAGCTTGCAAAAATCTTCGTCGCGGCAAGCACCGCTGCAATCGCCCTGGCACGGGCAGTTTTCCGGTGCGCCGCCAACGCCTTCGACGTGGTGGTGATGGCTGGTCTGCGATGCGCCAACTTCAGCTTCAAAGCCCAAAACCTGCTCGCGATACTTGCACATCTGGCAATTCATCAAAGCAGTGCCTTCAAGAATTTCATTTACACGGTCAACGAACGTATCAATCACCAAAGGATGATCGTTGAGATAGGCCGCTTTCAGAAATTTCACTTCGGGGTGTTGCGCTGCCACTTCGTCGGTGGCCGCATAAATTCGTTTCACCAAAACGCCAGTGAAGAGAAAATACGGGAACACCACAATGCGCCGATAGCCCAATTTAGTGACATGCTCCAAGGCTGGCTCAACCAGCGGAAATGTCACGCCGGAATAGGCGGTTTCCGCCCAGCCAAAACCCATGCCTTCCCAAAGCATGCGCGTGACTTTTGAAACGTTGGAATTGGCATCAGGATCAGACGAACCACGCCCGACCACAACAAGCAACGTATCGTGCAACGGTTCGCCTTGCTGCCAACCATCGACCTCAAGCGCTTCTTTGACACGTTGGCCAGCAGCGCGCAGCATTTTCAAATCAATACCCAGTTCGCGCCCATAATTTACGCTCGCACCGGGGTGCGTTGCCGCCCATGAGTTGAGCACCGAAGGAATATCATTCTTGGCATGGCCAGCTGCAAACAACATGCCGGGAATGGCCAAAATTTGTGTTGCGCCTTGTGCCAAAAGCGAATCCAAACCCTTATGTAAAACCGGATTTGCAAATTCCAAATAGCCATAATCAACCGGCGTACTAGGAAAGCGTTTGGCCAAATGCTCGGCGAGCACGGCAAATTCGCGCACGGCATTTTGGTTACGGCTGCCGTGCCCGCAAATCATGATGCCTGTGCCGGGTGCTAAGAAATTATCGCGTTGGTGAATGTTCATGGCGCCGCCTCCAAAACTTCAAAATAGCGGCATAGCCTTAGTGCGCGGTTTTGCGCACCAACTATAACAATTCCGGCGATTACCCTGCCCCCGGTTTGGGTTAGCTGGACAAAATCTCGCGGCCTTGTTTCAAGGCACCGTCTGGAGCACACCTTTAGGCGGGCCGAACGATAGGGTCAAACGCTTTGGCGAAATAGAATGTCGCAGCCTGAACAGAGGGGCAAAACTCAGCCGGTGACATTGTGTTTTTTGAGCCACTTGCGCCAATCGGCCTCAGACCCGCGAAACACGTTGATGTCCGCTCTCCCTTCAATGCCCGGTATTTTTCCGGTGCCGGTATATTGCCAAAACGTCCAGCGCTCATGCGGGTAACGCTCAGAGGGGTGCGCAGCGGTAGATCGCAGCCAAAAATCATGGGCTTGAAACCGTCCCATATCATTATCGTCATAAAAATCCGGAGTAGTGTAAATGATCGGGCGTTTCCCGGTCGCTTTTTCAACAATGTTAAGCCAAACCGATAAATCTCTGCGTACTTTTTCAGGTGATGGCTTGCCCGGGCAGGTCTTTGAAATATGATTCCATTCCGCATCAAGCACCGGCGGCATAGCGCCAGCATCTTTTGGAATATGCCGCAAATACCATTTAGCCTGCACTTCTGGCGCGGTACAAAAATAATAGAAGTGGTATGCGCCTCTTGGAACACCCGCAGCTTTAGCCTTGGCAAAGTTTTCATGGAATGATTTATCAAGCACATCACCGCCCTCGGTGGCTTTGATAAATGCAAATGAAATTCCCGAACCCTGAACTTTGCTCCAATGAATTTCTGGCTGCCAACGCGACGTATCAGTTCCATGCACAGCATAATCTGCCGGTTGCCGGTTTGGAAAATCAAACGGCTTATAATCCCCAAACTTCGGATGAAGTTTGGCAGGCCGCTCAATAGTTGTGGGTCGCAATGATGCCGTTTGAAACTTAGGCTGGGAAGCTACCAATGCCAGTTCTCGCATGGGCACTGTAAGTGGACCTGCTTGCGCTTCAGGTAAGCCAACTTCCGCTGGAGGTGATGGCGGAATTGATCCTGTGACATCGAGTGCCGACATGACTGACGGTGTGCCCGACGATGTGCAAGCAGACAAAGCAGCGAGCATCAAAGCTGCGCAAACGCCGCTGCTTAACGACTTGGCCAACTGTTTTCTGGCAGCCCAATTGATTGATCTGGCTCTCAATTTACACCCCACGCAACTTACTCATAACGCCAAACCACCATCTTCGCCAGATATGGTGGATATTCGGTTACCAGTTTCAACTCAATGCCTTGCATGCTGCCTTCGATGAGCGCAGTTTATGCCAAAATATCGGACTTTGGGGTGTTAAAATGCGTTTTTTTAAATGGCTCGGCATATCGTTGTTGGCACTGATCGTCGCAGGTTATGGCTATTTGCTCAGTTCACCGCCCGAACTCTTGCGTGTTGGCACCGGCTATTCAGCTAAAACCATTTGCTCAAATGTGTTCATTGCAGGCCGCAACGCTAAAGACATTTTGACAATCGACGTACAGGCACCCGGTCACCCGATTTTGAAATTGGTTCGGGCAGAAGCTGATACCAGTGCCGGTGAAGTACGCGCGTCGCTCATTGGCGGTATTGCACCATCAATTGCAATTTATCGCGATGGCTATGGATGCACTTTGGTGCCTTCTGGCAACCGCGCCGATATCGCAGCACTACCTGAATTTCCGTTGCGAAAAGTACAGCCTTACCTCTGGAATGAAGCTTTTGATCCACGCCTTGATGCCATTATGGCCGACGAAAGCCTGCTTGGGCCCGGGGTGCGAGGTGTTGTCGTCGTCCAAAACGGCGCTGTGATTGCTGAGAAATATAGTGTCGGCTTTACCAAAAACACGCCGCTTTTGGGCTGGTCTATGACCAAAACGGTCAATGCGTTGCTTGTCGGTGAACTGATTAAGCAAGGCAAACTGGATTTGGCTGCAACCAAACTCTTCCCCGTTTGGAAAGATGACCGCGCCAATATCTCGCTCGCTGATTTGATGGGCATGGAAAGCGGGTTGAAATGGAATGAGGGCTACGGCGATGTCAGCGATGTGACACGCATGTTATTTTTAACGAACGATATGAAGTCTTTGCCAGAAAGCCAGCTTGCAGAAGCCGCGCCTCAAACGGTGTTTACCTATTCATCCGGCACAAGCATGTTGCTTTCAGAACTGGTTGAAAAGGCTGTTGGCCAGAACGCCTCACTTTTTGCGCGCCAAAACCTGTTTAATCCGCTCGGCATCACCAGCGCCGTGATTGAACCGGATGCCAGCGGAACGATGTCAGGCTCATCATTTATGTATGCCACCGCGCGCGATTGGGCACGGCTCGGGCAATTTATGATTGCCGGTGGTGTCGCCAATGGCGAGGCGCTATTGCCCGCCGATTTTACTCATTGGATGTCCACGTCAACACTGGCTTCAAACGGACGTTATGGAATGGGCCAAATCTGGTTGGATCATGTTGGCGATGATGGCAAACCTAGTGGCCTGCCAAAAGGTAGCGTAAGATTTTCAGGCCATGATGGGCAATCTGTTACAGTCGTGCCATCTGAACGTTTGGTCATCGTCCGTCTTGGTTTGACGCCATCAAAATTGGGCTGGGAGCCTCAACCACTGACAAAAGCAGTGATTGAGACGTTAAAATAATCAAACAGCGCCAGTCAAAAATGCTGCGCCAGTTAATGCAATCACCACACCAACGGCGCGAGCAACATATTCGCCACTTTTTGCACTGACGCTGCGTTCAAAGCCAATCCCAGCAAAACCAAAACCAGTTAGGTGCAACAGCGCCGTAGCAACCACAAAACCAGCGGTGTAGCCAAACGCGTTTGATGCTGCCGGTAGCTCAGCGCCGTGGGCATTGCCATGAAACAGAGCGAACACGGCAACAATTAGTGCTGAAATCCACAAGGCTGGCTTGACATAAAGCGCCACCAATAGCCCCAGAACGACACCGGACACAGCAATCACCGGCTCAACATACGGCAGCTGAACGCCGCTAATGCCCAGATATCCACCAACGACCATGACCAGCAAAAACACCACTGGCAACAAATAAAGTGCCGGCCTGCCTTGGAAAGCTGCCCAAAGACCAACAGCCAACATCACAATCACATGGTCCAGCCCCAATATCGGGTGGAAAAAGCCAGACGAAAACCCCAGCACATCATGGCCCGTATGCGCAAAGGCTGGCGCAGCGATGATTGCAAACAGGGTGGCTAAACTCAGTTTCAGGCGCATTGATTTCTCCGTTTATGAAGGCACGCTCCGGGCTGGATCACGCGCAGGGAATGTGAAAATACCTTTGCTTTGAAGTTGCAAATTTCGCAAGCGATTCTGCGTCATCACTTGACGTATAGAAGGCTAAGTTCCATCGCTGGACAATGACACTTGCGCTAACGCCAGAACAAAACACTTTGATTCAAACCAAAAATGCCCGCAGTGCAGCTTTGGAATTTGTTGCCAGCTATGCTCAGGCCGTCGGCGCTTCAAGTCTCATTCCTATTGAAAGCGCCCACATTGACGGTTGCCTATATCACGGCGAAGTCAGCTTGGATTTTGTGAAGCACTTTATTGCGCTGGGCGCAAAGGTTGCCATACCAACCACACTCAATGTCGGCTCGGTTGACCTTATTCATCCCGGCCTGGTGCGCGGTAAAAGCCTCAACATTAATGGCCGCCAACTCATGGAAGCGCATCTGGCGCTTGGCTGCAAGCCAACGTTCACTTGCGCACCCTACCAATTAACAGACAGCCGTCCTGCCTTTGGCAGCCATGTGGCTTGGGGCGAATCCAATGCGATTTGTTTCGCCAATTCTGTGTGCGGCGCGCGCACCGAGCGGTACGGCGATTTCATAGACTTGGCCTGCGCCATTGCTGGTTTTGCACCTTACTACGGTTTGCATAAAACCGAAAACCGCAAGGCAAAGTGGCTGGTGAACGTTGCGCCGAGCACATTAGAAAATGATCTGGTCGCTGTCGCAGTGGGGCATTTCATCGGCCGAACAGGACAAAGCAAAATCGCAGCGATTGAAGGCCTTCGCCTTTCAACGCTCGAACACGAATTAAAAGGCCTTGGTGCCGCGGCGGCTTCAACCGGCGCTGTCGGGCTGTTTCATGCCATCGGGTTAACACCCGAAGCGCCGACACTTGGCGCAGTATTTTTGGACGCAAGACCACAAAGCACCATTACGCTTGATCAGGTAGCGTTACAGGCTGAACTCAGTCAGCTTTCTACAGTCAAAGCAGGTGCTATTCTATCGGCGGTCAGCCTTGGAACACCGCATTTTTCTATCCCGGAATTTGCAGCTTTAATGCCGCGCCTGAAAGGCCAAAGAGCCAAAATACCATTTACAATCAATACGAACCGCAACGCACTGGAATCATTATCTGAGCGCGGATGGGATAAAATTCTCAATAATTTTGGCATCACATTAGTGGTGGATACGTGTGTATATGTTACCACAATCCTTGATGATTTAAGCGGCGCAGTAATGACCAACTCCGGCAAAATGGCCTATTATGCACCCGCGAATTTAGGCTGCGAAATTGCATTCGGCTCATTGGCTGAATGTGTTGCGTCGGCCCAAATGGGCTTTGTGGTGCGGCTATGATCAGTGTTTTAGTGGACGGTAATGCAACAGGTGAGCCCTTGGTTTTGGCAGCACCTATTTCATTTTGGGGCGGGGTATCGCCGGAAACCGGCGCAATAATCGAAAAACGCCACCCGCAATTTGGGGCTGCGCTAAAAGGCAAAATCCTCATGCTGCCCGCCGCGAAAGGTTCATCGTCAGGCAGCTCAGTTTTAGCCGAAATCTTGCGCAACGGCGCTGGGCCTGCAGCCATTATTTTGGGTGCGTCAGACGCAATCTTGGCGACCGGAGCTATGGTTGCGCAGGCACTTTACGGCGTAATGTGCCCGGTGGTGATTGTGGATCAAGATCTGTTTCAAATTTTGGCGAAGGCAAAAAACATCCGTATTTCGGGCAATGATATCAAAACCAATTAACCGCCCCAGCTTTGCCAAGCCAAGCGGGCGGCCAATGCCATGCACACCAACACCAGCAACGGCTTGATAATTTTTGCGCCATTTTTCATCGCAAATTGAGCGCCAAACCTTGCACCGAAAAATTGGCCAACACCCATCGCCAACGCCGTTTTCCATAAAACAACGCCCAACAAGCCAAATACAATCAAAGAGCCAAGATTGGAGGCAAAATTCAAAAACTTGGTGTGGGCAGTCGCTTTGAGCAGGCCGAAACCGGCAAGCGCAACAAAGCCAAGCATAAAAAACGACCCAGTGCCGGGGCCAAAAATACCGTCATAAAACCCGATAACTGGCACAAGGGTCAGCGCAAAAACAAAAGGGGTTATACGCTCAACCTGATCCAGATCAGAAACATCCGGCTTGAGAACAAAATAAAGCGCGATGGCAACCAACACAACCGGCAAAATTTGCCTGAATAATTCTTGCGGCAATAGCGTTGCGAAAAACGCACCTGCCATTGAGGCCACCAAAGACATGAGGCCCATTGGCATTTGCTGCTTGAGATTGACGTGGCCAGCACGGGCATATGTGAATGTTGCTGAGCCGGAGCCAAAAACCGATTGCAGTTTATTGGTTCCGAGAGTTTCGATAGGTGTTGCACCAGCGAGCAGTAAAGCAGGCACGGTGATTAACCCGCCACCACCTGCAACGGAATCAATAAAGCCGGCAATGAATGCGGCAAAAACCAGCAAACCAATTGTCGAAGTTGCAAACTCAAACACGAACATTGCCTTTGTTTTTGACTCTTTTAATCAAGAAGCGCCAATCTCGTTTCTTTTCGAATCGCCGGAGACAAAAATTGGCCGACTCACTGCTCAAATCATTGAAAAGCTTCTTCAACGGCAATGCTTCTGTGCGCAAGGTCGCGAACGATCCTGCGCTTTCAGCCGAATTGCTGTTGTTGTTCCGGGTGATGCTTGCTGATGGTCGTGTGGCTGACGCAGAACAGTTGGCATTTGAACGAATTTGTCAGGCTGCCTTCGGCATTGAAGCCGATGACATAGACCAAGTGACCGAATATTTACAAGCATACGGCTACGAGACAACGGGTCATCAGGCCATTGAAATGTTTGCCGATGTTTCGCCAGAACGCCGCTTGGCCTTGGTGGAACATATGCGCACTATTGCCAATGCCGACGCGAAGTTTTTGCCGGAAGAACGCATATTGATCGACAAAGTAGCAGAGATGCTTGGGGTATAATTACTGCCCTATTCAGCTGCCTGATTGTACCCTGACATTGTTTCCAGACTGGCCCTGCCCTCAGGTTTTATGTCCTCATCAAACGGCGTTTCAATCTCGCAAAACGTATCTGGATAAAACCCGTTAAAGCGGGTGCGAAGCGACAATGAATATGCGCCAATATTGCCTATCTCGATCCAATCGCCGGTATCAACCGTTTCCGGCAACCAAAACGGACGGGAAAGAATGTCAACGCTATCACAGGTTGCACCGCAAACCTTGAAAGGCACAATTTTTGCCCGGTCGCCATTTCGGTTGCGGATTGCAGGATCAGGGATAAACCGTGCAGGGAGCGTGATTTTTCCGGTCCATGAATCTGATAATGATGACCAAATACCGTCGTTTATGTAAAGGCGTTTGCCTTTGCGCAAAAGCACACGGACGATGAGTGAGAACGCCCGCGCCACAATCACGCGCCCGGGTTCTGCAATTAGAGGCAGATCATCAAAACCATATGTTTTAATATCCCGGTTGATGCGATCCATCAAATCTTCAAGTGGCGGCATACCATTGTTGCGCGATGCCGGATCAGTTCCATAGTCAGCAGGGAAACCGCCGCCAATATCGAGTGCAGAAAGTTCGCCAGCCATACGTGCGCGAACCCAAGCGGCCGATTTTAGCGCCTGCTCATAAGTACCAGGGTCTTCAATCTGGCTGCCGACATGGAAACAAAGGCCCGTTTTATGGCCAAGGCGCGTTAAACGATCCAGCAATTCAACGCAATTGGCTGGCCCTGCCCCAAATTTTTTAGATAACTCATAGGCCGCTTGGCCTTTTGTTGCGAGCCGCACAAAAACTGTGATTTGCGAAGGGTCCATATCCAGCGCCTGCACAACACGGCTCAGCTTGGTGATCTCATCTTCATGGTCAAGTGAAACCACGCGGATGCCGTAGGTTTCAAGCGCAAGTCTAATATCTGACTGCGCTTTGACCGGATGCATATACAGCATCTCAGCCTTGGGCGACACAGCGCGAACTGCTGCAAATTCAGCGGGCGAGGCCACATCGAAGCAGGAAATACCATTTTTAGCCAGCACATCGAGAACTTGCGGTTCGCCGTTGGTTTTTACAGCATAGGCAGTTTTACCGGGAAATAAATTTATGAAACGCTTGGCTTCGCTTGCCAGCACTTGGGGACGAAAACCATATATGGGCTGGTCGGGGCGCAGCGCATAAGCAAGCTCTTCGGCGGTCTTAAATTTTTGCATGGGAGGTTCCCCAAAGAGGCGTCTGAACCTGACACCTGAACAGGACGATATACGGAAAAAGACTGAAGGAATCAGGCCATCGCTGCATGTCGTGTAGGTTGATATAAATTGTTTTTAACCAGTTTCAATGACACTCGACCAGCATGGATCACTTGATTTTATCGAATTCATCTTTGTCAACAGGCAGCAACTGCAAAGCCGTCGTGAGGGAGGCAAATCCGAATGTGGTTTCAAGCAAACCGCATAGTATCATTGCGACAATGAATTTGGAATTTGACCGGGCGAACAAATCGCCAAGCCCGTTAATATCAAACCAGATCAGTGCAGCAGCGACGCCGCACCCCCAAAACAAATCCAACTAGTGAGTTATTGATCACAAACTGAACCCATTTGGGCATTGAATGAGCATTCTATGTCCTGCCATGATTCGCGCATGATTACCGCTTGAAATTAGAGAATTCTCCTCAGGCGCACTCGGCATGGCAAAATTGAAAATGATACTGCGCCACGAACGGTAAAGCCGATTCCATAGCGTCGCAATGGCTTTGTTAAACAACGCTTTTTTTGAAAACTACATCAATTTGAAACATTTTTCTCTCGATTCTGCTGCAATGCACAATGGTTTTTCCTTGCAGCATTACAGTTTTGTGACAAACTACCCGTGTTCGCAGAAGGAGATCGCTATGAGCTTTACGCGTCCGATGAATGTGTTTCTGGTGTGTGCGGCGTTCGCATTCGTAGCCTCTATGGTTTTAGGCATCGTGCCATAAAAAGCAGGTTTGCCGGTAAACCATTGTAAAATTTACCAAAACACGAAAGGGCCGGTGCTGCATCGGCCCTTTTTCAGTTTTTGCACATATGCAATCAAGCAGCTAACACCGCTTCCGCTTCAGGCCTGATGCCAATCAAGTGGCAAATTGCGTAAACCAATTCAGGCTTGTTCATAGTATAAAAGTGGAAGTCTGAAATGCCACGTTCAACAAGGTCAAACACTTGTTCGGCAACCACTGCGGCAGACACTAGATTGCGGGTTTCGGCGTCGTTTTCCAAACCACGGAAACGATCTTCCAGCCAAGCTGGGACGTGAGTGTTACAAGCCTTCGAAAAGTTAGCAACTTTTGCAAAGTCATGAACCGGCAAAACACCAGGCACGACTGGAATGTAAATCCCTGCCCGCCGCACGCGCTCCACATAGCGTTCGAACACATCATTGTCGAAAAAAAACTGTGTGATGGCCCGTGTCGCACCAGCATCAACTTTACGCTTCAGCATATCGATATCGGTCAAAATATCCGGGCTGTCCGGGTGCTTTTCTGGATAAGCAGAAACTGAAATATCAAAGTCCGGATCAATGGCTTTTAGGCCCGCTACCAGTTCGATACTGCTCTGATAGCCATCAGCATTTGCTTGGAAAGGCAGGCCTGCGCCATTTGGGTTGTCGCCGCGCAGTGCCAAGAAACGCCTGACCCCAATCGCCTTCATTTCATGAACGACTTCATCCACCTCCGCTTTTGTTGCGCTTACACAGGTCAAATGAGCCGTCGCGTCCAGACTGGTTTCTTTCAGAATATGCGCCAAGGTACCAATCGTGCGCTCACGGGTTGAGCCGCCAGCACCGTACGTGACTGAAACAAATGACGGCTTTAACGGTTGTAACCGGTCGATTGTTGACCAAAGCTTTTCTGCCATAGCGTCATTTTTGGGTGGAAAAAACTCGAACGACACTGTGATATCTTTGCCCAAGCCAGACTGGCGGGATTTACGAAAACCATTCATTAGACCGTCTCCAAAACCCTGTTGGAATTGTGATCACTATTGGCCATAAGCCCACGCGGTTCTCGCGCCACCCACAGCTTTACGATAAGTCCGGAACCTGACCCTGCGGTTTTTGCGGACGAAAACTGCTCTACGCGTTCAAAAATCAGACCGCTATCACGGAACCAACCTGTCATCTGCTCGTCAGAAAACCCGAGGCGCTGATGAGCGTGTTTGTCGCGCAAATACTCCAAATCGTGCGAGGCAAAATCAACCACCATCAACGTGCCGCCTTCCCTTAGCGCACGCGCTGCCTCATGGAGCACAACTTGAGGCTCATCTGAATAATGCAAAACCTGATGGATGGTGACGAGATCAAACCGGCCGCGCTCAACCGGCGGCGCGCTAACGTCACCTTGCCGGATGCTGGCCTTGGTAATTCCCGCATTTTCAAGTTTGGCGCGCGCAACTGCCAGCATTTCGCGCGACATATCAATGCCAATAGCGCTTTGATAATGCGCCGCAAATAACTCCAGCAGGCGTCCTGTGCCAGTGCCTAGGTCGAGCATCGTCTCAATATGCCGGTTTTTGACGGCACTCAACATTGCAGCCTCGACCGCGTCATCTGGCGCATGAAGCGAACGCAATTCATCCCAATCAGCCGCATTTTGAGCAAAATAATCGGCAGCACGCGCTTGTCTGTCGCGCCGCACACCTTCAAGGCGCTCGATATCGCGCTGCATAGCATGCACACTCATATCAATGTGGCTCAAAGCAGTTTCTGTAATCGCACGCTCAACGCTATCATCAGCAAGCCTGAACCATGCCCATGAGCCTTCTTGATACCGCGTTATAACGCCAGCTTCGGTAAGCAATTTCAGATGCCGTGACACACGGGGTTGCGACTGGTTTAGAACCTGTGTCAAATCACTCACCGTTAAATCACCGCGGCCAAGCAAGATCAAAATGCGCAACCGCGTCGGCTCGCCAATGGCCTTAAACAGCTCAGACATGTGATCTACAGTCAGCGACATATGGCAATCCTAGAAAGACATAAGGATATGTTTATGTCATCAGAAATTTAATGCAAGAAATTATATTGAAAAGAACGCAGAATTGAGGTGAAAACGGTTCATGAGCGCCAATCCAAAACGCCTGAAAGACATCCGCGATGCTTTCACAGTATTGTTTCCGCTCGCGCCTTTTATTGACGCCGAACCTATCCGCGAAAAATCGGCCCGCAACAGCATGAACGCGATGACTGCCGAAGTTGCAGTTTGGCTCATCAGCGTTGCGCATATTCGTCACGAATACACGGATTATGACGCTTTATTAAATGAAGGTTATGATCGCGATGCTGCGCGATTTTTTGTCTTGGATGACATTAATGCCGTGCTGACGGACTGGCGCTCCAGCCGGTATCTAACTTCCGAAGAAGATTTGGGCAGCGGCACAGAAGATGGCGATGGTTAAAAGTAAAAATGCCCGGAATTGACATCCGGGCATTTTATCACTGGCTAAAAACTCAAATTTATTTTGTAAATTCAACGTCTGGGGTGTCACAAAGATCAAGGGCTTCAAGCACATGCTCTGTGCCATCTTCGGCAACTGCTTTCAGATCATATTTGCACTCTTCTGAGCCGTCAGCGATTGTCACTACGCCGCCTTCTCCGCCAGCCAATACATCAACACCGAGAATATCTTCGCCCCAGTTATTTTCAGTTGAAGGCGAGGCATACAGCTCGTCGATGGTAAAATCCGAACTGTTTTTCAAATTGAATTTTACTTCTTCGGCCAAAGCTGAACCAGACATTGTCAAAAATACGGCTAAGGCCAGTGAGAGACGCGATTTCATGGGAAACTCCAAAAATAAATTCAGTGTAGGGTGGCAAATGCTTGCAGTTGGGTATGCCATAGCAGCCTTGGTTATGTCTATTGTTAGTGGCACATAATCGATCTGGCGATCATCAATATATCCACTGTTCTGGTAAACGCGCTGTCACCTTTGCGCCCGCCTCGATAATGCCCGGCTTTTCTACCCAACCAACCAAACCACGCCGGCGTTTGGCGGCGTCCTTAAATGCCAGAGCCACGCCTTCGATATCTAAAGCGCCGGCACAAGTAGCAATTGACCGGCCAGACAACCGGCAGGGCGCGTTTTGACCATCAATTTTAAGGGTCACGCCGCCTTCAAAAAACAGCAGAGTGCGCGGCGGCAACATCGAAAAATTAGCAATACCGTCGATAGCGATATTGGCACCAATCCATTCCGGCTTGATTTCTGCAAGACCCATTTCCAACGCGGCGGCTGCAAGCTCATCAAGTGCCACCAAAGAGACTTGACGCTCGTTGCGCATGACTGTTCCGCGCGGATACCAAGGCTCGCGCCCGCCGGCCTTTCGGGTAAGCCCGGCATGGTGGTCGCCTTCAATACCCTCAAACGTGATGTTCAAACTGGAAACCGGCGCCGTGATGAAGTCTTTGCCGCTGGCTACCAGCACCGCGTCAACTTGGCCTGTGAGTTTACGGGCGGGAAAAATTTTGGTCTCGTTCAACGATAAACCTCGCTGCGATGCCCGATGACAATGACAAATATGGTGATTGTTTGGTCTTCGATTTTGGCAACGATGCGATAGTCGCCAACGCGGTATTTCCAAAGCCCCTTAAAGCGGCCCGTTAAAGCTTCGCCAAATAGTCGAGGGTCGGCATTTTTAGCGATTTTCTCTCGAATTGCGACCGAAATGCGCAATCGTTCTGCCGTGCCCAACCGCTTTAAGTCGCGCTCAGCTTCTCGTTCAAATACAATCCGCCACATCAGGTGACATGAGGAACCGGTTGGCCATCAAGATCTTCCGGCGCTAATCCGATGTTCGCCAAGACTTCTTCAAAGGGAATAAACACAGGGTTATCCCGCATCCGGCGCTCAGCCTCTGCCAATAATTCAAAATCTTCAATATATGAAATTATCGCTTCACGCGCATAATAGCTTTTTGTCCTGCCGCTTTTGGCGGCAAGATCGGCGAGACGCTTTTCAATATCCGGTGGCAATCGCAGAGCGAGCATGAAAGTTCTCCTTCGCTATACATGTATAGCAAAGGCGTAAGCGATTCAACGCCGTCCTGTCACAGCGATTTCTTAATCAAAGCACAGCGCATCATGCGCTGATGCGGGCATCCAACCATACCGATACCTTGCCAAAAATGCCTGCCGCAATTGACGAGTATAGCGGTGCTAAAACATAAACCAGCGCGCTTTGAGGATCTTTATTGCCCAGCAAAAAGAAAGTTTCCCAAAAAATATAACCCCACCATCCAAGCGCAACGAACATTGCAACAATAAACAGTCCGCTAAACCAAGGTGATCGAACCTTTCGTCCGAAATACCAAAGCACAAGGAAAGGAACCGACAATAGTGCCGTAAAAAAGACGGCCCCGAATAAAAGCTGCCCGATCGAAGCAGAGTTGAACTCAGGGTAAATCGCCGTGCCGAGACAAACCAGAATGCAAGCAACAGCTACGATTGAAAGCGCTGAAAATCCTCTGGATTGAGTCTCCATTTTACCGCGTCAGGCGCTTATAGGTCGGGCGTTTGGGGTTGACTGAATCCGGCCCTAACCGCCGAATTTTATCGGCCTCATATTCTTGGAAGTTACCTTCAAACCATTCGACATGGCTGTCGCCCTCAAACGACAAAATGTGGGTCGCCAGCCGGTCGAGGAACATGCGGTCGTGGCTGATCACAACAGCGCAACCGGCAAAGTTTTCCAGTGCCTCTTCAAGCGCCGACAGCGTTTCGGTGTCGAGATCGTTGGTTGGCTCATCGAGCAGCAACACATTGCCGCCGGATTTGAGCATAGTTGCCAAATGCACGCGGTTGCGCTGGCCGCCGGAAAGCGTGCCGACTTTTTGTTGCTGGTCGCCACCTTTGAAGTTGAAAGCGCCGCAATACGCGCGCGCATTCATTTCATATTTGCCCAGCTTAATAACTTCAACGCCGCCCGAGATTTCCTCATATACGGTTTTGCCAGCGGCCAGCGCGTCGCGGCTTTGGTCAACATACGACAATTTCACCGTTTCGCCGACAACCACCGAACCGCTGTCCGGTGTTTCTTGCCCCGTGATCATGCGGAACAACGTTGTTTTGCCTGCGCCGTTCGGCCCGATAACACCAACAATGCCGCCAGCCGGAAGTTTCAGAGACAAATCATCAATCAACACACGGTCGCCATAGCTTTTGGTCAAATTCTTCAAATCAATAACCGTATTGCCCAAGCGTTCGGCAATCGGGATCACGATCTGTGCGTCCGTCGGTTTGCGATCATTGGCAGCTTCAACCAATTCATCATAGGCGCGAATACGGGCTTTGGACTTGGCTTGCCGCGCTTTGGGAGATTGTGAGATCCAGTCGCTTTCTTTCAAAAGCGCTTTTTGCTGGGCCATATCTTCGCGGCCCTCTTGCTCCATGCGCTTGGCTTTGGCTTTCAAATAAGCCGTGTAGTTGCCTTCGTAAGGGATGCCCTTGGTGCGGTCGAGTTCAAGAATCCAACCCGTCACATTGTCAAGGAAGTAGCGATCATGGGTCACCATAATCACGGCGCCGGGATAGTTGCGCAAGTGCTTTTCAAGCCATGCGATTGTTTCAGCATCGAGATGGTTGGTTGGCTCATCAAGCAACAGCAAATCGGGCTGACGCAGCAAAAGTTGGCACAAAGCCACCCGACGCTTTTCACCGCCCGATAGTTTATCAACAGAAGCATCCCCCGGCGGGCAACGCAAAGCTTCCATCGCCATTTCAACCTGGCTTTCCAAATCCCACAGGTTTTGCGCGTCGATCAAATCCTGAAGTTTCGCGCCTTCGTCAGCGGTCTCGTCAGAATAGTTCATCATCACTTCATTATAGCGGTCGAGAATCGCCTTCTTTGAGGCTACGCCTTCCATAACGTTTTCAAAAACGGTCTTTGAACTATCGAGCTGAGGCTCTTGGCTCAAATAACCAGAGGTCGCGCCTTCAGCCAGCCAAGCTTCACCTGTCCACTCTTTATCCATGCCTGCAAGAATACGCAGCACCGTTGATTTACCCGCGCCGTTCGGCCCCAAAATGCCAATTTTGGCTTCCGGATAAAACGACAAATGGATATTATCGAGCACCTTCTTGGTGCCATATGCCTTTGAAAGGCCGGTCATGTGATAGATGAATTGGCGAGCCATGTGCGCGCATCCCGATCGCTAAAAAATGGAGTTGCGCGGGTCTTAGGGGAAAGGGTGGCAAAGGGCAACGGGGGGTAGGGTGAGGTTTCTTCATATGCACTTGACGTTAGGTTGGTTATGCCTTCAGTCTCGCACATCGCCACTCGCGGGAGATAGGCCATGCCTTTGCGTCTCATTTGTCTGTTGTTTTCCGTTCTTTTCACGACGACTGCATTTTCCAACCCCGCCGATTACACCGCACTGATGAAGTCCGATGCTAAAGGCGCGGCAGATAGCGCGTTCACCGGCCGCTATGAAGGCTCCACAATCGTCGGGCAGACATTTTCAAAGTTCGATGAGTTATCGCTGCCGTCTGGCCCCGCAGATGTTAAAGCCAAAGCATTCACCAAGACCGTGGCGCAAAAAGGCACAGTCCAGCGCACACTCTATGCTGCGACCGAAGAGCGCTCTTCGCTCGATGTGTTCAGCAATTATATTGATGCCATCAAAGCCAAGGGTTTCACTGTGGTATTTGAGTGTGAAGGCAAGGGTTGCGGAGCCAATTTCAAAGACCTTAAATACAAATGGAATGACACGGGCTCAGTGGTAATATCCGAAGGGGCGGATGTGCGCCGCGTCGCCGTTTCGCGCGGCATGTTCAGCAAAATTATCGACCCGCGCTATGCGCTGCTCAAGCAAGGTGATGCAGGCCAAGAGACTTACATCGCAGTCTTCGCCGGACAAAACATGGGCGGCAGTTCAGGCGACATTTCTAAAGCTTTGCGCGGGCGCGTGGGTGTTTTAATCGAAATCGTGGAACCCGGCGCCCGCGAAGATAAGATCATCACGCTGACCGCCGACCAGCTTGGAACCGGCATTGGCGCAGATGGCCGTGTGGTAATTTATGGGCTGTATTTTGACTTCGACCAAGCAACAATCAAAGCGGAATCCGCGCCGCAATTGGCTGAAATGGTGACCTATCTGAAAACCGATCCCGAGGCACGCGTTTATGTGGTTGGCCACACTGACAACAAAGGCGCGCTGGATTACAACACTAAATTGTCCACGGCCCGCGCCGAAGCTGTAACAGCAGCGCTTGTGAAGGCTGGCATCAAATCCGACAGATTATCTGCCAAAGGCCTTGGCCCGCTTGCGCCCTTGGCCACCAACCAAACCGAAGAAGGCAAAACCAAAAACCGGCGCGTTGAATTGGTGGCGCAGTAGTTAAAACGCCGCCTTTGCCCGCACGCTCACATCATGAGCGGTAAAATCACTGAACGCATCATTCGACCACTGCTTAGTGAATGTATATGCGAGTTCCGGTCTGAATTTGCCGATCATAAAATCGCGATGGCTGACGCCGATCGTGGCTTTGGCTTGAATGTTGCGCTGTTTTTCGGTTAAGGTCGATGCATCAGCTTGATAAAGGCGATACGAAGCTTCGCCGCCTAAGCTGCCAATAAACCCGCTTTCATAGGCATGCTCCCATTCGGTTAGAAGGCCGATCTGGTTATAGCTTTGCGTATCAGCGTTGCGGGCTTCCAGCACATAAGACGCACTGACGGTCACGCGGTCATTTGCAGATATAGCCATACTTGCGCTTGTGTTGACGCGCGCAGTCCAGCCGGTTTGCGGATTATTGGCGTGATGCGTGTAAGCTATTTCGGCACGCGCACCCAATGCCATAGTGGGCGACATTTGATGCCAAACGTCTGCTGCAACGCTCGGGCTGGCCGATTCAAACCCGCCGCCTTTATGAATATGTTCATAACCAACCACCGCGCCAACGCTGGTTTGCGGCGACAACAGATACCGCGCATTTACGGCAAGGCGTGCCGTCGGGAAAATCTGCTGTGAAAGCGTGTCATAGAAAACACCTGCCCGAAGAGACACGCTGGAGATCAAATGCTTGGAAACATGAACCGGCTTATCACCCGAAACAAATGCACCTGCCATCACGCCGGCTTTGGTGCGGGCGGAATCAGAGATCATCCAGCCGTTGATTGATTGATTGTCTGTGCCGCGATTGACATTGGTTGAAGGCTGGAAATTGACGTCAACATTATATCGCGCTGACATATCCGGGCGAAGAGATTGTGCCCGGGCAAGGATCTGGTCGCGTTCAGCCCCGTTATTCAACTTAGAAGCAACATCGTCAAACATAGCAGCGGCTTTATCCGGCTCACCGGCTTCAACTAAGCATTTGGCAATTAAATCATAGGCGGGCAAAAACAGTGGTGAGCGGCTGACCACTGTGGTTGCAAGAGGCCCGCCTGATGCACAGGCACCGTTTGCAACCAGTTTTGTGGCGCGGGCAAATGTCGTAAACAGCGAGTTGTCTTCTGCCACGCGGTCGAGTTTAGAGGCCAGCTCGTCCGCAGCGTTCCAATCAGCTTGGCCAAGTGCAATGAACAGGGCTTCAATAGTGACGGGCTGCGGTGCTGCCAGCGCGCTGCCGCTCAGCCCAAAAGAAGCGGCCAATACCGCAACCCTCGCAGCAAGCAAAGCCTGTCTTGTAAAAGTGGAAAGCACCGCATGTCCCCTTGCGCGCAACCGTGTGAATTCAATCAGTTCAGCCAAGTCAATCAGTTCAGCCAAGTCATGGAGCGGGCTCCAAAACAGTGGTGAAAAAGCCCTCTGTAAGGCTTCCACCCGTGTTGGCTGTCAAAACCCCTGCTGCTTCTTGTGCGTTGCCGCCATAAAATTGGCCTGTGTACGAACCGTTCATGGCGCCTAGATTGCTATCCATTTTGCCACTGAAAAAATTGCCATTGATAGCGGTTTCTTTCAGCCAAATTGTATGGCTTTGATCGTTGAAATTGGGCGCCCCGGCATCGCGAACCTTAAAATCCGTTGACTGGCCAGAGATGGTTTTCTTATCGAAATCTGCCACCATTTTAAGGCCACCAGTGGCAGCCATTGACTGATCAGGTGGCGTACCGTTTGACGGTGTGATGTTCGAATAAAAATATCCACTATACGTGGCTGTTTTTGTTTTGAGTGCCATACGCGACGCGTCGGTTTGATTGCCAACAACAAAATGGCCTCTCTCGCGTGACCCCGTTCCTGTGTTATCAAAAACATAGTATCCAAGAATTTTATGGAATTTCTGCCCGTTCTCATCAGACTCAATACCAGCACGGGCATTCTTACCTGCATTCCAAAGGGTCATACTGTAAACAATGCCTTTTCCAGCTGGGTCCCTTTGAACCTGCTCCCAAGCGTCACCGCTGCTCTTTTCGTCGGCATAAGCAAATGAAGTGGTTTTGCCGGCAATTGTTACATCATAAGCCCCGCGAGAATTCTTTTGCAGGGTCGCACTTGGTCGCGCTTGAGCACTTTTTTGGCTTGCTGCATCATATGAAATACGTGTGGCATTAAATTGCCCGGCACTTAAAACACCGCCTGACTTTAACGTTTGGCCCACGGCTGGACCATCGGTAAGCGGATCAACAATTGATGGGTTGCTGGCAACTTTGACAGCGGTTCTTGTTTCACTTGGTGTGATATCAGCTAATCCCGTGCCGCAACCGCTCAAAGCAATTGGCGACATAATAATAGCAATCAAAATGAGCTTTTGCACAAAAACACCCCGCAGCTTTAGCGCATCTGCATCTTTGGCCAGCAAATGCCGGGCGATTGCTAAACGCCAACGCCTCTTTGATCGTAAGAGCTATCAGAAACTACTTAGTGCCCTGCAAAAAAGGGTGGTGAACGATCCATGAATCGATATGATAAAATCCGAGCAATCCGGCGGCCTGTGCCCACCGTGAATTTTAACGAACGGATCCTGTTTTGCAGATTTTCCAATCAGAAACCATTGAAAGTTCTTCCGGCACAAAACTGAAGGTTTATGCTTCGCTTTCAAAAAATGCGCGCGGTGTTGTGCAAATCAATCATGGTTTGGCCGAACACGCAGCGCGTTATGAAAGATTTGCCCTAGCGCTTAACACCGCCGGTTATCACGCCTATGCGCAAGATCACCGGGGGCATGGCGGCACAATTGCGTCAAACGCACCGGCGGGCATGTTTGCGCCAAATGATGGCGCAGAGAAAGTTGTCATGGATGTAGAAGCAATTCATACACTCATTGCCAGCCGGCACCCTGGCCTTCCAGTTATTACATTTGGCCATTCAATGGGCGGGTTGATTGCACTTAACCACGCCATCAAACACCCCGGCCGCGCGGCGGGTTTGGCAGTGTGGAACAGCAATTTTTCTGCCGGTGTATTAGGGCGTGTCGCACAAGCAATCTTAAAGTTTGAGCGCTTTCGGCTTGGCAGTGATGTGCCTTCGCGCGTGCTGCCGAAACTCACTTTTAGCGCTTGGGCCAAAACCATAAAAAACCGCCGCACCGATTTCGACTGGCTGTCGCGTGATACAACAGAAGTTGATGCCTATATCGCTGATACTTTATGTGGCTGGGACGCCAGCGTCGCTATGTGGCAAGATATTTTTGATTTAATTTTTGCGGGTGCAAACGACGAGAATTTGAAAAAACTGCCGCGTAACTTGCCAATTCACATTCGTGGCAGCCAACACGATCCTGCAAGCGATTTTGGCAAGGCCACCGAAACTTTGGCAGCGCGGTTTCAAGCCCTGGATTTTGCAAAAACACAAATTCAAATTGATCCCGAGGGCCGACATGAATGTCTCAACGACATTAATCGCAACCAAGTGACTGCTGAGTTTATCACGTGGGCCGACCAATCGATTGCAGGATGGATTAAGATTTAAGCCTCTGCTATCGCAACAGCCATGTCAGTTCAGCAAAGCAATAATGTACAAAGACCTAAACCCCTTGCAGGGATCCGCGTCATTGAAATCGCCCGCGTGCTGGCAGGGCCTTGGGCTTGCCAGATTATGGCAGATATGGGCGCCGACGTTATCAAGGTTGAACACCCGGACGGTGATGACACACGCCATTGGGGGCCACCTTTCATTGAAGCTAACGATGGATCCAATCTTTCCGCCGCATACTACCATGCTGCTAATCGCGGCAAACGTTCTATCGTTGCCGACTTTCGCACCGCCGAAGGCCGTGAGATTGTTCGTCGTTTGGTGAAAACCGCCGACGTTGTTGTCGAGAATTTCAAAGTGGGCGGGCTGGCCAAATTCGGCCTCGATGCCGTTAGTTTGCAAACGGAAAACCCCGGGTTGATTTATTGCTCGATAACCGGCTTCGGGCAGGACGGGCCATATGCCCACTTTGCGGGCTACGATTACATTGTGCAAGGCATGTCGGGTCTGATGTCGATTACCGGTGTGCCAGATGGCGAGCCGATGAAGTCTGGCGTGGCTGTGGCGGATCTGTTCACTGGCGTTTATGCAGTTGTTGCAATTGAAGCCGCGCTCATCGAACGCGCGCGAACCGGTAAAGGTTGCACTATCGATATGGCATTGCTCGATGTGCAGGCCGCCGCACTGGCCAATCAGGGCATGAATTATTTGGCATCTGGTAAAAATCCGCGCAGGGTCGGCAATAGTCACGTGAATATCGCACCTTATGAAGTCATTGAGGTCAGCGACGGCCATATCATTTTGGCTGTCGGCAATGATGGACAATTCCACCGCCTGTGCACCATTCTCAATATCGGTGGCGTTGCAGAAGATATGCGCTTTGCAACCAATGAGATGCGTTTGGCCAACCACCAAGCCCTAACGGCTTTGCTAAAAGCCCAAACAATAAAATGGAAACGGGATGATCTGCTTCGGGCGTGCGAGGCAAATGCCGTGCCGTCAGGCCCGATTAACAAAATCTCCGAAATGTTTGCCGACCCCCAAATTCTGCACCGTGAATTAGTGGTTAACGCGCCCGACCAAGACGGCAACATGATCCCCGGCGTTCGCACGCCAATTATGTTTGACGGTGTTGCAGTTGACAGTGGCAGGCCCAGCCCGCGCCTTGGAGAACATAACGCTGAAATATTGGCTGAGTTGAATCGAAAAAAATTATGAAATCTGGTGGCCAGCATGTAGTTGAAAGTCTGATTGCCAATGGCGTTGATCGATTGTTTTGTGTGCCGGGCGAAAGCTACTTGGCCGTGCTTGACGCGTTAGTGGATAGCAATATCGACGTGATCACATGCCGCCAAGAAGGTGGCGCTGCCATGATGGCGGATGCCCATTCCAAGCTTACCGGAAAGACCGGCATTTGCTTTGTCACTCGCGGGCCAGGTGCAACCAATGCTTCTGCTGGTGTACATGTTGCTTCGCAGGATTCAACGCCCATGATCTTGTTCATCGGACAAGTTGCGCGGGTTCATCTTGGCAAAGAAGCCTTTCAAGAAATTGATTATACGCAGTTTTTTGGCGGTATTGCCAAAGCAGTTTTTCAACCTATGTCAGCAGCTGAAATCCCGGTCGCAGTAGCAAACGCATTTCATGTCTCTCAATCAGGGCGGATGGGCCCCGTGATTGTCGCACTTCCGGAAGACATTCTAACGGAGTTGGCCGATGGCACAGCAATTATTGCAACACCTGAGCACCCTACTCCAACAGTTGAAAATATCGCCGCAATGGCGGCCATGTTAGCAGCGGCAGCGCAGCCGATTGCCATTCTTGGAGGTTCGGGATGGACCGAAAGATCAATTGGAGAATTCCGGGCTTTTGCTGAAAAATGGTGCCTCACAGTCGCCGTTTCGTTTCGCAGGCAAATGCTGTTTGACCATAAGCACCCCAATTATGCGGGCGATATTGGCATTGGCATCAACCCGAAACTGCGCAAACGGATTGATGATGCTGATTTGATTTTACTGGTGGGCGGCCGCCTCGGTGAAATGCCAAGCCAAGGCTATGAATTACTGACTATCCCGCGCCCAAAACAGCAACTTATTCATATTCATTCCGGCGCTGCGGAAATCGGAAAAATCTATAATATCGACCTAGGCATTGTTTCAACACCGGCAAATTTCAGTGCGGCGCTAACAGCTTTGCTTCCGCCGACATCACGCAGTAACGAAGCTGCAATTGAAGCGCATGCCGATTATTCGAAATGGTCAACTCCGCCCATTAAGCAGCCCGGCACATTGAATATGGCTGAGATTATGAATTGGCTGGAAGACAATATCGCACCGGATACAATCATGACCAATGGCGCTGGCAATTACGCGACGTGGTTGCACAGGTTCCACCGGTTTCAGCGGTTCGCTACTCAGGCTGCGCCAACATCTGGTTCTATGGGCTACGGCTTGCCAGCAGCTGTGGCAGCAGCACTGGCATTTCCAGACAGGCAGACTGTTTGCTTTGCGGGCGACGGTTGCTTTATGATGCATGGGCAAGAGTTCGCCACGGCGGTAAAGTACAAATTGCCCGTCATCGTGCTGGTTATTAACAATAACATGTACGGGACAATTCGTATGCATCAAGAGCGGGATTATCCTGCCCGCGTTTCCGCAACCGCACTCACCAACCCTGACTTTGCAGCTCTTGCCCGCGCTTATGGCGGATACGGCGAAACTGTAAAAGCGACGAACGAATTTGGGGCCGCATTTGAACGCGCAAAAGCAAGCCTATTGCCATCAATTTTAGAACTTCAAATAGACCCGGAAGCGATCACCCCGGCACGTACCCTAAGCCAGATTAGATCCGGACGTTAACCAACACTCCAGCCAACTGTTTTAGCCGTATAATACCCGGCCCCAGCCGTCAGCCCTGATAAGAACGTGCCCCAAGTCATGTCTACTGCGGCAAGAAGAGGCGGATAGCCCTTAAGCACAGCCAAATTCGTGATGTCGTAAGTGCCATAGGCGAGCAAGCCAAGGAATGCGCCGTTAAGCACTGCCATCATGAATGAACCTTCACGCAATGCAGGCAAAACCGCAAAATAAATAATTCCGGCCACGAAGACCAAATAAAACGCAGCTGCAACCACCAAGTTCGGATCGTCACGCAGCAAAGGCCCCATTTGCGTCACAAAAAAATCGCGCGCGATGAAGCCAAGCCAAATGGCATCGATTGCCAGAAAAACCAAAAGTGAAACGATGTAAGTAGCGATCATGCGCAATGTCTTTCCTGAACGGGTTCAATCAATGTCATTAAAATAGAAACGCGCCGTGTTTGTTCAACACGGCGCGTTACGAAAACTATTCAAAGAAGCTGTTTCAGCTTAAGAAGGGCACCGTCCTAGAAACTGGGTACCGTTGGCGCGCTGATAAACGCAATTGCCGTTTGCTTGACGGCCAATCAATTCACCGGCAACAGCTCCACCTACCGCGCCAATACCAGCTCCGATCAAAGTCGATTGCGTGTTTCCACCGACGGCTTGCCCGATCAAAGCGCCTGCTACTGCGCCACCCACAGCGCCTTTTTCAGTGGTTGTGCAAGCTGAGAGCATACCCACCGATGATAGTGCAATAATAGCGGCAAAAAGTGTGTTTTTCATAGTTTGACTCCCTGAGGACCACGTGACTCTAAGTTTCTAGCAGAAAACTGCAAACATGGCAAAATTAGCGCCACCTGATGAACACAGGCTGAATTTGCAGCACCTATTCAAAGATGAAACGCGGCGCTCCGCGTTTGGTTCCAACATTTAATGCGTTAGAAATTTTTTCGGCCATTTCGATATAGGTCCTTGCGTGGATACCGTCTGGTTCTGAACCGGTCAGCGGCCGACCGGAATCTGAATTTTCGCGAATCTGCATATCCAGCGGCACTTCCCCCAGAAACGGAACATCAATACGCGCTGCTTCAGCCTTAGCGCCGCCATGTCCAAAAATATCATAGCGATTGCCGGTATCGGGCGCGATGAAATAGCTCATGTTTTCGATTATACCCAAAATGGGCACATTGACCTTCCGAAACATCGCAACCCCGCGCCGCGCATCAATCAAAGCCAAATCTTGGGGCGTTGAAACAATAACAGCCCCAGCCAGCGGCACATTTTGCGCCATAGTCAGTTGTGCGTCGCCGGTGCCGGGCGGCATATCAACCACCAGCACATCGAGCTGACCCCACTCAACCTCACGCAGCATTTGCGTCAGCGCCGACATAACCATCGGTCCACGCCAGATCATCGGCGTTTCTTCTTCAACGAGAAAGCCCATCGACATAGCTTTAACGCCCCAAGCCTCCATCGGTATCATGCGTTTACCGTCAGTGGTTTTAGGTTGGCCCCGAAGACCGAGTAGTCGCGGCATGGATGGGCCATAGATATCCGCGTCTAAAATACCAATTTTCAAGCCCAATGCAGCCAATCCCAAAGCCAAATTCACTGCAGTGGTAGATTTGCCGACACCCCCTTTGCCCGAAGCAACCGCTATAATATGTTTAATCCCGGGAATATCCGGCTTAGCGCGCTGCGGTGGCGGAGTGGCGGGGGCACTTGCATGGGCACTTGCATGGGCGTGAGAGTGGGCGTGAGAGTGGCCATGATCATGGCCACTGGCAGCTTTTCGTTCCGCGGTAAGCGCTACGGCAACATTGCTAATTCCCGGCAAACTTTTTACCAAAGCTTCAGCAGCAGCCCGGATAGGCTCATAGATTTGCGCGTCGTCTGCTTCAACCGATAGCGAAAAGAACACCTTACCATCGGCCACAAAAATCTCTGATAGCACCCCGGAATTGCCCAACCCTTTGCCGGAAGGCGTTATTATTGCATTTAACTTTTCGCGAATATCGTGCTTAGAAAGTGGCATCAAGTCAGGCTCCATTTACAGACTTATCTAGGCAGGCAATTGTTAAACGCAAAGGCCTATCTTCAATATGGCATCAATCTTCAACTCGTTTATAAGGCAGCTATGGAAAACGCCTTGCCCTTTTGGAAAACCAAAACCCTTGCCCAAATGTCTGCTGCCGAGTGGGAAAGCCTCTGCGATGGCTGTGGCAAGTGCTGCTTATCGAAAATCGAAGATGAAGATACAGCGGAGATTTTCTACACTTCTGTAATTTGCCGCTTGTTTGATGAAGGTACTTGTCGCTGTACAGACTATTCCAACCGCAGCATTCAGGTACCAGATTGTGTCACCTTAGATATTCAAAATGTGGGTGAATTATCGTGGCTGCCGAAGACTTGTGCATATAAGCTTGTTATGGACGGTGAAGACCTTTTCCCTTGGCACCATTTGGTGTGTGGCGACCGCGAGGAAATACACCGGCAGGGAGTGTCAGTACGCGGTAAAATCACAGCCGTTGAAACCGAGCTGGAAACCGGCGAAGACTATTTCCCACATATTCTCGATCAAGAACCGTGAGTTGAACCGATGAGCCGCCAGATCACTGAAAGCTTGATTAAAGCCTATATTGACGCCGCCAATAACAATGATAGCGCTGCAATTTTGGCGATAATGCATGAAGATGTTGCGTTTGACATGAGTCAAAGCAAACGCGAAATAGGGCTGGAAAATCTGCGTTTTAGGCTCGCCAGCATTGCCGCGCATTTCAAAGAACGGTTGGCCGACGCCGTTATCTTGAGTTCAGACGACGGATCGCATGGCGCAGTGGAATACACTTGGCGTGGCACTTATGTGGCAACACTTGAAGGTTTTCCCGCGGCGAACGGTCAGCGGTTTTCAATGAAAGCAGGAATATTCTTTGACGTTGATGATGGCAAAATCACGCGGATCACCAGCTACCGTGATATGGCAGAGTGGTTGCGGCAAATCGCTGAAGATTAAGCGCCAATTCCGTTTCAGAACTGGCACAAAATTTAATCACTGAACAATCTCAAACGACACATTGACGTTGACACTATAGCTGCTTTCGCCAGCTGCCATTGGTACCGATTTTGGCGCAGCCGCATCAGCCATTTCCATACGCGCCATCATCGCCATCGGCTGTGGCGCATTGGAGCTTTCATTGATCGAAATAATTTTGCCGAGTTTAGTGCCTGCCGCCTCAACCAAAACCTTTGCCTTATCTACAGCTTCTTTCATGGCTTCGATACGGGCCTCTTTGATCGCAGCATCCGGATTTTCATTGCCAAATGTGACATTACCACCGGAATTGACGCCAAGAGTCACAGCCTGATCAAGTACTTCTCCCAATTTAGCCAAATCACGCACGCGAACTGAAAGTGCATTGCTCACCTGATACCCCGTGATTTTTGGTGGCGTCTGTGGTTGGTCAGCGTTCGGGTAAACGTAAATCGGATTGACTGAAAACCCTGATGTTTGCAGATCTTTATCAGCAATACCAAAGGCTTTCATAGCCGCCAAAACTTCTGCCATTGCCGCATTATTGGCAGTGAGCGCTTCACGGGCCGTAGCACTTTCGCGCATAACAGCCAGCCTGAGATAGGCCAAATCTGGCGCAATCGATGTCTCACCAGTGGCTGAGACATTGATAATCGACCGCGGATCAAAATTTTGCGCCAAAGCCATTTGCGTCATAAATCCAAGAGCCAAAATAGGGCCAAGCGCAATTGCGCGAATACTGTTTTGAAGCACGGTTGAGAAACTCCTCATCTCACGTGAAAGCAAAATCTGTTTTTGCTGACAACAGCCATCTGGCTCAATTGTGCCGATAAGATGACGGGAACATTATTGCGAATTGAAAAGCCTCAATTGATCGTAAAGCAGCTGATATCTTGCAAAACCATCATGATGCCGCGCCGCCAAACTTTGCCGGGGCTCAAAGAGACGTTCTGTATGAACAAAAATCTTTGCAGCTTCACGAATGCTTGAAAATACCCCTGCCCCGACACCTGCGAGCATTGCAGCGCCGACAACGCCTGCATCAAGATTTTTCAATCGCGCAATTGGAGTGCCCAAAACATCGGCGCGGATTTGGCACCACACATCAGACCGTGCCCCGCCGCCAGCGTGCATGAATTGGTTTGGTGTCAGGGCGGCTGACTGTTGCAAGCTCTCCAAAAGCAAGCGTACGGCATAAACAACGCCCTCCAACACAGCCAGCGTAAAATGTGCCGGGCCCATTTGCGCGCTTGCCCCTGCAAACGCACCTCGAGACTGCGGATCCCATAATGGCGCGCGTTCGCCATCCAAATGCGGCAGGAATACCGGCACTGCCATTGCCGGATCCAGCGCTGCAACCATAGACAATAACTCACTCAAAGGCCGGTTGAAAAGTTGGGATGCCCAGTCAAGCGAGGCAGCGCCTGATTGCGTTGGCCCTGCATGGATGATTAAATTTTCACACTCAGGAAACGCAATTACGCCCGGCGTTGGCACCTTGGTCTTTGACACCACCCCCAAAATTTCACTGGTGCCGCTCAGATAAACCGCATCACCGTTTTTGGCCGCACCTGCCCCCAAAAACCCGGCCCAAGCATCCATCGCACCAACAACCATGACTGCGCCAGCGCAAGAAAACCCATTTCGAATTTTGCCCGCATAGGTGGTAAAACCGGCAATTGCCGGCAGTTTTTCGTGTGCGCCTTCGACAAGGGAAACCAAAGACCCGATCAACATCAGCTGGCCATCGACAACACCGAAGGCGGTCATTGGATCGGTGAGAATTTCACCCGTCAACTTGGCGATGCAATAGTCTTTGGGCGCAAGCACATATCTGGTCTTTGCCCACACCTCCGGATAATTCTGTTTCACATAGGCTATTCGCGCCAGCACATGGCTGGCATCAATAGGCAATGGAGCGCCCCACCATTTGATTTTGTCGTCAATGGATACAAGCGTATCCAGCGTGGCTGCAACATCAGCACACCGCGTATCCTGCCAAGTGAATGCTGGCATTAACGGCTCTAAATTTTCATCCACAAAAACATGCGTATTAACTTGGCTGGTGAGACCAACAGCAACAATTGAGCCTGATGGAGCACCCGTCGAAACCATGTGCAGCGCATTTTCAACCAGCCGCACCCAATCATCCGGGTTATGTGTTGCATGGCTAATTTCAGGCCGCTCAGTTGGGTATCGCTCTGAAAACGCGGCATATTGCACGCCATAAGCATCAAACAACCCCGCTTTGACACTCGTGGTGCCAACATCAAGGCCGATCATATAGGGGCCGGACGCCAAATTGTGAAATGAGTTTGCCATGATCCATTTGCACAAGCCTTACGCCTTTAATCAAGATTGAAGCGGTGGCAAAAGCCGTGCTAGGCATAAAAATAATTACAGAACGCCTTGGGAGGCATCAAATGACATTTGCATCACTCACCCGTCGCAGCTTTACAACCCTGCTAGGAGCAGCCGCGCTCGCACTTTGCGCAAGTGCAGCTTACGCCGCAGGCAAAGTGACAGTCATCACACCTTACCTCGCTCAGCCCGGGACCCAGTTTTACGTCGAAGCGTTTCAAGCAGAAGCCAAAACCAATGGTTGGGACGTTAATGTTGTTGATACCAAAGGCGATGTCGCTGCCGTGATAGCCGCGCTTGAAACTGCTGCCATTCAGAAGGTCGACGCGGTGGTTATCAACGTTGATCCCGCTCAGGTTGCTGCTGGCTTAGAGGCCGCAAAAGCAGCTGGCGTTCCAGTATTTGGCATGGATGCAGGCGCCAATCCCCTACTGGTTACCAATGTCACATCCAACGGCTATGCTATGGCCGCAGACACGGCAACCTATGTTGCCAACCGCATTGGTGGTAAAGGCAAAGTGGTGATGTTTGTGTTCGACGCTTTCCCGCCTGTACAACAGCGCGGTATTATCGCCGACGCCATTTTCAAAAATAACGCCGACATCGCCGTGCTTGACCGCGTAACGCCCGATGTTGCTGATGGCGGCATTGCCGACAGCCGCGCCAAGATGGAAGCTATTTTGGCTGCCAATCCTGAAAAAGGTTCAATCGCCGCCGTTTGGGCAGCATGGGATCAGCCAGCGTTAGGCGCAATGCAAGCCATTGAAGCTGCAGGCCGTGGCGGCGAAGGCATTGTCATCACCGGCATTGATGCAAACCCGGATGCACGCGCTGCAATTGCAAAAGGCGGCAATTTCGAAGCGTCAATGGCGCAAGATTTCAAAGGCATTGGTGCTGCGACCGCAAACGCTGTAAAACGGCATATGGCGGGTGAAACCATCAAACAAAGCGTGATCTATGTGCCAACAAAGCTGATTACTGCTGCGAATGTGGGCGAATGAAACGAATTGAATTGAATTGAATTGAATTGACTGCAAATCGCCTTCGCCCTTTGAAACCCCGCATCGCGGCCCTTAGGGTGAAGGAGGTTGTGTTATTTTTCGATGAAACGGCGCAAATATTCATAAAAGCGCCCTATGCAAACAAGTGACAAAACTCAATTCCTTCATCCTCAGGGGCCGCAAACCGGCGTCTGGAAGGGTAGGAAAATTAAGATCAGCTCATTCAATTTCTAGTCCGGGAAACAACCCATGATTTCCCACCTCCGCCATTATGGAACGATTACCGGCCTTGCAATCATGGTGTTGGTGTTCACCATTCTTTTGCCGGAAACATTTTTAGCACCGCGCAATCTCATAAACATTGCCCAACAAATGAGCATTTTGGCGGTGGTCGCTATGACGATGACCATCGTTATGGCGATGGGGGATTTTGATCTTAGCGTCGGTTCGATTGCCAGCCTTGCCGGTATTGTTGCAGCGCTGATCTTTCAATCGACAAGCTCAGTAATTTTGGGAATTTTGGCGGCGCTCTCAGCTGGCTTTACGTGCGGCTTACTCAACGGCATATTGATCAGTTTTTTAGGAATTTTGCCCTTTGTCGCCACGCTTGGCACTTTGACAATTATTTCTGGTACCGCGTTTTTGATCAGTGGTGGTAAAACTATTTTCGGCTCGGCAATTCCAGCAACATTTTCCGGGTTGGCAAAGGGCGGCATCCCAATGTGGAAATCGGCTGATCAGATTTTGACATTGCCAAATCTGGTTATTCTGGCGGCAGTCATTTTA
Organism: Limoniibacter sp.; assembly: GCA_031422195.1. GTDB lineage: Bacteria > Pseudomonadota > Alphaproteobacteria > Rhizobiales > Rhizobiaceae > JALOTE01. The sequence goes on along the minus strand of JANOPZ010000133.1, from coordinate 6,508 downwards.
TTTGCTGTTTGGTTTACGATGCAAAAATTGGTATTTGGCCGCCACATCCGCGCCATTGGCGGCAACGTTGAAGCCGCCCGATTGGCCGGTATCAATGTCAAAGCCGTGCGTCTTGCAGCATTTGCGCTGGTCGGCTTTGGAGCAGCCATCGCCGGCCTCATGCTGACCAGCCGCGTTGCATCAGCCAACCCGATCCAAGGCGCAGGCTTAATGCTGGATGCAATTGCTGCTGTATTTCTCGGCATGACAATGAACACCAAAAACGAACCGCGTGTCTTTGGCACACTAATCGGTGTTGCCATGCTCGGATTATTGTCAAACGGCCTGACACAACTCAGCATAAACAGTTACCTCCGTGAAATTCTCGTCGGCACAATTATCATCGGCGCTGTCGCACTTTCTGGCACAGCACAACGAAAAACCTAAAACCCCGCTTGAGCCTGACGCTAAAACACCTTATGCGGGGCACATGTGTGGGGTCTGTAGCTCAATGGTTAGAGCCGGCGGCTCATAACCGCTTGGTTGGGGGTTCGAGTCCCTCCGGACCCACCACATTCATTTAGGATAGTCTAAACACCTTGCATAAACTGCGCATTCAAGCCTCGCATCAGTGTCGATAAAACGCTGTTCAACGATGGGCAGCAATTGTGTCATTGGCCCTGCGGCAACTTCTTTTTCAGGTCAAACCACTTATGTGCCAGCGCAACCTTTTTTGCCGACAGTGAAAGTGTGCAAACCGCGCCCCGGATTACAAGCAAGTCCGAAGTTCAAGCCGTTGCATGTGCAGATCACTGGAAAAACCGGCCATCGCCATTTCGTATTTTAGATCAACCGCGACAAACAAAACATCAGGCAGTAAAACCGGTCACTTGACTTCCAAAAACACATTCACGCTGGCTGCCTTGCCGCCTGCGTCAATCACAGTAAGGCTTGAATATCCAGCGCCATCTGGTTGCCAAGACAAGCTACGGCGGCGGGAAACAGGCTCAACCGGTTTTCCATTTGCAATCCACCGGAACGGTGCTTTGCCGCCCTGCACCTTCAGAACCAAGGGTAACAGTATTCCTTCAGCGTTGCTGGCAAGTTCAACACGCGCGTCTTTAGGCGGATAAATGATTTCAGGGGCAACCACATCACCTGCAATCGGAACGAGGTCGGAAGTTTTGGGCACAAAACGCTTCAAGCCGTCAGCCAAATCGGTCGTTGCCATTTTGGCAGTGCCTTGGGGTGCCTTGCGAAACGGAACAGGCGCAAGGCCCGAACGGTTGAACGCCTCAAACAAAATTGGTGCGGCTGTGCCGCCGCCTGTTGCTCCAGGCACCGCGCCATTATCGGCGCGCCCGACCCAAACACCCAATACATAACGACCATCATACCCAATCGACCATGCATCGCGGTAACCATAACTGGTGCCGGTTTTATATGCTAAAACGCGCGGTGCTACTCCTGCGGGCGGTGATATTCCAGCTAAAACCTCTGTCACTTGCCATGCGGCTCGCTCCGATAAAATGCGTTCAGGTTTTTGCCATTGAGGCGGGCCGTTTAACCCATTGGTCAGCGTTACCTTCATGCCACCATTGGCAAGCATCCCGTAAGCCTGAACCAAATCCGCCAAAGATAGGCCAACTCCACCAAGACCAATGGCGAGCCCGGGCTGCTCCACTTTGGGAAATTCTGGGGTTAGGCCTGCCCGCTTAAATCGCTGAACCAGCCGGGCCGGACCAACAGACTCCAGCAGCAGAACCGCAGGCACGTTCAGCGACATTTGCAGTGCTTCGCGCACAGACACATCACCTTGATAGGTCGTGTCAAAATTGCGCGGGCGGTAGCCGCCAAAATTCACTGGCCGATCTGAAATAATCGTCTCGGGCGCAGCCACGCCCTCATCAAAAGCCAGCGCATAAATGAATGGCTTCAAAGTTGATCCCGGCGAGCGCGGCGCACGGGCCATATCCACCCAACCGGCGCGCGTGCCATCAAAATAATTTGCGGAACCCACTTCCGCTAAAATTTCGCCAGTGCCGCTGTCTGCCAAAATCATAGCCACCGACAAATTTGCACCGAGGCGCCGCGCGGCATCCTTGGCAACGTGTTCCAACGCTTGCTGGCTGGCTTTGTTTAAGGTCAGCGAAACGCTTTGTTGGCTTACTGCATTAAAATGCGCGGTTTCTGCCAGATGTGGCGCTAAAGTTGGCAGGCCGCGACGATTTGCATCCAGCTTTAATGCCGAAGCACGGGCAATTTCACTTGGTTCAATCGCCCCGGCATCGGCCATTCGTTGCAACACGCGGTCGCGGGCAAGTTTGGCATTTTCGGGTTTGCGATCAGGTCGGCGAGATTCTGGTGACTGCGGCAAAGCTACCAACAAAGCGATTTCCTGTAACGCCAATTTGCGCGGCTCTTTGCCGAAATAGGCCAACGACGCCGCACGCAGACCTTCAAGATTGCCGCCATAAGGCGCAACGGTTAAATAGCGCTCTAGAATCTGTTTTTTATTGAACGATCGTTCAATTTGTAGCGCGCGAAACATCTGTCTGAGTTTTAGCGGTAAACCCCGCGCCGAAGGTGGCTCATTCAAACGCGCCAATTGCATCGAGATCGTGGAGCCACCGGAAACAATCCGCCCGTTACGGATAAATTGCAGTGCGGCTCGGCCTATCGCCCAAGCATCAACACCATCATGCTTATAAAACCGCTTGTCTTCAAATGTGATCAGCATTTTCAAAAACTGCGGATCGACATCTGCCAGCTTTATGGGCAGTCGCCATCGCCCTTCAGCGGTCGCAAACGGGCGTAGCAATTGCCCGTCGCGGTCAACCACTTCAGTGGAGACCACAAACTGGGCCGGCATGTTAAGCGGGTATAAGCGGTCTAAGATTGCAAAGCCAGTCAAGGCAATTACCGGAAGAATTGCAATCACAAACCCGGCAGCAAAACGCATCCGCTGCCGATTATTCATATCAGTTTGCCGTCACTTCCATCAAACCGGTTGCTGTCCGGGCGGAAAATTCCGGGCGATACATATCTTCCACACTGGCCGCCGGCAAAACATATGTTCCCGGTGTTACGGCACGCACAACATAGGCGAATGAAAAGCTGCGTGCTTCACCGCCGGTGCGGTTAAACGCTGCAACAAACCGGTCGTCACGATATTCAGTGTGCGCAAATTCAACCGCGCCAAGCCAAGGAAAGTTCGGCAATTCGGCAGACCCAACGATCCGCGGATTATCAATCTCAAATCCACTTGATAGAAGATCCGTTACCAACAAACGCGAAGGCCATGCATTGGCTTCTTTTATTGTTAGCACAACAACATAACGCTGGTTCTGCTTCACATTGGCGACAGTCGTTTCTTCGCCTTCCAGATTATAGAATTTACGGTCTATACTAAAGCCATTGCCGCCAGCGGGCGGTGATTGAACTGGTGCGGCGATTGAAGTGATGGTTGCAATCAAGGCTTTGGTTCCGTTATTGACGATTGAAACCGGCGTCACTTCAAGCTCTTCACCGGCCAATCTGCGGGCAAATGCTCCAGAGTGGGCAGTGCCATCGACGGCCAAATTGATTTCCCTGTTTTCATCGGCCAAAGCTCGGGCTGCTAAAAGCATCCAAGCATCATCTTGAGTGCTGGAAAAGCGTGTTTGGCTCTTAACAGCGCTAACATAAGAAACCATATCACCCAGCGTTGAAATTGCCGGTTTGGTCTCTGCAGCCAAAGCCAGCATTGCTGCACCATCACGCAAAGGCGAACCGTAATCGCGGCGGCTCTGGTCAACTGCAGCAACATTTTTTGCTTGCTGCAACGCCGATCCAAACGCGCGCTCGGCTGCCGGTTGATCGCCATATAGTGCTAAACTGGCCCCAATTTGGGCACGCGCCATGGGCGAGGCCAATAGGTCCAATTGGCTTTCAGAATAATAGCGAAGATCACTCATAGAGGCGCGCCGGTTACGAGCCAAAACATAAAGCGTGTAAGCAATTTCAGAGCCGCGCGCGTTTACATCATTTTCATAAGACAGCGTGTTTTGAAGATTGTCCAAAGCCTGCATCATAGCCTGGTCGGGAACGACAAAACCCTGTTCGCGTGCGCGCGTCAAGAAATCCGTTACATAGGCATCAAGCCAGCTATCCCCACTGCCGGGACTCCAAAGGCCAAAGCTGCCGGTTGATGACTGGTAATTAAGTACCCTCGCAATTGCAGCGTCAATCCGTTGTTTAATCGCTGGATCAGGTTCCAAGCCAGCGCTGGCTGAAAGCTCGGCAACATAGAGCAGAGGCAATGCGCGGCTGGTGGTTTGCTCGGCGCAACCATACGGATAGCGGTCGAGCGCCATCAACAAAGATGGCACGTCAAAAGCGTTGGAAGCAGCAACCGAAATGCTCACACTTGCATCATCCAAAATGCTGGCACTCAGCAATTCGCGGTCAATCGTGACCTTGCCGCCATTGGCGGACAGCGGCACTTCAAACCGTGTTGTGACAGGCAGATTTTGCGCGCGAACCGGCACAATTTGGCTATGATTCAGAATCAGACCGGAAGCATGAGACAGCGCAAGTGTCAGTTCGCCGGTGCCAATACCTGTCGCCAGCAACGGAACTTCAATTGTAGCGCTTGCGCCAGCAGACAAGTTGTTGACGGCACTATAGGGGCCAGTCGTTAAACTGCCATTGGCCGATAATATCGTAAGCGTATAATCACCCGCAGGGCCATCCGTATTGACCAGTTCAATCAGCATACGGGATCGATCGCCCTCCGCCATAAACCGCGGTGTACTTGCCATGATCACGACTGGGTCGCGAACGATCACATCTTGCGTTGCATGCCCCACACCGGCCGTAGACCAAGCGACCGCCATCAACTTTGCCGTACCGTTAAATTGTGGCACATCCAGATTGATGACTGCGCGGCCTTGATCATCAAGCTTCACAATTCCCGAATACAGCGCCATGAGTTTTTCTGTTGGAGGATTGCCTTTTGATGTTGCCATCGGGCCATCGCCGCCGGTTCGAAGTTTACCACTTTCACCTGCCGAACCATCAATCAAACGGCCATAAAGATCCCGCATTTCAAGACCCAAACGGCGTTGACCGAAATACCAGTCATCTGGCGCTGGTGCTTGATAATTTGTGAGATTTAATATGCCCACATCAACAGCAGCCAATGTGACATAGGCTTCAGAACCGGCTTCAATACCCGTTACGCTTACCGGAATCGTCCACGTGTTATCGGGTTGTATTTTTTCCGGCACTTCAAATTTCACCGCAAGTTTGCGATTTTCAGGATCAATTCCCAGCCATTTTACACCAATGGCGCGCATGGGCATCCGGCTTTCCAGTGCTGCACCCGGTCGGTAAAGCACCGCGGTAACATAGGCCCCCGCGCCCCACTCAGCCAAAACAGGGATAGCCAGAGTTGAACCGCCTTCAGGGACGGATACGACAAAAGTGGACAGCAGTTTTTCAGAGCCAATTGTCACCAGAGCTTCACCTGCAAAACGTGGCGAAAACTTCAATTGTGCCGTATCGCCAATTTTATACATGGCTTTATCAAGCGCAATTTCGAGACCATCAGGTGTTTCCGTCGAAGCTGCAGCAACATAATAGCCCGCATCAAATACGACACTGGATATAGCTCCGGCGCCACCTTTTTCTTGCACTTCAAGCCGGTAACGGCCCCAGCCGACATTCGATGAAATATTTGCCACGTCATCAGCTTTGGTATCGACAATGCCGCCACCAATTTTAGTCGTGAATTCGACGGGCTCATAGCGCCACGATTCGCCTTCCCGGTACCATTGGTAATTTTGTTCAACTTTCAAAAGTGTCCATTCAACGCCGCTTAAGCCAATTTGCTCACCTTCCGGGTTTGCAGCAATTATGCTGAACTTTGCCTGTGCCCCTTCAGGTAATTGCCCGTCTGTAAATGCTGGCTTGATGCCAATGACATCGGCAGTCGGCGCGATAGCCAGCGCTAATTCGCGCTCAATGGCACGGCCGCCATTTTCACTCAGCCGCACAATGACACGGCCCGAAAGCAATCGGGTGGTATCGGGAACTTCATCCACAATCACGTCGAACTTAGCTTGACCCTCACTGTCTAAAACAGGCAGGTCTTCTAATGTAACTCGCGTTTCGCCAACATCATCGTCTTCATCTGAAAGGCCGAAAATATAGCCCTGAAACTTCTCCCACGTTTGCGTGGGCGTAATCACAGTTTCGCCTTCCAAGCGAAGGCCTGCAGCTGGCGCGCCATAAAGATAACGGGCATTAACACCAACCTCGGTCGGTTCACCGATCACCAGCGACTGGCCGCTGAGTGTAAATTCAGCACGATCGGGTACAAAATCTTCAACCAAAAACACTTGTGTCGCTAAAGGCTCTTGGAAAACGTCAACATAGACTTTAACATTCCATGCGCCGCGCTGGGCATTGGCCTGTAAATCCAGATCTACCGAGTGCCCGCCGGAAGCGCTGCCATCAGAAACCAAGCGCCGATCTTCTACACCAT
>JANOPZ010000132.1:0-30428 GCA_031422195.1 Limoniibacter sp. | reverse complement strand
GCGCCCTGGATCCAAATCCAATTCGTCGTGGATGACGATGATGTTGGCTTCGGTCAGCTTGTAAAAATTGGCAGCTGCGGCAACCGATTGACCGGAGACATTCATAAAGGTCAGCGGCTTGAGGAGCAGCACCTTATCTGTGCCGAGCCTGCCTTCGCTGATTTCGCCTTGAAACTTGCGGCTCCAAGATGAAAAGCCGCCGGCGCGGGCAATTGCGTCAACGGCCATGAACCCGACATTATGCCGGTGATTTTTATACTCCACGCCGGGGTTGCCCAAGCCAACAATAAGCAGCATTTGAGTTTCTCCGGCAGTTCAATCTTCATCCTGAAGAGCGCTTTAAAGGATGTGGGCTCGCACAAATTCTTAACTTTAGTCACCCCCGCCTCTTGAGCGGGGGCCTAGACTTGTTTTGAAAGTTTTGGCAGTTGAGAAGAAAGTCTAGGCCCCCGCACAAGAAAGAGGCGGGGGTGACTATGGTAAAAATCTCGCCAGACATCAAACTTTCGGATCAAGAGACCTCCCGGCGCATCGGGAGGCTTTTAGGTTTTAAGCCTTGGCTTCAGCCACGGCTGCGCGGTCCATACCTGCTGGAACGGCAATTGTCGCAATCGTGAAATCGCGGTCAGAGATCACAGGTTTCACATCATCCGGCAGTTTAACATGGCTGATATGAATGGATTCGCCGAGTTTGAAGTTCGACAAATCAACATCAATATGCTCAGGAATGTGATCGGCGGGAACCATCAACTCAACCGTATGGCGCACAACGTTGAGCGTGCCGCCGACTTTAATGCCGGGGCAAATATCCGCATTATGGAATACGACCGGCACTTCAACCGCGATTTTCATCGAAGCTGTCACGCGCAAGAAGTCGGCATGGGTCGGGAAATCTTTGATTTTGTCGAGCTGATAATCGCGTGGCAAAACACGAATGGTTTTGCCGCCAACTTCAATCGACACGATGGTGGTTTTGAAGCCGCCAGCATAAATGCGCTTCGACAATTCTTTGGTCAAAACAGCAATGGCAAGGGGTGCCTCGTTGCCGCCATAGATAACTGCAGGTGTGTGTCCGGTGCGACGCAATGAACGGGAGGCCCCCTTGCCAACCCCTTCGCGTGCCACGGCTGCGAGCGTGTATTCTGTGCTCATGAGCTTAGCCTTTTTGAAAGTTAGTCGTTTCGTTTAAGAAGCATGCGCCAGTTCGGTTGTTATGCCGTGACGCTGGCAGGGATCATTGCTGATCTCCAGCCATCCGCGATGCCTCCAAGGGTGTCTTCGCGGACGTGGTGCACATAGAGGAGACGGGCGGTGATGGCAAGCGGGATGCCAATATGACAATTGCAGGCCATTGGATTTGCGCCACGAAAACATGATATAAAGCGAGGTCTTTCAGTCATGGCTGCCAAGGCAGTATTTTGAACAGGAGTTTCATATGCCGCATTCAGTTTTGGTTTCGGGCGCAACAGGGTTTATTGCCAGCCACGCCATCGAGCGGCTTCTGGCTCAAGGGCACATCGTAAAAGGCACTGTGCGCGACCCGAATGCTGCGGCCAAGAACGCGCATCTGTTGGCCATGCCGGGCGCAAAAGAACGGCTCACTCTGGTGGCGGCTGATCTCAACGATGCCGACCCGTTCAGCGCCCACGTGCTGGACGTAGACACTATTATGCACATGGCCAGCCCCTATGTGATCAACGTGGCGGATCCGCAGCGCGATTTGGTTGATCCAGCGGTGAACGGCACCGTTTCGATGCTGAAAGCGGCGGCGAAAAGCAAAACGGTTAAGCGCGTTGTGCTCACGTCATCTGTCGCAGCGATTACTGATGAGCCTGACGGGCGGGTGCTGACAGAGGCTGATTGGAACACGCAAAGTTCGCTGACTCGCAACCCGTATTATTATTCTAAAGCTTTGGCTGAGCGGGCGGCATGGGATTTTATGAAACGTGAGAAGCCAGCGTTCGATCTGGTGGTGATCAACCCGTTTTTTGTGGTTGGGCCATCGCATTCCAATGCCATCAACAGTTCGAACCAAGTTTTTGTGGATGTTATAAAAGGTAAATATCCCGCAATCATGGCGTTAGATTGGATATTTGTTGACGTAAGAGATGTGGCGGATGCTCATATTGCCGCAATGGAAAGCCCTAAAGCCGAAGGCCGCTACATAACGGCCAGCGCCAAAATGGATATGAAGCATGTTGTGGCGCTGATACGCGATGCCGGTTTTGGCCATACAAAATTGCCGAAGATCAATCTTACTGGCGGGTTTGGCACTTCGCTTTTGAAACTCGTTAGCTACACGCAGCCGCAAGGTGTCGGTTCATATTTGCGCACACATTTGGGCCGTGTGCCACGATTTGATAATTCAAAATCGCGCCGGGATTTGGGTTTGAATTACATGACGCCGGAAACCTCAATCCGCGATACGCTCATGGATTTGGTTAAATGGGGACATATCCCAAAGTCGGTCTGAACCAAACGAATGCAGTGAAAATTAGAAATGCTCAAATTTGACGCAAAAAATTACTTGATGATTTACTGTCTCTTTTAGCAGAAGCTTTGCAACTTCCGTGCGTTATTCGGCATACGTCTCAAAACGGAATGCCATCATGTCTATCAAGTTGCGATTGAAAAGCCTGTTTTCTGACCGGAGTGGTCAGTTTTCTATCGTTTTGGCGGTGGCACTGCCAGCAATAGTAGGTTGTGTGGGCTTGGCGACAGACATTTCCGAACAACAGCGCGTTAAATTCGATCTGCAAAACGCTGTTGATGCTGGCATACTGGCGGCTGCTGATCTTGCCACCCAAGGTGCCAGCGAAACCGATGTAAAAGCCCGTATCCGCGCTTACTTTCTGGCGTCATGCCCAGTTGTAAACTGTGCTTCAACGGTAACCCAAACAACAACTATTTTAACCGACAAGGTTCGCGTCGAAGCGCGCGCCACTGTGAAAACCGCCTTTATGGGCGTGTTTGGTCAATCTTCAATTGCAGCTGATGCCAAGGCCGAAATGACCATAAAGAGTGTTCCGGTTTTTTATGAAGTGCATATGGTGTTGGACAATACCGGCTCGATGAATATCATTGACGGTTTGGCTAACATTCAATCTTTCCGCACTAAATTTAAGCCTTGGGGCTCAGTGTGTGCCTTTGCCTGCCATAACGTTGTGTCTTCAGGCAAGCAGGACAAAAATGGCAACGACATAATGATGACAAAAACCGGCGCGCAGCTGGCAAGAGAGACAAATACGCCAATGCGCGAAGATCGCCTGCGCGCCGAAATGATCAGTCAAGCCCAATCATTGTTGAGCACCGCCAATGCTTCGCGTATCAAGATTGCCACCTATGATTTTAACTGGTGGGTGAGCCAGCGGATTGCGCCATCAACAAATTTTGCACAGGTCAAGAAGTCTATCGACGATATGGCTTGGTCGTCTGAGGGCACTCAGCATGCTTATATGGCAGATGAGTTGGTTCGCTTGGTTGGCTCCTCAGGTACAGGCTTGGTCGCAACAAGCCCGAAAAAAGCAATTGTGATGATCACAGACGGCGTATCAAACGATTGGAATGGAAGCGGAATTTCAACGATACCCGCATCAGCCTGCAACAAATGGAAGGCTGAAGGCCGCGAATTGTTTATCTTGAACATGGTTTATCCTGATCCACTTGAGATTGGGGACCAATGGTATAGCCATCGCTCTACAATGATTTCGCTTGTCCCAACAATTGAGCCCGCGCTTCAAGCTTGCGCATCTCCCGGCAAATATTTCCGGGCCGAATACGGCACATCAGTTATTACGGCCCTTGAAAGTGTAAAGAATGCCATCTTGAAAGACGCAAAAAGCATGTATCTGGCCTATTAAACGGGCTTTTCAAACGCCAAAGCTAACATTGCCTGATTCACAAAAGTGCGTCAGGCAGTTTTTGTTCGCTGGCATCCTCGATACGCCGGAACCAAAGGGTAAGCATCGTTGCGGTGATCACGATAAACAGTGAATAAAGCGCCGGAACAATCATGTATTGCTGGCCATCGGTTTGCCCGAACGTAAACGCGATAATTGCGATGGCCAGCGGCCCGTTTTGAATGCCAATTTCTAAAGCCACCGTGCGGCTGTTGCGCGGGTGTAATTTCAGCATGGTTGAAAAAACATACCCTGCAGCAAACCCGAAGATGCCTAGCGCAATGACGGCAAAATAAGTGGCCCACCCTGTTGCCATCAAAAGATCGATGTTTCTGGGAACCCAAGAGACAATAAGAAAGAAGATGAAAAATATACCGAGGAGCGAGCCGACAAATTCGGTAACGGCACCAATATTTGCATTCCATTTGCGGATGCCCATCCCGATAGCAGCCGGCACAAGCAGCAAGATCAATGTGATGACAATGTTACTGCTGGGGATATCGAGATCCAGCGCTCCGGCATAGACGACCAACATAAGTGGGATCATTACAATACCAAAAAGGGTAGAATTAACGGTCATTAATACCGACAACGCCAGATTGCCTTTGGCAAAATAGGTGAAAATGTTCGACGTGGTGCCGCCGGGCATACAGCCCATAATGAGAAGGCCGATTTTAATGGGGTCAGGCAGTGGCAATAACAATGCAAGCATAAAAGCAATAAATGGCAAAAAGCCATATTGGCCGACCAACCCGATAAACAATGCAAAAGGGCGTTTAAGCGTGATTACAAAATCGCGCGGCGTCAAAGATGCGCCCATTCCCAGCATGATTGCAAAAATCATCAGCGCCAAAATCGCCTGCTCTAAAGGACCTACCATTTTCTCATTCCCCGATCAGGCTGCTGCTGAAACGCGCAAATCTTTGCGCAGGATTTTGCCGACATTCGATTTTGGCAGTTCATCGCGGAACTCAATTGATTTCGGCACCTTATAGGCGGTCAATTGTTGCTTGCAAAAGTTGCGCACGTCTTCGGCGGTCAGGCCTTGATCGCGTTTAACGACAAAGGCTTTGACAGCCTCTCCTGCTGCACCATCGGGCACGCCAATCACGGCTGATTCCAAAATGCCGGGGTGGCCCGCTAAACAGTCTTCAATCTCGTTAGGATAAACGTTGAAGCCTGAGACAAGGATCATATCTTTTTTGCGGTCGACAATTTTGAAGTAACCGTCTTTGTCCATAACGCCGATGTCGCCGGTGGCGAGCCAGCCATCGTTCAACACCTTGGCGGTTTCTTCCGGCTTTTTCCAATAGCCGAGCATGATTTGCGGGCCGCGGGCAACAATTTCTCCAGGCTCGCCGATGGGAACCGGTTTCCAAGTTTCGTCAACGCACAAAACTTCAGTTGAAGGCACCGGAACGCCAATTGATCCAAGACGTATTTTGCCAAGCGGATTGAACGTGATTACTGGCGAAGATTCAGTGAGACCGTAGCCTTCAAGAATGGGTGTGCCGGTGATCTGCGTCCAGCGCGCCGCAACCGGTGTTTGTAGGGCCATGCCGCCTGCAGAGGCAAATTTCAAATGTTTCGGTGGCGTATCTTTGAACCAAATCTCATTTGTCAGGCCGTTGAACAGCGTGTTGACGCCGCTCATCCACGTGATTTTGTAGTTTTCAAAAGCGCGCTTCAAATTTCCCAACGGGCGCGGATTAGGGATCAAAATGTTGCGCGCACCAAGCCAGTAAAAGCCCAATAAATTCACGGTGAAGGCAAAAATATGATACATCGGCAGGGCGGTGAGCGCTATTTCTTTGCCTTTTTCAACGCCGGTAATCAGCTCCATCGTCTGCGTCATATTCATGATAAGATTGCTGTGGCTGAGCATTGCCCCTTTGGAAACGCCGGTGGTGCCACCCGTATATTGCAGGCAAGCCACGTCGCTTGAATTGACTTCTGTCAAATAGCTTTCAACAGCCACTTTTGCAGACGCGCGTTTTGTACGGCCAATGACGATTGCATCCGGCAAGCGCACATGCGGCACCTCTATGGGCTGAATGGTTTTATCCCAGTATTTTTGTACCAAACCAACAATACCACGCGGCATTGCAGGAAAAAATTCTGGAATACGGCTGACAATGACGTTGGGGATCGGATAGCCCTTGAGGGCAGCGGGAAGTTTATCGGCAAACATGTCGACAGTGATGAGGGCGGCGGGTTCAGAATCGGCAAATTGCTTGGCCATCTCGTCAGCCGTGTAGAGCGGATTAACATTCACCAAAATGCACGCGGCCTTAAAAACCGCAAAAGCTGCCAACGGAAAGCCAAGTGTGTTGGGCATTTGTAAAGCAACACGATCGCCAGTTTTGAGCCCGGCAATTTCCCGCAAGTAAACTGCAAGCGCATCCGACATTTCATCAACTTGGCGGAACGTCAACGAACCATTCATGCCATTGGGCAGACAAACGGTAAACGCGGTTTGATTGCCATAAAGTGAAGCCGTTGCCGAAACCATTTCTCCAACAGTGCGAAACGGCAATGATTGAATTTCAGCGCGGACATTCGGGCCATAAAAAGCGGTCCAAGGGCGTGCAGTCATTTTTCGGTGTTCCTCCCAGAACTCTTAGCCTTAAGTTAACTAACAGTTTTGTGATGTGAAGAGGCAACTATGAAATTAATCGTGAACGGACCTGCTTTTTACCGTACCAGCTTGGGAATTGGCAGCATCGGATCGTCCTTCACTTCTTCCATCACCACATAAGTATGGGTTTGCTGCACATGTGGAAGGCGTGAAATAACGAGGCCAAGCGTTTCACGATATCCCTTAATGTCGCTGGTGCGCACTTTGAGCAAATAGTCAAAGCCGCCGGCCACCATATGGCAGGATTGAATTTCCTTGGCTTTGAGCACCGCGCGATTGAAATCTGCCAGCGCATCCGCCGTGGTTGATTTCAGTTGCACTTCGACGAATGTCAGATGTGCAATATCCAAAGCTTCAGGATTAATGCGGGTGTGATAGCCGATGATTGCGCCGGATTTTTCAAGACGCTTTAACCGTTCGGCACATGGTGTTTTGGTCAGATTTACGCGCCGCGCCAGTTCCACAATCGAGACGCGGCCGTCCTTTTGGATTTCATCTAGAATTTTTAAGTCAATGGCATCAAGTTTGGACATTTGGGCAACGCCGTTTCATATAAGTTGACATTCTGTAATGCAAAGCTAACTGTCAATCGCAGGGGAAAAAGCGGGCTCCCCGATAGGGGCAACCCCAAGTTCCGCCTTCGTAACTATGCGGAGGCTTTTATGCCGGAACTTATGACTATTGCTGAATTTTCAATTTCAAAAGACCTTACGATTATCGATGTGCGTAAAGCACCGGCCCTTGGAAAATCCGGGCTGACAATGCCCGGCGCTGTATGGCGCGCGCCATTTTCTGCTGACAATTGGTGGCAGGAATTTTCGGGCCAAAAAGTTGCGGTGTTTTGCGTTCACGGCCATGAAGTTGGTATGGCGGTTGCCGGTTTTCTCAATGATCAGGGCATTGAGGCGCGCTTTCTTGAAGGCGGGTTTGAAGCCTATCGGGAAGCTGGTGGCGCAGTTGAGACCATAAAAAATGATCAATAATGCGCCAACTTTCCGCGAACTTGTTACAGTTTTTGCCAAAATCGGAGTAATGTCTTTTGGCGGGCCTGCGGGCCAAATCGCGCTGATGCACCGCATGATTGTGGATGAGAAAAAATGGCTCGATGAACCGCGTTATCTCAATGCGCTGAATTTTTGTATGTTGCTTCCTGGGCCGGAAGCCATGCAGCTTGCCACTTATATTGGCTGGTTAACACACGGTATTAAAGGAGGCCTTGTCAGCGGCTTGCTGTTTGTTATGCCGGGTGCGGTGATATTAATTGGCTTGTCGGCGCTGTATTTTTTTGCTGGTGATGTGCCTTTAATCGAAGGTCTGTTGTTTGGACTGAAGGCGGCGGTGGTGGCTTTGGTGCTTGAAGCACTGATACGGGTTTCAAAACGGGCCCTTAAAAGCTGGCAGCATATCGCTCTTGCAGTTGCAGCTTTTTTTGCAATTGCGGTTTTCAAACTGCCGTTTCCACTGGTGGTTCTGGCCGCGGCAATTTTTGGTTTTTTCGTTTTCAAAGGTCAGGCCATTGAAATTGCAACTCAGAAACCCCTGTCATTCAAGTTGTTGTTTTCAACAATCATCATTGGCTTGGCGGTTTGGTTTGCGCCGCTCGGTTTGATCTACGGCGTTGGCGGTGCAGAGGTTTTCATTGATTTAGCCTTGTTTTTCTCGCAGGCCGCAGTTGTTACGTTTGGCGGGGCTTATGCCGTGCTCAGTTATGTTGGTGATGTTGCGGTATCGCATTACAAATGGCTCGAACCGCGCGAAATGATCACGGGTCTTGGTTTGGCTGAAACGACGCCGGGGCCGCTCATCTTGGTGTTGCTGTTCGTCGGGTTCTTGGCCGGGGCGCGGCAAGCAATGATTGACCCGCTTCTGGGCGGTATAATTGGCGCGCTGGTCACGCTGTGGTTCACCTTTGTGCCATCATTTTTGATGATTTTTGCCGGTGCGCCCTTTGTCGAGCGCATTCGGTCTATGCCGCGTTTGGCAGGCTCATTGCAGGGCGTTACATCATCTGTTGTCGGTGTTATTGCCAGTTTGGGGCTTTGGTTTGCGGCAACTCTGTTTTTCCCGAAAGGCATAACGCCATTGCCGGATATGTTTGGCCATGCGGATTTTGCTGCTGTCCTTATTGCTTTAGCGGCAGGGCTTGCCTTGTTGCGGTTTCATATCGGGTTTGGGTGGGTGCTCGGTGCGGCTGCTCTTGCCGGTGCGGCAGTCAAATTCGGCGGCCTTTGAGCAGCTTTGAAAATTAACGCACTGTTCATAACCGGTTCAGCCGCAGCCCTTTAGAACCTTCTTTAACGCCGGATGTTTCCTCCCCCGCCGGCGATATTGGAGACTTGAAAATGACCGCTTCCGTTTCACATAAAGGCAAAATTGGCCGTGTTGCGTCGATGGCGCTCGCGACCGTTCTCTCCGCATCTTTTGTCGCTGCAACAGTTGCACCGGTTGCCGCCAATGATTTTCATTATGACGAGCCGTTCGATAATCAGCCAGACGACCAACAGGTTTTGCCTGCCAATGGAAGCCGTTCGGTTTACCGTGATGATACCGGTCGCTTTTTTATCCAACATGGCCGCAAGCAGTATATTCAATATTGGGATGCTGAGCCGCAACGTCCGCGCCCATTGCCAACCGAAGATCGTCGCCGCGACCGTGATAAAAATCTTGAGACTGCAATTATTGCGGGTGTTGCCGGACTTGCCATTGGTGCGATCATTGCCGGTTCGCAGCCGCGCCAACAGCATATTGCACCCATCGTAAATTCGCCGCGTGCCCGCCCATTGCCACGTCACGCATTTCCAGATGCTCCAATCAATCATAGGCCGCGGGTCATCACCTATGAAGGCGCATTCGAGCCTTGGACCCAAAGCTGGGCCAATTGGTGCAGCGACCGCTATCGTTCGTTCAATATCTCCAACGGCACCTATAAGGGCTATGATGGGGTGAGCCGGTTTTGCGTGGTAAAGTAAAATAAACCCTTTGATTTGAATCAGGCCCGGAGCAAACGCTTCGGGCCTCTGTCTTATTTCCAGCTGGCAATACCGATAATCCAAGACGCTGTGTTCAACAGATATGGAACTTCTATCACAGAGCCAATATTGAATTACGGTTATTTCGCTCCAACTTTTTGCGTGCCTAACAATCGCAATGGAGCGCTTCATGACTGCTTTTGGAATTTCACGCCGTACATTTTTTAAGTCTGCCGGAGTTGGTGCCGCCGCACTGGCTGCCCCGCAAATAATGACCCGCAGCGCGCAAGCTGCAGTGCCATTGGCTGCCTCAATGCCAGCTTCGTTTAACCGTTTTACGCTGGGCAAATTTGAAGTAACGGTTCTTTTGGATGGTGGCCGTTTTGGCGACAAGCCTTATGAAACATTTGGCACAAACGTGCCGCAAGCTGAAGTGGAAGCTTTGCTGGCGGCAAATTTTTTGCCAATCGACAAAAGCCGGAACACGTTTTCCCCGACTTTGGTCAACACTGGAACAGATCTGGTTTTGTTTGATACCGGTGTTGGTGCCGGTGCGCGTGAGGGCGGCCTTGGGCAAACCATGGCAAATCTCAAAGCATCTGGTTACACGCCCGAGCAGGTTACGATTGTTGTTCTCACCCACATGCATGGTGACCATATTGGCGGCTTGATGGAAAACGGTGCGCCGGCGTTTCCGAATGCCCGTTATGTTGGCAACGAAGCCGAGTTCAAGTTTTGGTCATCTACCGACCGCGTAGGCACACCGGCAGAAAACGCCTACAAAACGGTTGTAGCTAACGTTGTTCCGGTTGCCGATAAAATGACGTTCATTGGTGATGGTGGTGCAGTGGTGTCGGGCATCACAGGCATGGCGGCATTTGGGCATTCGCCTGGCCATATGATTTACCGTATTGAGTCTGAAGGCCGCCAATTGGTTCTGACGGCTGATACCGCGAACCATTACGTGCTGTCCTTGCAGCGCCCTGATTGGGAAGTGCGTTTCGATATGGATAAGGCTGCTGCGGCCGCAACACGCAAATCGGTGTTTGATATGCTGGCCACCGACCGGTTGCCGTTTGTGGGTTACCATATGCCGTTCCCGGCGGTTGGGTTTATTGAAAAGGCTGACGTCGGATATCGTTTTGTGCCTGAGACATATCAGCTGGATATTTGATACAAATGCATCATTGCGCGGGCGGAAGCTTTCCATCCGCGCATCAGCGTGCTAACCGCCAAACGCAATCCGAGACTCGTGCTAAGAGACTCGTGCTAAGAGGCTCTTGCTAAGAGGCTCTTGCTAAGAGACTCGCGTCAAGAGAAAGATTGCACATGGCCCGCATCATTGAATCCTCCACTGGTATGGAAGCGTTGACTTTCGATGATGTGCTGCTGCAACCGGCGCACTCAACCGTAATGCCGGCAGAAGTTGACATTTCCACGCGTATTGCCGGTGACATTGATCTGAACACCCCGATCATTTCTGCGGCGATGGATACTGTCACCGAGTCGCGGCTGGCCATTGCGATGGCGCAAGCAGGAGGTATCGGGGTTATTCACCGCAATTTCACACCGGACGAGCAGGCCGAAGAGGTGCGGCAGGTTAAAAAATTTGAAAGCGGCATGGTGGTCAACCCACTGGTGATAGGGCCTGATGCGACACTTGGTGATGCTCAAGCTCTGATGGTGCGCCACCGCATTTCAGGCATTCCTGTTGTTGAGAACGGCGGCACTGGTGGCCATTTTACCGGGCGCTTGGTTGGTATTTTGACAAACCGTGATGTGCGCTTTGCTTCTGACCCGGCAACGCGTGTCTATGAATTGATGACGCGCGAAAATTTAATCACTGTCAAAGATAATGTCACGCAAGAGGAAGCCAAGCGATTGCTGCATCAGCACCGTATTGAAAAGCTTTTGGTCGTTGATAGAGACGGCAATTGCGTCGGGCTGATTACTGTCAAAGACATGGAGAAAAGCCGCCTTAACCCGCATGCCACCAAGGACAGTCAAGGCCGTCTGCGCGTGGCTGCCGCCTGCACAGTGGGCGATGATGGTTATGCACGCGCCGAACGGCTAATCGCCGCGGGTGTTGATCTGCTGGTCATTGATACTGCGCATGGCCATTCACAGCGCGTGCTGGATACAGTGGCGCGGGTTAAAACCATGTCCAATGTTGTGCGGATTTTGGCTGGTAATATTGCTACCGCTGATGGCGCAAAAGCTCTGATTGATGCCGGAGCTGACGCTGTGAAAGTTGGGATTGGCCCCGGCTCTATTTGCACAACGCGCGTGGTTGCCGGTGTCGGCGTGCCGCAGCTAACCGCCATTATGGCCGCGGCCGAGGTGGCCGCCAAACAGGGTATCACCGTTATTGCCGATGGCGGCATTAAGTTTTCCGGCGATTTGGCCAAAGCACTGGCGGCAGGGGCAGGGGCGGCGATGATCGGCTCATTGCTCGCTGGTACAGATGAAAGCCCGGGTGAGGTTTATCTGCATCAGGGCCGCTCGTTCAAAGCTTATCGCGGGATGGGGTCTGTTGGCGCTATGGCGCGCGGATCAGCTGACCGTTATTTCCAAGCCGAGGTGCGTGATACTTTGAAATTAGTGCCGGAAGGCATTGAAGGCCAAGTGCCGTATAAAGGCCCAGTGGGTGCTGTTTTACATCAATTGGCGGGCGGCCTACGCGCTTCGATGGGCTATGTTGGTGCCGCAGATTTGAAGAGCTTCCGCGAGAAAGCTACATTTGTGCGCATTTCAAACGCTGGCCTTCGCGAGAGCCATGTGCATGATGTGCAAATCACGCGCGAAAGCCCGAATTATCCGGGTTCGATTTAAGGACACTTTGAATGGAAACCTCCACCGCAATTCTATGGCCAGTATTTGTACAGGCCTTTGCAACTTTCGCGCTGTATGTTGCGATGAGCAACGCCCGTGTCGGCGCGGTTAAAGCGGGCACGATCGATGCCAAAGCCTTCAAATACATGGATAATGAGCCGGAGAATTTACGCAACTATACGCGCGCTCTGGCCAACCAATTTGAATCGCCAGTCCTGTTTTATACAGCCTGTATCATTGCCTATGTCACGGGGACGGCAAATATTTATCTGCTGCTGTTGGCATGGACCTATGCCGTGGCAAAACTTGCCCATACGTATGTTCACGCTACAGCCAACCGATTGAAGCACCGCCGTCCAACTTTTATTGCAGCTTTTGGGGCTTTGGTCTTAATGTGGGTTGTACTGGCGGTCAGCTTGGCACTCAAATAATTTTCAAGCATCTACTGTGGTAAAATAACACTTGCCCTAAGGCCACCCAATGGACTTTGGCTCAATTGAATATCGCCGCCATGACCGCGCGCCAGATCACGCGCAATAGCAAGGCCAAGCCCTGTGCCGCTTTCGTTGAGATTGCGCGCTTCATCTAACCGGTAAAACGGCCGGAATACATCCTCGCGTTTGTCAACTGGAATACCTGCGCCATTATCATCAATGACAAAAATCAAACAGCGCGCAGCAGGGCGAACTGTGACTACGACCTTATCGGCATGACGTAATGCGTTGGAAATAAGGTTAGACATTAGCCGCGAAAAGCCGTTTGGTTTTACGATAGCCACGTCAATGCCTGCCAGTTTCAACTCGACTTCTTTTCCGCGCAATTGCGCTTCGCTCTTAAAGCGGCCAAAAAAACCTATGACATTAAAGGGCACAGCCTCTTCCGCCACATCGCCTTTGGCAAACGCCAAATAGCCTTCCAGCATGGATTGCATTTCGTCGACATCCTTGCGGAGGGCCGCCCGGTCGTCTGCGGTGGTTGCAAATTCAAGCTGCAATCTAAACCGTGTTAGAACTGTGCGCAAATCATGGCTAACGCCGGTGAGCATAGCGGTGCGCTGGTCAATCTGGCGCTCTATCCGTTCGCGCATCCGCAAGAAGGCGGTGCCCGCACGCCGCACTTCTTCGGCGCCCCTCGGGCGGAATTCATCGGCTGGCTTTTGGCCGCGACCGAAGGCTTCAGCTGCTTTGGCAAGCGCTTGGATCGGCCGGATTTGATTGCGCAGGAAGGTAATAGCAATGGCTAAAAGCACCAGAGATGTACCCACCATCCAAGACAGAAAAATCACCGAGTTGGAGGCATAGGCCTGATTGCGTTTTGCAAAAACGCGGAGCACCTGCTGTTCAAGTTGAATACGAATTTCTACAAAATCGCTATTGCCCACGGTGTCTATCCAAAACGGGCGTGAAATCTGCGCCGCAATTTCTTCACTGAGAACCTGATCAAGATCAGAAAAAAACGGTTTACGTGTTGCTGGCGGCAAAGGGTCAGGCGGCAATAAGTCAATTTTAAGCGCCATACGGTCTTGTGCGATACGGAGGACCTGCGCGGCCCCTTCTGGCGTTGGATAGGTTTCAACCATGTCGATCACCGCAGAGATATCGCGCACGACGGCGGTGGAAAGCCGTTGTGTTACCGTTTGCCAATGACGTTCCATAAACACAAAAGCGATTAGCGATTGCAGCAAAATCATTGGGGCAATCACAATGATCAAGGCCCGCGCATAAAGCCGCTTTGGCATTTGCTTGTAAAAAAAAGTGCGAATTGCGATTAATGGCAATAACACAGGTGCGCTCAGGCGGCTGACACTCAGGCGAAGCTGTGTCAGCCTCAAACCAAACCCCTCGACCCACCGCCGCTGACCGGTATTCAACTCCATTGAAAAGCCTTAGCGCATAGCAAGGCAAAGTGGAAATCCTCGAGCAGAGAAATTCTTAATCTGCCATGAGCCGGTAGCCGATACCGCGGATGGTTTGCAGATAAACCGGGTTTGCCGGATCGGCTTCAATTTTCCGGCGCAGCCGATTGATCTGAACATCAATTGTCCGCTCTGAAATATCGCTGCCATCAGCGGCAAGTTCATGGCGCGCTATCGTTTCGCGTGGCTTGGCGGCAAAGGCAGACAACATATCCAATTCGCGCTCAGTAAGCCTCACTAACTTGCTGTCCAATTTCAGTTCGCGCCGTATAATATGAAATGCAAACCCGCCAAAGCTGATTGTTTCGGTTACCGGCGCACCCATGTCCTTGTTGCGCTTCAATATATTATTGATGCGCAGCTTTAACTCCCGCGGGTCGAACGGCTTGGACAAATAATCATCGGCGCCCGCGCTCAGACCATCAATACGGTTTTCCGTTTCAGACAATGCTGTCAGCATTAACACAGGAACATCGCGTGTTTCGCTAAGCCAACGCGTTAAGCTAACGCCGCTTTCCCCCGGCATCATAACGTCAACAATGAGCAGGTCAAAATCCATGCCTTCAAGAAGGCGACGGGCCTCGGCAGCATCGGCAGCAACCGAAACGCGAAACCCGTTTTCACCCAAATAACGCTTCAACAGCTCCCGGATGCGCTTATCATCATCGACCACCAAAAGATGGGCAGCGTAATCCAGCGGCGTTTCACTTGTTGTGGGTTTCAATAAACTTTCAGGCATTTTGCGCTACTCCTTCGGCGGTTGTTGTAACGCGTCAAATTGAGCACGTTTTTCAGCATCAATCATATCGCGAAGGAACTGGCGCACTGTTGCCGCACCGGATTGACTGCCCGTGCTATCCCCAAGTTTCGAAAGTGCGTGAGCAATACGGCTTGATTGCGGTGCAGAAAGTTCAAAAGCCAAATCGCGGCCCGTTAATGTGAGAAAAAGTTGCCGCTGGCGGCGGTCATTTTGCCCGGTTGTCTGTGAAATATGGCCGCGGTCGATCAATTCTTTGAGCACCCGCGCCAAGCTTTGCTTGGTAATCCCAAGAATGGCCAAAAGTTCAGCAACAGTTAGCCCGGGGTTGCGTCCAACAAAGTGCAGCACGCGGTGGTGCGCGCGGCCAAAACCATCTTTTTCAAGCAACGCGTCAGGGTCGCCCGTAAAGTCGCGATAGGCAAAAAACATCAGCTCGATCAAATCAATATGGTCGGGCTTAAAGGCCTCGTTCATTTGGTTTTCCAGTTTTAGTGCGCAAAAGTTTATGCCGCGCCAAATTCAATGGGTAAAGCCCTGAATATATGTCAGTACTATTGACATATATTTTGGAAACGGATAATAACATTGCTCAAGGGCTATTCCGCAGCTAATTCTGTTGCGAATTTTAAGAGATTTTTGCAGTTATTTGCCGCAAGGGCTATGGTAACAGATTAAAATAGGTTGGACGGAGGAAATATCATGAGCGTACCTTTTGATCAGATGGAAGGCGAAATCTGGTTTGACGGCAATATCGTGCCGTGGGCGGATGCCAAGTTGCATGTGCTTTCACACGGCTTGCATTACGCCAGCGCAGTGTTTGAGGGTGAACGCGCTTATGGCGGCGAAATTTTCAAACTGACCGAACATACCGAGCGGCTTCATGTTTCTGCCAATATTCTTGGTTTTACCATTCCCTGGTCGGTTGCTGAAATTGATGCGGCTTGCGTCGATTTGCTGAAACGCCAAGGCTTTCATGATGCCTATGTCCGCCCAATTGCGTGGCGCGGTTCTGAGATGATGGGTATCGCCGCCCAGAAAAACACGATCCACTTGGCTATCGCGATTTGGCAATGGCCAAGTTATTTTGACCCAGCGCAAAAGCTGAAAGGCGTTCGGCTTGATATAGCAGAATATTGCCGCCCCGACCCGCGTACCGCACCAACGCGTGCCAAGGCAGCTGGCCTTTACATGATCTGCACCATTTCAAAACATGCGGCCGAGCAAAAAGGCTACGCTGATGCTTTAATGCTGGATTGGAAAGGCCGTGTTGCTGAAGCCACTGGCGCTAATATTTTCTTTGTCAAAGATGGAAAAATTCATACCCCAGTTGCCGATTGTTTCCTCAATGGCATCACACGAATAACGGTGATTGATCTTGCCCGAAAACGCGGGATCGACGTTATTGAGCGTGATATTATGCCACAGGAAATGGAAGGTATGGAGCAGTGCTTCCTTACCGGCACAGCGGCTGAGGTTACTCCTGTATCTGAAATTGGGCCCTATCGTTTTGAAGTTGGTGCGATCGCCAAACAAATGATGGATGATTATTCTCGTGCTGTAACGCCTGCCACGGCGATAGCTGCCGAGTAATTTAGGCTGGTTTTCTTGCATTTTTACTGGTTTTTGTTGGCAACCCCCCGTTATAGGGCCCTTGTACTTGACTTGTCACACTTTGATGCAATTGTTCATCTGTACGCCCCATCTAGAGGGCACCTAGGAGGACTAAATTATGGAAGCACTTATTCCACTTATTTTGCAGGCAATCTCAGGCGCTGTGGGCGGCGGTATTGTGGGCAACATTGTTAAAACAGCCGGCATGACATTATTGCCAAAACTTTTGGCTGGTGTGGTTGGCGGTGTTGGCGGTGGCGCTGTTCTTGGCCCCTTGATTGCAGGTGCCCTTGGCGGTGATGCAGCAGGTGGTATGGACATGGGCAATATTCTCGGCAACTTGGTTTCAGGCGCTGCCGGCGGCGGTGTTTTGACCGGTCTTGCTGGCGTGGTTATGGGCATGATGAAAAAATAATCTGGCTTCAGGGCTGATTTTTTGTAAAAGGCGGCCTCAGGGTCGCCTTTTTCGTCGGAGCATAATTTATGGGTCAAATGTCAGGCGTGATTGTACCGGTGACGCTGTTTCAGCAAAACTGCGCCATTTTATTTGACGCTGAGACAAAAGTTGGTGTGGTGGTTGATCCCGGCGGTGATGTGCCTGATATTTTGGCTGCGATTGCAAAGGCTGGCGTAACAGTCACAGCCATTTGGCTCACGCACGGCCATCTGGATCACGCGGGCGGCGCGATGGCATTGAAAGCGGCTTTACTTGAAGCTGGCGCACCCGTTGAAATTATTGGCCCTCATCAGGATGAAGCCCCGATTTTGGCTAATATCGAAACTTCGGCCATGCGCTTTGGTGCTGCGGGCACAATGTTTAATTGCACGCCAGACCGGTATCTCAATGAGGGCGAGCAGGTTTCATTTGGCACTCATATTTTTGACGTGCTGCATTGCCCCGGTCATGCGCCGGGTCACGTGGTTTATGTCAATAAGGCTGCCGGTTTTGCCCATGTTGGCGATGTGCTGTTTAATGGCTCAATTGGCCGCACAGATTTGCCGGGCGGCAACCATGCGCAGTTAATTGCGTCGATTAAAAACAAACTGCTGCCGCTTGGCGATAACGTCAGCTTTATCTGTGGCCACGGCCCCGGCAGCACGATCGGCAATGAACGCAAGAACAACCCTTATCTCAGATAGCAAAAAGCCGGACAGTGTTTTCGCTGTCCGGCTTTTTGTGTGGGCCTAAGGCCTAACGGTCGAAGCGGTCAGCTTCCATGACCTTGACCCAAGCTGCGATAAAATCGTTCACGAATTTCTCGCGGTTGTCGTCCTGTGCATAGATTTCCGCATAACTGCGAAGAATTGAGTTTGAACCCAAAACCAAATCCACGCGCGTCGCTGTCCACTTGGTTTTACCGGTTGCGCGCTCTACGATATCATAAAGGTTCTCGCTTTTGGGCACCCAAGAGTAAGCCATGTCGGTGAGGTTGATAAAGAAATCAGTTGTCAGTGCGCCCTCATGTTCGGTGAATACGCCATGTTTGGTGCCATCGTGATTTGTACCCAAAACGCGCATGCCGCCGATCAGACACGTCATTTCATGTGCAGTCAGCCCCATTAATTGGGTGCGGTCGAGTAGTAGTTCTTCAGGGCTGACCACATAGTCCTGTTTGAGCCAATTGCGGTAGCCGTCCGCTACCGGCTCAAGCACAGCGAAAGATTCGCCATCTGTTTGTTCAGGCAAAGCGTCCCCGCGGGCAGGTGTGAAGGGTACTGATTTGTCAAAACCAGCCGCTTTTGCGGCCATTTCCACACCAATATTACCTGCAAGAACAATGATATCTGCAACACTGGCACCAACTGCCGTCGCAATCGGCTCAAGAACCGTCAGGACATGGCTAAGGCGGGCGGGTTCATTTCCTTCCCACTCATGTTGCGGCGCAAGGCGAATACGTGCACCATTTGCACCGCCACGCTTGTCGGAGTGGCGAAATGTGCGTGCGCTATCCCAAGCAGTTGCAATCATATCTGATTGTGACAGGCCGCTGGCTATAATTTTTGCTTTTGCGGCTTCCACATCCCAATGGGCTGGACCATCAGCAACCGGGTCTTGCCAAATTAACTCTTCTGCCGGAACCCATGGGCCAAGGTAGCGGACTTTCGGGCCCATATCGCGGTGCGTAAGTTTGAACCAAGCGCGCGCAAAGGCGTCCGAAAATGCATCGGGATTTTTGAAGTAATGTTCAGAAATCTCGCGGTAGGCCGGGTCAACTTTCATGGCCATATCGGCATCGGTCATCATCGGGTTAAGACGGATTGACGGGTCTTCCACATCAACCGGCTTATCTTCTTCGCGGATTGAAACCGGCTCATATTGCCAAGCGCCAGCGGGCGACTTCACCAACTGCCACTCATGGTTGAGCAGCAGATGAAAATAGCCATTATCCCACTGTGTTGGGTGTGTGGTCCAAGCGCCTTCTATGCCGGATGTCACGGTATCGCGGCCAACGCCGCGCGCAACATGGTTCATCCAACCAAGGCCCTGTTCAGAAATGTCAGCACCATCCGGCTCTGGCCCAAGAGCCTCTGCGCGCCCGTTACCGTGTGCTTTGCCAACAGTGTGGCCTCCGGCGGTGAGCGCCACTGTTTCCTCGTCATTCATCGCCATGCGGGCGAACGTCAGGCGTATATCATGCGCTGTACGTTGCGGATCTGGCTGGCCCATAACGCCTTGCGGGTTGACATAAATCAATCCCATTTGAACAGCAGCCAACGGATTGAGCAGGCTCCCCCTGTCTTCAGCAGAGGGGTAACGATCCGAAGAGGATAACCATTCTTTTTCGCTGCCCCAATAGATGTCTTTTTCAGGGTGCCAAATATCTTCGCGGCCAAATGCAAACCCAAATGTTTTAAGGCCCATTGATTCGTAAGCCACTGTGCCAGCCAAAACCATCAGGTCGGCCCAGCTGAGTTTATTGCCGTATTTCTTTTTGATCGGCCATAACAGGCGGCGTGCTTTGTCGAGGTTGGCATTGTCCGGCCAACTGGCTAGAGGCGCAAAACGGTGATTGCCGGTGCCTGCGCCACCGCGACCATCGGCCATGCGGTAGGTGCCTGCGGCATGCCACGACATACGGATCATCAAGCCGCCGTAATGACCCCAATCGGCTGGCCACCAAGGCTGACTTTCGGTCATCAGCGCGAGCAAATCTGTTTTCAAAGCATCAAAATCAAGAGAACGCACTTCGGCCTGATAATCAAAGCCGGTCAGCGGGTTGGATTTGCCATCATGCTGATGCAAAATATCGAGATTGAGTGCTTTCGGCCACCAATCCATCACACCGGTGCCTGTAACTGTGTGAGCGCCATGCGCTACGGGACATTTGCCGGATGGCGCTGGAAAAATCGCATTCATAAGAATAACCTCAATTTGATTTCTTTCGGTCGATGGGCTGTTGCAATGTTCAACCGGCGCCGTTCTGACCGCTACCACAAACTGTTCCAGCAAATTATGTCTTATTAGAACTAGTCCAAAGTATTTTTAGTCGATGATAGGCAATTGAATTTTACAATGTGGGTTTGAGCCCCAGCAAGCCGTCTCTTATCCCGCGCCACGCCAAAGCGGTGAGAACCGCTGTTCCAATGGCCGCGACATAAAACGGCAGGGATAAAGCTGTCGCCCGGGTAAACGGCCCTTCAGCCGCGCGAATGATCAGACCTGATAGCAATAATCCGACCGGCATCAGACCCCACGCCATCAGGCGATACATAGAATTGACGCGGCCAAGCATGGCATCCGGGATCAAACGCTGGCGGTTGGAAACAGAAACAGTATCCCAGATTATGGCTGTGAACCCGCCAAGAAACAAAGCAAATGCAGCAGCATAAACATGCGGGATAAGCGCCATAATACTAAAATCAACAATCGACATTGAAAGCATCAAAGGTGCTGCAAGTGGCGCGCCTAGCTTTCTAATGACGGGTTCGGCAAACAATCCGCCAAGAATGCCGCCAACCGCACCCGCTGCCAAAAGCCAACCATATTGTGCTGCGGCTAACTCCAAAGTCTCTTGCGCATAAAGCACAATGGCGACCAGCGTCATTTGGTGAAACATGTTCCAAAAGCCGGTTGTCAATGCCAAAGTGCGCAACAACGGGTTGGCGATCAGGAAATCAAAAGCCTCTTTGAATTCTGCGCGCAAGTTTGGTGTTTCGCGTTTGGCAGGTTGGAAATTGCCGCGAATGGTTGCAATCATCATGATCGAAAACATATAACAAGCAGCGTTAAACAGAAATGGCGAGGGCAAAAACAGGCTGATTAGAAATGCCCCCAATACCGGCCCCAACAAATTGTTCATAACGCTTTCAACTGACCACATGCGGGCATTGGCACTCTCAAGCCGGTGGTGTGGCACAAAAGATGGTAGGATTGTCTGCGCAGCATTATCGCGGAACACTTCGGCAAAACCCACAAGCAAAGCGCATAACAGAATGCCAAAAAACAAGGGCTTACTGGAAACGCCTTTGTAAGGTGGCGGGTCAAAAGGCATGGCCTGCCAAATGGCAAAACCCGCTAAAACAAAAGCCAGAGCCCGCAAAATATCCATAGTGATGATCAAAGTGCGACGGTTCACGCGGTCGGTCACAAGACCTGCTGGAATGGCAAACAAAAACCAAGGCAAACGCAACGCAACTGGCACCAGCGCAACGTAAAGCGGATCGCGCGTTAGCAATGTTGCCAGCCATGCCCATGACACTGTCGCAACGCCGTCAGCGAGATTTGTAAACCCAGCTGCAGCTACAAAACGGATATAAAGGGAATGTGACTTACTCATAACATCGGTAAGCTTCCTATCAATGCGCTGGTGTTTTCCCAAATATGTTGATCACAGGTTTCAGCATGTAGTTCACGAACGGCAGTGTTACGGCACCAACCAACAACCCAAATACACCTGAGAGCGCGGCACCCGTCAGCCAGGTTACAAAGCCTTGTGCATAAGGAATGGCGCCCGCAGCAGCCACGCTAACATCATGAATCCAATGCTCAATACCTGCATAATTGAACTGCGCAAAGCCGTGAATGATAATGCCGCCCCCAACCCACAGCATCGCCGCAGTTCCAACGATGCTGAGGAACGCTAGCACTTTTGGCATGCCGGACACAATGCCGCGACCGATGGCAGCAATTGCCCCACCGCGTTTGACCAAAAGCATACCGAAATCATCGGCTTTCACGATCAACGCCACTACGCCGTAAACCAACGCTGTTATGCCGATGCCTACGACACCTAAAATCGCAGCCTTCATAGCGAATGACGGCGAGGCGATGGAGGCCAAAGTGATTGCCATAATTTCTGCCGATAAGATAAAATCGGTGCGGATTGCGCCTGTGACTTTTTCGTCTTCAATTTCTTGAGGGGTTTGGTCCTGCAGCGTTGCTGCGGATGTTTCCTGCGCATCATGCGGCACGACCGAGTGAAATACTTTTTCAAAGCCCTCAAAACAAAGGTAAACTCCGCCGACAACCAACAAAGGTGTGATTGCCCACGGGGCGACTGCTGACAGCACCAATGCACCAGGCAACAAAAACAGTAGCTTGTTTTTCAGCGAGCCCAGCGCGATTTTCCAAATGATCGGCAGTTCGCGTTCTGCGGCAAAACCCACGACATAATTTGGAGTGACGGCAGTATCATCAATGACAATACCGGCTGCTTTGGCACCAGCCTTGGCGGCTGTGGTTGCAATATCGTCCAATGATGAAGCAGCGACTTTTGCAATTGCAGCAATGTCATCAAGCAGCGCTAGTAGTCCACCGGCCATGAGAAGCTCCAAATCTGATTGAGACGTTCTAAAACAGCTTGCCGCCATTCGGAACAATTAAATTGGGTTCAATCAATACAACTTCACCATCAATGTCTGGCATTCCAAGGGTGAGCACCTCAGACTTCATTGGGCCAATTTGGCGTGGCGGGAAATTCACCACTGCCAAAACCTGCCGCCCGACCAAATTTTCCAGCGTATAATGCTTGGTGATTTGTGCGGACGATTTTTTAACCCCTATATCACCGCCAAAATCGATCATGAGCTTAAAGGCCGGTTTGCGTGCCTCTGGAAATGCCGCTGCCTCAACAATGGTTCCAACACGGATGTCAACTTTTTCAAAATCGGCAAATGGGATGGTTTCCGGCGCCGACTTTGTCATGATTTAGGCATTTCCTTGGGTTTCAAACATGACGCTATCGAGTGCGCGGGCTGCATTTGCGCCTGACCAAATGACATATTGAAACGCGGTGAAATAATTTTCACACGATTCAAGCGCTGACGACAGCAGCATTTCAACTTGCTCTGGTGTTGGCTCTGCGCCGCCTGCCAGCAGCAATGTTTGACGATACATGATCGCGCCTTCAGTTTCCCAATAGTCAAAATGGCCAAATAGCATTTGCTCATTGATTCGCGACAACAAGCGATACACTTCGGAAACACGCAATTCGGGCACCGTCAGGTCAAACGCACAGGCAAGGTGCAGAACCTCGAAATCCTCCATCCAAGAAAAAGACAATTGATAATCGGTGAGTTTACCTGCAACCGACAACGCAATTTCATCTGCGACGGGGCGCTCAAATGACCAGTCATTATCGTTGGCATAGCGCTCAATAATATCGACAGGATGGCTGTCGCGCGCAATTTCCAAGGTCGCCAATTTTAAGGGCACAGCTTTAGTCTCCACAGTGCCGTTCCAAATCATTACGGCGAATCAAACACTTCGCCTAGCATACTGATCGTGGAGTCGCGGGGAAGTGGACAACTTAGCCGGAAGTGCCAAGGGTGTGGATAGGTGTTGAATCAATGTGGCGGAAGTGACCCCTAAGCGATTCAAGCATAAGGGTTTTTGTAAATAAAAAGTAAATTCAGACCTGTTGATGAAATTTATGTGAAAAGCCAATGAGGCTTTTTAAGTGGCCGTTGGTTTGGCCGTTTCGCCTTCAAGCGCCGCGATGCGTGCTTTAAGGGCCTCGTTTTCATCCAGTGCTTTTATCGCCATATCGCGGACAACCTCAAATTCTTCGCGTTTGACAAGATCCATATTTGCCATCATGCGCTCTGCTTGGCTGCGGAAAAACTCTTCGCCTTCGCGCTTCAACCCTTGGGCTGCACCGGCTGCATCGGTCATGAGTTTGGCAAATTCATCAAACATGCGGTTGGGGCCTTGGCTCATTAGAATTCTCCTTGTGCTGGCTCTGATGTAATGGTGCAGGGCGCTGCGTTCAAGGTATTTAAGCTGCGGCATTGCGCTTGACCAAATAGCGGTTTCATTCCTAAGCCAAGCCAATGATGAGGCCTCACAAATGGTAACCAGTGTTTTTTCTGCTCTAACCTTTCCCGCCGTTGATCCCATTGCAATCTCAATTGGGCCGCTCAGCGTCCATTGGTACGGTATAGGCTATGTGGTTG
Source organism: Limoniibacter sp. (assembly GCA_031422195.1). Taxonomy (GTDB): domain Bacteria; phylum Pseudomonadota; class Alphaproteobacteria; order Rhizobiales; family Rhizobiaceae; genus JALOTE01. The sequence goes on along the minus strand of JANOPZ010000132.1, from coordinate 6,409 downwards.
GAATTATGTTTGCATGGTGGTGGGCACGCATATTGGTTTTGAAGCCTGCGCTTTGGCCCAATGACAATCCGCACATTTCCGTTGCAGATCTCGATGATTTTGTCGTGTGGATCACGCTTGGCGTCGTGCTCGGCGGGCGGTTGGGCTATATTCTATTTTATGATTTTGCTGCGATAATTTCCAATCCTTTGCGTGCTTTGGAAATCTGGAACGGCGGCATGTCGTTTCATGGCGGGTTTCTCGGCTCAGCTTTGGCGATGGTTTTATTTGCCAAAAAGCGCGGGCTGCCGGTTTGGGGCTTGCTTGATGTTGTAACGGCTGGTGTGCCAATAGGACTTGGATTGGTTCGCGTTACCAATTTCATCAATGATGAACTTTGGGGTCGCGCCAGTGATGTGCCATGGGCGGTGATGTTTCCATCAGGTGGCGGTATCCCGCGCCACCCGAGCCAGCTCTATGAGGCGTTTTTGGAAGGTATAGTGCTTTTTGGTATCTTGTGCCTTTTGGTATTTTTGGGGCGCAAACTGAAATCCCCCGGCTTTATTACTGGAGCGTTTACAGCAGGCTATGGCATCAGCCGGATTATCGTAGAGTTTTTCCGTGAGCCGGATGCGCAACTGGGGTTCTTGTTGGCAAATTGGGTGACGATGGGCATGATTCTGTCGTTGCCGATGGTGCTTGCAGGATTGTGGGCGATGTTTCTCAAAAAACGATGAACCCGCTGGAAGCTCAAATTCACCGGATGATTGAAGTCGATGGACCCATAAACATCGCGCTTTACATGGCGATATGTTTGGGCGACCCTGAACATGGTTATTATATGCGCCAAGAAGCATTTGGCAAAAAGGGCGACTTCATCACTGCCCCAGACGTCAGCCAGTTATTTGGAGAGATGGTAGGCGTTCATCTTGCCCTATGCCTTGATCAGTATGAGCCAAAAAAACCCGTGACGTTGGTAGAGCTGGGGCCTGGGCGCGGGGCGCTTATGGCTGATGTTTTGCGCACCCTCAAACAAGTGCGGCCGCTCCATTTTGAGCAATTGGAGGTCGCTCTTGTTGAAACAAGCCCGCGTTTGCGCGGCTTGCAGGCGCGCGCGATAGCACCTTACAAAACGCCTGTTTTCCATCAGTCTATTGCCAGCCTGCCAACTGACAGGCCCTTATTCATTATTGGAAATGAGTTTCTTGATGCGTTGCCCATGCGCCAGTTTGTGAAGGCAGGGACGCATTGGTGCGAGCGGATGGTCACGGTTCACGACCGTAAATTCGGGTTTACGCTCGGCGCATCAACGCTGGCCCTCAATGAGTTGCCAAAAGGCGCAACCAGCGCAGACGACGGTGCGGTTTTCGAAATTGCTGCAACAAGAGTGGGTATTGTTCAAGAGCTGGCTTTTCGCTTGAAATCACAAGGCGGTACAGCCGTTTTGATAGATTATGGCCATCTTAAAAGCGGATTAGGTGATACGCTTCAAGCCATCCAAGCCCATGAGTTTGCACCGGTTTTGGAAGCGTCGGGCGAGGTTGATCTAACGAGCCACGTTGATTTTGAGCCATTGGAAACAGCTGCGCGCTTTGCAGGTTGCCAGATCAAATTAAACACTCAGGGTCAATTTCTATTGAATTTGGGGCTTTTGCAGCGGGCAGGGGCGCTTGGCGCAAATAAACCATTAGAGTTTCAAAATGAAATACAAGTTGCGGTTGAACGATTGGCCGGGGCGCAAGCGATGGGTGAGTTGTTTAAGGTGCTTTGCTTTGGGCCTCTCTTGCCGCCGTCATCTGAGAAAAGCTATGCTTAGGCCGACGATTTGATTTGGAGCAACATATGATAGAAAGCCACGCACTGGCTCCTGCCCAATCGTTGGTGTTTGACCTGCCAGGTTTGCGCCACGGCTATTTCACGCGGCAAGGCGGCGTTTCATCAGGGCTTTATGGTTCACTTAATGCCGGACCCGGCTCAAATGATGAAGCAAACTTGATAGCGGAAAATCGAGCGCGTATTGCCGAACACTTGGGTGTATTGCCGCAAAACCTGTTGTCCCCCTATCAGTTTCATTCAGCGGATGTCGTCGTCGTCGATGCACCATTTGAAAGGGAACGACCGCGCGCAGATGCGATTGTCACTGCTCACCAAGGTCTGGCTATTGGCGTTGTTACCGCGGATTGCGGGCCGCTGTTGTTTGTCGACGCTAAAGCCGGCGTTATTGGCGCGGCTCATGCTGGATGGCAGGGCGCTGTCGGCGGGGTGATTGAAAAAACAATTGCTGCGATGGAAACTTTTGGCGCAAACCGCAATGATACCTTAGGGGTGCTCGGACCGACAATCAGTCAGAAAAATTATGAGGTCGATGCTGATTTTGGAGCAAGACTGTTGGCAAAGGATAAGGCAGCAGCCCCGTTTTTTATAGCAGGACAAAGCACAACAAAACGCCAGTTTGATTTGCCGGCCTATATCATGATGCAGCTGGCGCGCAGTGATGTTCAAGGTGTTGATCTTCACCTTTGCACTTATGCTGACGCTGACCGTTTTTTTTCTTACCGGCGCACCACGCATAACCAAGAAGCTGATTATGGGCGGCAAATGTCGGCCCTTTGTCTCATTTAATTATTGGGAGTGAACAATGGCACTACATTTTGAACGTGAAGAGTTTGATGCGCGCCGCGACCGATTGCTGACTGAAATGGCGACCCAAAGGCTGGATGCGGTTTTGCTGTTTGCGCAAGAAAGCATGTATTGGCTAACCGGCTATGACACGTTTGGTTATTGCTTCTTTCAATCGCTCATTGTCACAGCCAAAGGCCAAATGGTGCTGATGACGCGTTCAGCAGATTTGCGGCAGGCCCAACAGACGTCGACGCTGGATAACATTGTTGTTTGGGCAGATCGTGCAGATGCCAACCCTGCCAAGGATTTGCGGAAGCTGATGGATGAGTTCGGCTTATTGGGCTGCAAGGTTGGCGTAGAATATGGAACCCATGGGTTAACCGCTGCAAATGGCCGCTTGCTGGATGAGCAACTTGCAACTTTTTGCGATGCCCGGGATGTTTCTGGTTTGGTCGATGGGTTGCGCGTTGTAAAAAGCCCCGCTGAAATAGCCAAAACTATTCGGGCTGCCGAATTGGCCGATGATGCGCTCGATGCCGCATTAGCAATCATCAAATATAAGGCTGACGAAGGTGACATCTTGGCTGCCATGCAAGGTGCAATCTTCCAAGGTGGTGGAGATTACCCTGCTAATGAATTTATCATTGGTTCGGGCGATGATGCGCTGCTTTGCCGGTATAAAGCCGGTCGCCGGAAATTGGCTAAAAACGACCAGCTTACCTTGGAATGGGCGGGCGTTTACCATCATTACCATGTTGCAATGATGCGCACTATTGTCATTGGAAAGCCCACCAAACGCCATCAAGAATTGTTTGACGCAGCCGATGCGGCACTGTCGGCATGCGAAGCCGAGATCATTCCAGGTAAAACTTTTGGAGACGTTTATGACGCTCATGCCCGGGCGCTGGATGCATTGGATTTGTCGCGGCACCGACTTAATGCGTGCGGCTATTCGCTTGGTGCGCGCTTTTCGCCATCGTGGATGGAGCGGCAAATGTTTTATGCTAAGAATTCTGAAATCATCATGCCCAACATGGTTTTGTTTGCGCATATGATTATTGCTGATTCGGAAACTGGCACAGCCATGACGCTTGGCCAGACTTATTTGACAACTGATGATGGTAATCGCTCGCTGAGCCGTCATGCTCCAAGCTTGATCACGCGATGATTTCATGGTGTTTATAGATGCACGTTGATTTTATGCTGTTTATAGAAAATTGTGTGTTGGGAGGCCGCGTAATGAGAAAACAGGCTGGGTATTTGAGTTTTGCATTGTTTGCTGTGTTGGCGCTGGCAGGCTGCAACAGTACCGATGCAACGTTGGGCATAACGCCGCAAGATGTGGCACAGACGGCCTTACCAAGCATTCAACCTACTACGCCAGCTGATGCAGCCAAGGCTGGTGCGCGACTTTACATTGCACCGATTATTGGCTCAACGGTTGCTGCTGTAACACCGCTTTCACGACGGCTTTCGGCGTTGGCCAAAGCCAATGATTTAGCCATTGTCGCCGATACCGATCCAGCCAAAACCTATGTTGTTAAAGGCTATTTTTCGGCGTTACCTGAAAATGGTGCGACGACAATTATATACGTCTGGGATATTTTTAACCCTTCAGGCGTTCGCCAGCACCGTATTCAAGGCCAAGAAACCGTTGCAGGAATTGCTGTTGATTCATGGTCGATTGTACCTCCGTCGGTAATGGAAAAAATTGCTGACCGCACGATTGTGGATTTCAAAGCTTGGCAGGGCGGCGTTGTTGCGCCGCAAATATCTCCTGCCGCCGCGCTGGTCGCGCTTCCGGCCGTTGTTGCACCAGTGGTCGCGCCAGCGCCTGTTGTTGCACCATTGGCCGCGCCAGCGCCTGTTGCGGTTGCGCCGGTGGCGACCGCGGTAGCCCCAACACCTGTTAATCCGGCTGTCATCCCAACTGTTCCGGCCCCGCCGCCAAGCATCAACAATTAGATTTCACGCCGTGGTTGGTTCACCGAACTTGTAATTTGCCGGTGTTTAACTTGCGCATGTTTGTCACAAGACGTTGCAATCGCCACCACCGGCGCTAAAAGCCCGTTTATCAGCAACAAACACGAGCCGGCCATGAAACTCTTTGCAGGCACTTCCAACCGCGTTTTGGCCGAGGCTGTTTCGGCATATCTTAATCAGCCGCTTGGGAAAGTGGTGGCGCGGCGGTTTGCCGACCAAGAAATCTTTGTTGAAATTCAAGAAAACGTTCGCGGCGAGGATGTGTTCATTCTGCAGGCGACGGCTTACCCCGCCAATGATAATCTGATGGAATTGCTGATTATGATTGATGCCTTCAGGCGCTCATCGGCAAGACGTATTACAGCGGTAATCCCATATTTTGGCTATGCGCGGCAAGACCGTCGCACTTCGGGCCGCACACCGATTTCGGCCAAACTCGTTGCCAATTTGATTACTGAGGCCGGAGCCAGCCGCGTGTTGACATTGGATTTGCATGCCGGGCAAATCCAAGGTTTTTTTGATATTCCGACCGATAATCTGCATTCAGTGCCTACCTTAGCGCGCGATATAGCCCGCACCAAGGATGTTTCTAATGTGGTTGTGGTGTCGCCAGATGTTGGCGGCGTTGTGCGCGCCAGATCATTGGCCAAGCGTTTGGATGCCGGTCTGGCAATCGTTGATAAGCGCCGCGAAAAAGCGGGCGAATCTGAAGTGATGAATGTGATCGGCGACGTTAAGGCCAAAGACTGCATCCTCGTCGATGATATCGTCGATTCCGGTGGCACGCTTTGCAATGCAGCCGATGCCTTAATGGCGCGCGGTGCAATCAGCGTGACGGCCTATATCACGCATGGTGTTTTGTCGGGTTCGGCCGCAGACCGGATTGCCAATTCGCAACTGAAAGAGCTGGTCATCACAGATTCCATCCAACCCACACCTGCGGTGATGAACGCGCGAAACATTCGGGTTTTGTCTGTCGGTGAACTGATTGGCGAAGCCATTAGACGCACGGCTCATGAAGAATCGATTTCAAACTTGTTCGATTGAGGATTTAGGAATTGGTCACGCCCGCATTTATTGCGGGGGATGATCAATTGGAAAGAACCACACCCTTTTCGTGTCGCTCTATTCGCCCCATATAAAGGTGATGCTTTACCTCCTACCTATAATCCTCACCATAGGCTTCGCTCTCATCTCGATGCGCTTATCTGTCTCGCGCACAAACGCGATGCTTGACCAACAAAGCCGCCCGCTGCTTGATCCTGACATTACCGCGCTCACCGAACGCTTGGCCAAATCGCTCGGCCTGCCCGAAATCAAAGTGCATGTTTTTGAGGTGGATATGGTCAACGGTCTTGCCGCCCCCGATGGCCGCATTTTTTTGACACGCGGATTTCTCAACCGCAAACAGCGCGGCCTTGTTACACCCGAAGAACTGGCATCCGTGATTGCCCATGAACTCGGCCATGTTGCGCTGGGGCATTCGAAGCGCCGGATGATTGATTTTACCGGCCAAAATGTAGTGTTCATCGTGTTGTCTGCGGTGCTCAACCGCTTTTTGCCCGGTATTGGCACAATGGTAGCCAGCTTTATTGCCAGCGCCCTGATGGCCCGCCTGTCGCAGCGCGATGAGTTTGAGGCTGACGCCTACGCCACCGCCGTGCTGATCAAATCTGGCATCGGTGCCGAGCCGCAAAAGAGCCTGTTTCGCAAATTGGATGCCCTGACCGGCGGCGGCAGCGCGGCTGCACCTCAGTGGATGCTGAGCCACCCGAAAACTGCCGATAGAATTGCGGCCATTGAAGCGAATGAGAGGAAATGGGTG
>JANOPZ010000131.1:0-3552 GCA_031422195.1 Limoniibacter sp. | reverse complement strand
CCATCATATGCGGGTGGAGTCGGTTCAAAACGCAAATGACCAAGGCTTGGTTGTTGCTGCAAATGCGCTCGGCGGCGACGAGCGCTATAATGCCGTGCCATGGTTTTGGTCAGATCAATATGATCTAAAATTACAAATGGCAGGCCTCAACACCGGCTACACCGATGTTGTTGTGCGCAAATCGTCTGAAACGGCACAATCGCATTTCTATTTCAAGGGCGATGAGTTTCTTGCTACCGATTGTTTCAACGACGCTGCATCCTTTGTTGTGTCGCGCCGTTTATTGCAAATGGGCCGCATGATCACGAGAGAACAGGCGGCCGACAGCAGCCTCGTTCTCAAGACTTTGATCAAATAACGATCAGCGCGCCATCGGCACGGCGTGTTCACCGCCGGTAACTTTGACACCTTTCCAAAAGGCGACATAGCCAGCAATTGGTTTTGCGCCTGCCAATGGTGCTTCATACACCCAAACCGCGTTTGCGTTTTTTTGGCCATCCACAATCAAATCCATATAATTGGCGGTGCCTTTCCACGGACAAAAACTGGTATGTGTCGACGGGGTGACTAACGCAGCTGTCAACGCAGACCTTGGGAAATAAGCGTTTCCCTCAACGGCAATGCAATCATTGCTTTCAGCGATCGTGACGCCGTTCCAAGTTGCAGTTGTTTTCATTTTAATTGCCCATTTTAATGTTGATTACTGTCTTAGATGGTCTTGAAGTTAAAATTTTCAACCTTCGTATTTTCGATCTGGCAATCAATTCGAACACAGAATAACCTTCAATCCAAAGCGCTTTGGAGAACTCAAAATGATTCGTGCAACGGTTTGGGGAGAAAACGTCCATGAACGCGAAAACCAGGTCGTCGCCAGTATTTATCCAGATGGCATGCACAACACGATAGCTGCTGCGCTGAATGCCGGCGGTGGCATTTCAGCATCAAGCGTTACACTGCAAGATACTGAACACGGCCTTACAGAAGCAAAACTTGCGAAAACTGATGTGTTACTCTGGTGGGGCCATGCAGCGCACGGTGATGTGGATGATAGAATCGTTGAACGCGTTTGTGATGCGGTTTGGGGCGGCATGGGCATTATCTTTCTGCATTCTGCCCATTTTGCAAAGCCGTTTAAGCGCCTGATGGGCGCACCATGCAATTTGTCATGGCGTGAAGCTGGCGAGCGTGAACGCCTTTGGGTCACATCGCGCAACCACCCGATAGCAGCGGGCCTGCCGGATTATTTTGAACTTGAACATGAAGAAATGTATGGCGAACCTTTCGGTGTGCCTGAGCCATTGGAAACCGTGTTCATCAGCTGGTTTGGAGGTGGCGAAGTGTTCCGCTCGGGCCTGACATACAAGCGCGGCGCGGGCTCAATTTTCTATTTCCGCCCCGGCCACGAAACCTATCCGACCTATCATGACGCGAACATTCACACAGTTTTGCGCAATGCCGTGAAATGGGCGCACAACCCTGCGCCGCGCATTGTCAACCCGAAAGACGCGCCCAACCGTCCTGTGAAAGAGGCGTTGGAGCCGATAACCGAGCGCGGCCCGCGCCTGCACGATGATGGCGAAGAGGGTTTGCGTTAAAATGAAGCCCATACGTTTATTGATCCTTGGCACGGGTGGCATGGCAGACAGTCATGCGACACATTTTGCAGCCATTCATGGTATAACACTGGTTGGAGGCGTTGATACACGTCCTGAACGGCTGGCAGAATTTGCCAATGAACACAAAATACCAAATCGCTTTGCATCGCTGGAAGAGGCTTTGGCATGGGGCGAGTTTGAAGCTGTCACCAACGTTACGCCAGATGCCGCGCATTACCCGACCACCATGCCGTTGCTTGCCGCTGGAAAGCACGTGCTGTGTGAAAAGCCGCTGGCCACCAATGCCGCCCAAGCCCGCGAAATGGCCGATGCTGCCGACAAGGCTGGCGTTGTTAACATGGTCAACCTCACCTATCGCAATGTTGCCGCATTGCAGGAAGCCGCCAAAATGGTTCGGGCAGGGGCCATCGGCACCATTCGCCATTTTGAGGCCTCATACTTACAAAGCTGGCTAACCCAGCCAGCTTGGGGCGCTTGGGATAAAGAAAGCCAGTGGCTCTGGCGGCTTTCAACTGCGCATGGCTCCAAAGGTGTGCTCGGCGATGTCGGCATTCACATTTTAGATTTTGCGACGTTCATTGCAGGCCAATCCGTGCGCGAAATCTCATGCCGCTTGGCAACATTCGGTAAAGCCCCCGGTGAGAAAATTGGCGACTATGTGCTCGATGCCAATGACAGCGCAACCATGCAATTGGTGCTAGAAAACGGCGCAATTGGCACAGTTTCGGCAACGCGCTTTGCCTCCGGCCATCTCAACGATTTGCGTTTGCGCCTTTATGGCGACAAAGGCGGCCTGGAAGTCAGCTACGAAAACAATGTGAGCAAGCTTCGCGCTTGCCTTGAGCCAGATTTGCAAACCGCGACATGGCACGAGATTGAAACACCGGTTCTGCCTACTGTGTATCAGCGTTTTGTTTCAGCCATTCGTGGTGAGGGTGCGGCCGAGCCCGATTTTGCAAGGGCGGCTGATTTGCAAATGATGCTGGATAGGGCTGAGGAATCATCGGCAGCAAAAGGTGTTTTTTTGGCGCTTTAGTCTATCAAATAGCGTCGGCTGGCTCTATGCCCGCCGACGCTGTAAGCTTTTTTCCTATTTGACAGTGATCGTAATTACCTCTGTGGCAAGATATGGTCCGTGCGGAATGTGGTCTTTATCACCAAGCACCATCTGAAGTGTGTGAGTGCCAGGCTTCAATTCAACCATAGTTTCAGTTTGAGCTTTGCCGAAATGCAAGTTGTTCTCATCTTTAATGATATTGGCGTCAAATTCATCAGCGCCGTCAGCAGTTTTGCCAAATGCCGGACGGTCTATGAACAAATGATGGTGGCCTGAAAATTCTTTTTCGGTGCCAGCTGGAACAATTTCCATGCCCTCTACACCAAAAACAACTTTCACAGGACTTGTAACAATATCGCCATCTTTCAGATTCACAAAAAACACCTTCGCACCCGGTGCTGACGGTGTTTCGCCAGCGAACACGACGGTTGGAAAAGTGAGGGCAAGTGCAAGGACAGCGCGAATTGCGGTTTTCATTTTAGGGTTTCCTCTCAAGCCGCTATTTTTGACGGCTTGTATGAAACACCTAACCAGCCTAATTTATTCACATGGTCAGGAAAAAAGATGCGCAAACTGAAGTAGCTAATGGCCTTGAAGCGTTGTTTCCGCGTCTTTGGCGATATTGCCTAGCAATTACAGGCAACCGCGACCGGGCCGATGATTTGGCACAGAACGCTTGCATTCGGGCGATAGAAAAAGCAGACCTGTTTGAGCCGGGTTCACGTTTGGATTTGTGGATGTTTCGGCTAACTAACCGCGTTTGGCTCAACGAAGTTCGCGCGGATGCCGTCCGGCACTACCAAACAATGATGCTCATTGATGATATTGAAATACCGGACAGCAAGCCTGATCCGGAACAGTATCTATTGACGCGAGATG
>JANOPZ010000130.1:0-29830 GCA_031422195.1 Limoniibacter sp. | reverse complement strand
GTCCGCTTTCAGAAGCCCCTATATCTATCTTCTAAGACCACCTCTAAGCGCAAAACTGAACGACTGGTGAGGGGGCCGGAAACGGACAGGCGGGTTTCGGGATAAGTATCTAGAAAACAGACACAAAATACGGCCAGATTTGTTGGTGGTTAAGACTAATTGTCCAGCTGTGTGAATCCGCTTGCAAATCCGACCAACCGCCGAATTGCCAGATGGCTATTGATCGAATTGTTAAAGGCGAGACTTTGCCTCGGCTCAGATAACTTCAAGCCAAATCAAATTGTAGCAACAGTTTTCAGCAATACATTAAACTGTTCTATTTTGGCCTTCAGGGCAACACCCTTGCTTGCCGCCATTGCAAAGGTGCCATTGCAAACTGGCTTTTAAAAGCACGGCTGAATGCGGCTTGCGATGTGTAACCAACACGTTCCGCCACTTCTGAAATTGGCCAGCGGCCATAACGCAGCATCTCAGCCGCGCGATCAAGACGCCAGGCAGTAAGGTAAGCCATCGGCGACTGGCCAACTATGCCAATGAAACGATCCGCGAAAGCAGAGCGCGACAGGTTCGATAGTTTAGCCAGCTCTGCCACCGTCCAGCGGTGTCCAGGGTCGGTATGGATTGCCGACATCGCAGCGCTGACACGTTCGTCGATTGCCCCCGAAAGCCAGCCGCGGCCAACCTCGCCATTGGAAGCCCAGGTTCGCAGCACTTGCATAAAGATGACATCCAACAGGCGCGAAATCATCGCGGCGGCCCCGGAACGGGCAGCAAGTGCTTCATCTAAAATAAAACGACAACTGAGTTCCAACCATTCAAAAGGCCGGTCGCGCAGGCCTTTCAGCACGATGACCGGTGGTAAAACTGACAGCAGCCGGCGCGCCAGCATGCCGTCAAAGCCAAAGTCGCCACAAAGCCAGACTGTTTCGCCAGACCCGAGTATGAGCCGCTCATTATCATAGCCCTGCTTTGCGAGATCAAAAAGGTGATGACTTGTGCGTCCTTGCTTGTCAGAAATCACATGGCCGTGCGCATGAACGAGAAGTACGAGGTCACCTTGCTCAGCCTCAAAACTTTCTTCCACACCGTCGACCATGATTGTTAAAGATCCGCTGCGGATAATGTGCAGCCTCGGCTTTCCAGCTGGAAAGCGAATGCCAAAGGGCGATGCGGCTGCACATGTAAAAACGGTGTTCCCCCGCACCCTTATCAGTTCCAGTACATCCGACAACGGATCTTGCAGTAAAGCGAACGGATCAAACTGATTGTCCTTTGAAACAGGCGTTTGAGCAAAATAGTTCGGTGCTTCTGTCACTGCGTTATCCATTATTTGGTGCTAAGTTAAGTGCATCGAATATCCAATGCTGCGCGGAAAGATCCGACATGTCAAAAACTATTATGCTTGTACACGGTGCATTTGTAACGCCAGACAGCTGGGGAAATTTTCGCAAATACTACGAAGATCAAGGCCACACTGTTATCGTTCCAGCTTGGCCCTACATGGACAGATCGGTTGCAGAATTGCAGCGCAGCCCTGATCCGCGCATTGCATTTTTGAAGATCAAGGATCTTGTCGATCACTATGACACGCTTATCCGGGCTTTGCCGGAAGCCCCAATCCTGATCGGTCATTCTTTTGGCGGCCTGATCGTGCAAATGCTATTAGACAGAGGGCTCGGGGCAGTTGGTGTGGCTATTGACGCCGGTCCGCCGCGTGGTGTGCTGCCAAGCCTGCGGGCCATCCGGTCTGCGCTTCCGGTGCTTTTGGCGTGGCGGGGTTGGTCGCGTATCTTGAAGATGTCACTAAAAGGTTTTTCGACGAATTTCGCCAACACTCTGCCAGCTTCTCAAATGAAGGAGGCCCATGAGAGATATATCATCCCTGTGCCGGGTCGCATATTTTTTCAGGCGGCTTTGGGGCTTGGCAATGGGGTCACATTCAAAAACCCGAACCGCGCGCCGTTGCTGCTAATCACCGCAACTGAAGATCGCACGAGCTCACCGTCTATGGTGCGCGCTATGTTCAAAAAACACAAAAGCGCGCCCAGCCTAACCGAATTCGTCGAATTTCCCAACCGTAGTCATTGGCTGATCGCCGAACCGGGTTGGGAAGAAGTCGCCGAAAAGTCGGTCAAATGGGCAAAAATGAATGCGCTGCCGCGCCTGCCAACATAAGACAAAAGCAATCATGCTATCTTTGGCATGCAAGCCATTCGAATTCAAAGCGTGAAACACTTTAGTCCATCCCACTTTATCATATGCGTTTAAGATTTAACAATTCATCTTAAATTTGGATTCTGCACTGCTTTCGCAAGCCGTTAAAAATGAATTTCCAATATCCGATCGTTTTCTTAAAAACTTCTCACAGTTCAATCTTCGGCTCTTATTCCATTGGTTTTTTAGCGCGGCTTATGTCTGTGCAGCATTGAGCCGGTTTATCTTGTGAAAACGGCAGGATCATTAGATTCGAAGCTGCACAAGTTCTTTCAAAAACCAACTGGACCAATTGCAGCATCGTAAATTCAATCGGATTGCAAACGTTAACCAGCATACTGGCTTCATCGCCGCATTCATTAAAGTAATGATTCTAGCTGTTAGCTCATGGTGGTAACAAAACGGGCATTGTAACGATTTTGTTCAGTAGCCTAGTATTATTTGGTCTATTTTTGTTTGCTTTGTTTTAAATTATGAGCGCAAAGTCTTAGTTTTGGCATCACACAAGCCCACTTCTTCGTCCGAAATTAAGCGCATAGCGGAACGACGGCTGTAAAGGCCATTACCAATCTTTACGCACGCTTACATTTGTGGGCTCAACTTCCCCAAAGTTGCCGTTTATTTTAGTGCTGCGAGGCCGAAAAGTGTAAGGCGTGTGGGAGCCGAAATGGGCTTGGGGAGAAGCCGGCATGGGAAATCTTCGCCCTAAAAAATGAATAACGGGCCTTGACTGAATCCAAGCCTGACAGGATTGCGGAACATTCTACTTTTTCTTACTTTTTCCAGCGTTTGTTCTTTTTGCAAGCAGGTTTTGCGCATCATTCGGCCCCAACGGTTGAGGGCGCTCGCAGGTTGTTGACAGCGCCACAAATTTACCGGTCTCTCCGGATTTAAGAATAGATGTAAGGACATCAACCGCATGCAGAGCCAGTTCGAGTGAGCAGCGGTGCGGGCGGCCATCCTGAATGGCTTCGGCCATATCTGCAAGGCCAGCGGTGCGGTAGTTGGCAACCATACCCTGCGGGTGTTTTTGGTTGGGTTCGCCGAAGGCATGTTTCCATCGCTTGACCGGTTTTATTTTACCGCTGTTGCCTGCCTTTTCGAGGTCACCGCCAAAGAAATTCGGATCGGGCAAAAACAGCGAACCATCAACGCCATAAAGCTCCATATGGGCGTGGCGGTGCGCCCAAACATCCCAACTGGCAGAAAAGTTGATGGCAGCACCGCTTTCAAATTCCAGCAATGCATGAATATTAGTCGGGGTTTTTACCTCTAGCACCTCACCGGCGCGAGGCTGCGACGAGATCGTGCGGGTTGGTGTTGCTGTATTGGCGAGCGCCGCCACGTTTTTGACCGGTCCCAGCAATTGGATCAAATTGGTGATGTAATAGGGGCCCATATCCAAGACAGGGCCGCCGCCCGGCAAGAAGAAGAAGTATGGATTCGGGTGCCACATTTCCATGCCGTGGCCCATCACTGCGCAGGTGCCCGACATAACTTTGCCGATTGCGCCTTCATCAATCATGGCTCGGGCCTGCTGGTGTGTGCCGCCCAAAAACGTGTCCGGGGCAGAGCCAACGCGGAGATTTTTCTTTGCGGCAAGTTTGCGCAATATCTCGCCTTCTTTTAAACTCAGTACGAACGGCTTTTCAGAATATGCGTGTTTACCGGCCTGTAAAATGCGTTCTGTGACAGAAAAATGAGCGGCGGGAACGGTTAAATTGACAATAATATCGATATCATCTGCAGCCAAAAGCGTATCGACCGACATGGCTTTAACGCCATAGGCGGCGCCGCGTGCCTCTGCCGACTTCATGTCAATATCGGCAACGCCGCGCATCTCTATGGAACGGAACAAAGGCACAAGGCCAAGATAGGTGCTTGAAATATTACCGCACCCAATGATGCCGATACCAAGTTTTGTCATTGGTTTAACTCCAGAATTTGTGCGCCGAGGCGATGGCGTTTTTGGCAAAGCGGGCATGATCTGACGGGTTGTCATGTTCCACGATGAAATATTGGGCCGATGAGGCTTTGATTGCCTTGATGGTGGAAATCCATGGCATCACGCCATGGCCAACATCAGCCCAGCCATCTTGATCGGCATTTTCACCTTTTTTGGCGCGGTCTTTTAAGTGAATGCAAATGATGCGCTTGGAAAAAGCTTTCACCCATTCTGCTGGGCTTTGATTGGCAACTTTCACCCACGCGACATCGAGTTCAAGCAGCAGAGACGGCGCATTGTCCATCAACAGGTTCAAAGGCATATCGCCTTGCGGGGTGATAAATAGTTCAAAATCATGGTTGTGCCAAGCCACTTTGAACCCGGCGTTGAAAAGGGGCTGCGCTGCTTTTTCAAGCCGCTTTCCAAGTGCAATCCAGCCCGCGCTATTGGTTGGCCGATCTTCCAGAGGCAGCCATGGAACGACAATACAATCAACCCCAAGTGTCGTTGCGTCGGCAATCACACGCGATGCTTCGTTTTCAATTTCACCGATTGCATAGTGCGCGGTTGGCATGGTCAGACCATTTTTATCGAGCAAAGCACGTAGCGCTTTGGCACTTCCGGCTTCGGCATAAGCGCCACCAAAACCTTCAACCTGCGCATAACCGGCCTTAGCCAGCATCGCCAATGTGTTTTCCAGCGGCGGGTAATTTCGGGAGCTGTAAAGCTGATATGAAAATTTGGTCACGGTGTCCCTCTTGAAAAATTATGTGCAGGTTGCAGAATGAAGATCGCGGAGTGTGAACTTTGGTATACTGCCGAACTGTTCAGGGGTGAACGTGACTGTGGCGGGTTGGCCGGGAAACACAGTCATGGCGTTGTGTGAAAACCGTCCAGGTTGGTCAGCTTCCAGCGACACAAACAGAGCCAGTCTTTCAGCCTCAATGATGATGGTAAAATTATCGCCGGTTTGCGTGACTGTCTGGCGCAGTTTTGGCGCTTCCAGATCATAAGATTTATAGGGTTTTGGCGCGAAAATATCACCGCTCAAATGCTGACCCTGATCATTATGCCAGACAAAAGCCAGCATCTCATTGGCCGCAATGTCACCAGCATCAATAGTGAGAGCCAGCAATGCGGAATCGGATCTGACACGAACCGTATTTTGCGCAAGCGGACGCGTTGTTCCTTCTATAGTCACAGCCACTGCACTCACTGTGAGTGTGATATCACTAAGGTTGTCGTTGATGGCGCGAAGTTCAATTCCGCCTGCCACTGGAACGGCACTGACAGTGACCGGCGCATAAAATTGTTTGGCCATATGATGCAGCAATTTCCAGCCGCCGCCATGATCAAGCGACGCCCACGAACACACCGGCCACGTGTCATTGAGTTGCCAAAACAGCGCGCCCATACAGTGCGGCTTCAGGCTTCGCCAATGTGTGACGGCGGTTTTAATGGCTAAGCCCTGCTGAATTTGGCTAAGATAAACGAAGTTTTCGAAACTCTGTGGAAAGCGAAAATACCGGAACATCGTTTCAGCAATACGCGCGTTACCGCCTGTGTTTTTCTGGTGGGCCTCCATGACAGGCGAGGCGACATTCATGTCTTCCAGTGCGGCAAAGCGGCGGATCACATCGAGCGAAGGGTAGGATTGAAAGCCGAATTCCGAGCAGAAGCGCGGTGCCACGTCGCGGTAATGGTCAAAGTCGCGGCCCTCATGCCACACTGACCAAAAATGCATGTCGCCCGATTTATCATCATGCCAGGCATCACCAAAGCGCATCGGGCCGGGCGACGGCGAAGACGGCCACCAATTGGCGCGGGGAGCCACGCTTTTGAGTGCACCCTCAATTGTACGGTTGAGCCGGTCATAGGAAACCAGATAAAGATCGCGGTCTTTGCGGCTTTCGGGATACCATGTCAGCGCGCCGATCAATTCGTTGTCACCGCACCACAAAGCCAGCGACGCATGATGGCCTATACGAAGTACGACTTCGCGCGCTTCGGCTTCAACCTCGGTTAAAAATTCTGGGGTTGAAGGGTAAAGATGGCAGGAGAACATAAAATCCTGCCACACCATCAAGCCTAATTCATCGCAAATGTCATAAAACCAATCAGGCTCATAGCGCCCGCCGCCCCAGACGCGGATCATATTCATATTGGCATCAACCGCTGATTGCAGCAGATCGCGCGTCGCCTCTTTCGTCACGCGACCTGCCAACGCATCGGCGGGAATCCAATTGGCCCCGCGCGCAAAAACCGGCCGGCCATTGACGATAAACATGAATGAGCGGCCTGTAGCGTCAGGCTCAGACACTAGCCGCATGTCACGAAGGCCAATGCGGCGGGTTTCTGTAGCATCGCCAATTGTCACGACAAGATCATGCAAAGGCTGCGCGCCAAGGCCGGACGGCCACCACAGCTCAGGCGAATCAAAACTAAATTCAGTGCTTGCAACACCGTGGCTGATACTGGCTTTTACAGTTTGCCCGCACAGCGTAAATTCAGCCTCCAGCCCATTACCGCCCAGACCACGCGCGGCAATGGCAACCACTAGGACGCTATCTTTAAAGCGCTGATCGACGACCAAACCGGTGATGCGCGTGGTCGCCTTGTGCTCAATTCTGATAAAGTCGGTCACACCGAACGGTGCCAGCGCAACATTCCAATCCCAACCAAAATCGCATTGCGGTTTGCGCAGCATATTGCCGTTGGGCAGCGGGCAATTAGCTTCATGGTAAGGCACATAAAACGGCTGTTCTACTTGCAAGCGTGCGGCTTCTTTCACACTGGAACGGAACAAAATCTCTATTGAGTTCTCACCCAGTTGTGCCACCTCTGAAAGGTCAGCACGGTGCGTGCGAAACGCATTGGCCGCTTTTAAAACAAGCACACCATTCACGCGGATTTCGGCCACAGTATCAAGGCCTGCGACCACCAGTTCAACGTCAGTTTCCGCCAGCGTGACGATGCGGCTTGCCACCCAGTCGCGTTCGCACACCCAGCGACAGTCTAATTCATTGCGGCCAAAATACGGGTCGGGCAAAATGCCAGCCTGATGAAGCGCGGTAATCCCATCACCCGGAAGCTGCATCATGCAGGCATGAGCGCCATTAACTTCTGCAAGCTGCCATTGGCCGGAAAGATCTAAAATAATATGGGACATGATCACAAACGCAGCTCACTTGCAGTATCAAACAGTGATGCGCGCGCCGGATCAAACCCGATCAGCACGTTTTGCCCCGGTGAAAATTCGCTTTGTCCATCAACGCGGAAGCGGAACTCTTGCCCTGCAAGGCGCGCCCACACCAAAGTGTCTGAACCCATCGGCTCGACAATTTCAATTTCAACGCTTTGGCTGAATGGCTGGGAGGTGGCGGCAACACCGGCAACCACATGCTCCGGCCTGATGCCAAACACAGCTTTGCCAACAACAGGCGTGGCAGCAAAAGCGTAACCGGCCAACGGCAGGCTCAACCCGTCTGCAATAAACATGGGCTTGGCACCGGTCTTTATGTTGCCTTCGAGAAAATTGATCGAGGGCGAGCCGATAAACCCCGCGACATATCTATTGACCGGGCGCTTATAGATCGCTTGCGGTGAATCCAGTTGTTGCACGAGACCATTACGCATCACGGCGATACGGTCGGCCAAAGTCATTGCCTCGACCTGATCATGGGTAACATAGATCATTGTGTTTTTCAGGCGCTGGTGCAGACGTTTTATTTCCACGCGCAATTCAGCACGTAATTTAGCGTCAAGGTTGGACAGCGGCTCATCAAACAAAAACACGTCGACATCGCGCACAAGCGCACGGCCAATTGCAACACGTTGACGCTGTCCACCGGAAAGTTGTGCCGGCTTGCGTTTGAGCAGCGGCTCCATCTGTAAAATCTCAGCGGCACGCGCCACGCGTTTGGCAATTTCATCTTTTGGCACTTTGGCGTTTTTCAAACCAAACGACAGATTTCCCTCGACCGTCATCTGCGGGTAAAGCGCGTAGGATTGAAATACCATGCCGATACCGCGGTCTTTGGGTTCTTCCCAAGTAACGTTTTTGCCTTTGATAAAAATCTGGCCGCCGGTGGCATCAAGCAAGCCGGCAATACAATTTAATAACGTGGATTTGCCACAACCCGATGCCCCGAGAAGAACGAGGAACTCACCCTCGCCAATTTCAAGGTTGAGGTCTTTGAGTACCTTCACCTCGCCAAATGAGAGATCAAGATTGCGCACCGATACGCTGGAAGTTGTAACGCTTGAGGTGGTGGAAAGGGTTTGTGGTGTCATTTGAAATCAGCCCTTCACGGCACCGGCTGCAATGCCGCGCACAAATAATTTTCCAGAGATAAAATAGACAATCAGCGGCACCAGACCGGTGATAATCGTTGCAGCCATATTGACGTTATATTCTTTGACGCCCTGCACCGAATTGACGATGTTATTGAGCTGCACTGTCATTGGGTAGAGGTCTGGCTTGGTGTAAATGACGCCAAACAGGAAGTCGTTCCAGATGCCGGTCACTTGCAAAATTATCGCAACCACAAAAATTGGCAGGCTCATCGGCATCATAATTTTAAAGAAAATGCCCCAGAACCCCGCCCCGTCAACGCGGGCGGCTTTGAACAATTCCTCCGGCACGCTGGCAAAATAATTGCGGAATAAAAGCGTTAAGATCGGCATGCCAAAAATGGTATGAACCAGAACAAGGCCCGACAGCCCGCCATAAAGCCCCATTTCCCGCAGTAAAATTACAATCGGATAAATCATCACCTGATAGGGGATGAAAGCACCGATCATTAAAATGGTGAAGAACACTTCGGAGCCTTTAAACTTCCACATCGAAAGAGCGTAGCCATTGACCGAGGCAACCGAGATTGACAGAGCGACTGACGGGATAAGAATACGCACAGAGTTCCAGAAACCGCGTGACAGGCCGTCGCAGTTCAGCCCGGTGCAGGCGGTTGACCAGGCTTTAACCCACGGCTCAAACGTGATTTCAACCGGCGGCGAAAACACATTTCCGAGCCTGATTTCCGGCATACCTTTGAGCGATGTTACCACCATGACCCATAGCGGCAGCAGGTAATACAGCGAAACAATGATCAAAGTGCCGTAAATCAAAATATTGCGGCGTGAAAAAGCGCGACGCGGTTTTGCCCCGCTTGGGCCGACTTTAGTTTCGTCTGCGATATTTTCAGCCATGCTTTTTGCCCCCGAACTCAAAATAGGCCCAAGGGATCAGCACAATTAAAACCGTCAGCAGCATCATGGTGGAGGCGGCAAAGCCTTGGCCGATATTTTGGCCGCGGAACATATTATCCATAACGTAAATCGCGGGCATATTGCTGGCGATGCCCGGCCCGCCGGAAGTTTGGGCCACCACCAAATCATAGACCTTCACAATACCGGTCGCGATGAGCACGATAGCGGTGATGAAGACGGGCCGCATCATTGGGATGATAATGAAAAGATAGGTTTTCCAGCCAGGGATGCCGTCAACGCGGGCGGCTTTCCAAATATCCTCATCAATACCGCGTAGGCCCGCCAGCATGATGCACATGATCAGGCCGGTGCCCTGCCAAAGGCCCGCAATCAAAATACCGTAAATAACAATGTCAGCATCATAAAGTGGATCGAAAGTGAAACTGCTCCAGCCCATCTGCCGCACAATGTTTTGCACGCCATAATCAGGGTTCAAAATCCATTGCCACACTAGACCAGTCACGATGAACGAGAGGGCAAACGGATAGAGTAAAATGGTGCGGAATGTGTCTTCATAACGAATTTTCTGGTCAAGCAGTACCGCGAGCAAAAACCCTATCGCGAGACTGAAAATCATCGAACAGAGGCCGAAAATGGCAAGATTCTCAATTGAAACCAGCCACCGGCTTGTGGTCCAGAGCCGCTCATATTGATCAAGTCCGACAAATTTGAGTTTGGGCAGCAATTTGGATGAAGTGAACGAATAAAATACTGTCCACGCTGTGCAGCCGACAAACACCACAAGCGCCGTTGCAACTAAGGGTATCGATGCAATCTTGCCGCTGAGATGGCGCAATAATTGCGGAGGTCTGCGGGAAATATCGCTCATCATTGTGCCTCAACACCCATGCCGGAAGTGCAGCACGCTTTTTGACATGCTGTGCCTATTACTCGTTCGATCATTTTTGTTTTGTTGTGACGAAGGGATAAAAACGCAAATGATCAGAAAAAAAGCCCCGGTTGCCCGGGGCTTTCCACAGGGAGCTTATTCAGCCGATGCGATGATTTCCGCATAACGGGCCTGTACAGTTTCTGCCGTGATGTTTTTGTCGTTCCAGAATTCCACCATCAACGCGTCGAGCTGTGCGCGCGTGTCAGCGGAAAGCGTCTGGGTGCCGTCGGGCAGAATATTGCCAGAAGCCAAAATCGCCAGACCCTGCTTCATGCAATCATTTGCAGCATTCAAATCCACGTCACCACGGATTGGCAATGAGCCTTTTTTGAGATTGAACGCGACCTGCACTTCTTTGGAAATCAACATCGAGGCCATACGTTTTTGCGCAGCTGTAATTTCCGGATCAGGGTTGACCGGGAAATAGAAAGCATCTCCCCCTGTCGAGATGATCTTGTTGACACCAAGCCCGGGCAGACAGGTGTAATCTTTGCCTGCAACCTGACCGGCCACTGCAAACTCACCCTGAGCCCAGTCACCCATGATCTGGCCGCCTGCGGCACCGGTGATCACAAGGTTGGTGGCCTGGTTCCAATCCTGAACCTTGGAATTGGCAGACATTTCACGTGCGGTTGAAGCTGCGGCAAAAACCTTGGCCATTTCAGGGCCGGCGGCAACAGCCTCATCCTTGTCGATATTTACTTTTTTCCAGATATCCGGTCCGGCAATGGCGACTGACATCACGCCGAAAGCGCCGTTGGACTGCCAGGATTGCTGACCCATCGCTAATGGAATTTTACCAGCTTTTTCAAGCGCGCCACGGGCGGCAACAAACTCATCCCAATTGGTTGGCACCGGCACACCGGCATCCGCGAAAGCTTTATTAGAAAGCCACAACCACTGCCATGAGTGGATGTTCAACGGAGCGCAATAGACTTTGCCGTCTTTGGTGCAGCTGTCGAGCAATGACACCGGCTTGATAATATCACGCCAGCCTTCGGCGGTTGCAATGTCCGTTAAATCCAGCATTTTGCCCGCTGCAATCAGTTCCTCGGCATCACGGCCATGGTTCATTTGCGTGGCATCCATTGGGTCGCCGCCCAAAATGCGACTAACGATGATAGGGGTTGCAGTTCCGCCGCCGCCAGCGATGGCGCCGTCTTTCCAAGTGTCGCCAGAAGCATTGAAAGCCTTAGCCAACTCAGCAACCGCATTGGCCTCGCCGCCTGAGGTCCACCAGTGCGTGACTTCAAGTTCGGTTGCAAAAGCAGTGGATGCGGGCAAGGCAACCGCGAGCACGAGGGCTGCGGCAAAGCGCTTATGATACATGTGTTTCTCCCAGAACTGTATCGTTACAGTAACTTAAGCTAACTTAGGTTTTTGCCTTGCGCAACGGCTTTAAGCAAGATTCAAGCAAGATTCAGAAAATTATTTCAAGGTTGAATAAAATAAAAAAATAAAGATATAAAACAATATGTTAGACAAATTTTAAAGCGCTTTAATTTTTGACAAATCGAATTTTAGTTTAAAATGGTCAAGTTGATTTGACAAAAATCATGGGCACTTTAACGATATATTTCTGCAGTTCTAATTTACGTATAATTTGCATATTTTCTGTTCATCCTGCTTTAGTTGGGGCCGAATCAAAAATGAGACCGGTGATATTGCGCCATGGATGATCAGCCGCTGGAATTGACGGCGGCTGTGCGCCAGCCGACGCTGAAAACCATCGCCGCCTTAACGGGTTACAGTATCACGGCTGTCTCACGCGCATTGAAAGACGCGCCCGACATTAGCGAGGAGACTAAAGCCCGGGTCCGCCTTGCCGCACGTGAAGTGGGTTATCGGCCCAACCGTGCCGGTTTGCGTTTGCGCACAGGTAAAACGCAAGTGATCAGCCTCGTCCTCAACACGGATGAGGAGATTATGGGATTGACGTCACTGCTGGTGAACGGGATTTCAACCCGGTTGCGCACAACCAATTATCATCTGGTTGTCACCCCTTACTCCCATCTCGATGATCCGATGGACCCTGTAAAATATGTGGTGGAGACGCGGTCTGCCGACGGTATCATTTTGTCGCGCACCGAGCCGAACGACCGGCGTGTGGCCTATCTGACAGAGCACCATATGCCGTTCGCCACGCATGGGCGCACCGATATGGGCGTTGTTCACCCTTGGCATGATTTTGATACAGAGCGCTTTGCTTATGACAGCGTGGCCAGTCTAGCCCGCCTCGGCGCAAAACGGATTGGCTTAATTGGCCCGCCGCATCATTTGAGCTATGCCCGTTATATGCGGCAGGGCTTCGCCAACGCTATTGGTGATTTTGCAGTTGAACCGTTCCTGATTGAGGGCGTCACGATTGAAAATTCGTTGGACACGATTGAAACCTATGTTTGCGCTACGATGAAACAAACTCGACGGCCTGATGGTATTGTTTGTGGTGCAGGCAGTGCAGCCTTGGCAACAGTTGCTGGCATTGAGTTGGCCGGGTTGGAAGTTGGGCGCGACGTGTTTGTTGCCAGCAAACAGGCCACGCGCATTTTGCACCGCTTCCGCCCATCAATTCAGGTGATCAATGAGGATTTTAGATTGGCGGGCTTTGATCTGGCGGATTTTGTTTTGAAGAGAATTGCAGGTGAACCTGCCGAAACGCTGCAACGACTTAGTTATGAAACAAATGATTCAATTGATTTGAATCGTGCTTGATTTGCTGACGAACTTCCGCTTGTAGCAACAACTTGGAAACATGATGATTAAAAGATAGCATCGTCATTCCCCTAATGAATTGGCTCACAGCGATATATTATATTGTGAATATTTATGAATTGTTGGAACGCGTTGTTTGGTTCCGACCTAGAATGGCAACCATAATGCATATGCACCAATAATACTTACTGACATTATCATACCGAATATAATCTATAGACTTGAAAAGTCACCGATGTTAGTGTTTTGGGCTTAAGACCAGATAACACAAGGTGATGATATTTTACCTTAGCAAGTTATTCATTTTGTTTTGCGGCCTTATATAGCAAACGCACCAAGTGCTTTTTTGTTTAAGCCGGTCTCTCGGAAGGGAGATCTCGCTATGCGCGCATGGAAATGGACTTTGGTTTTCCTACTACTATCCGAGCAATGGGTTTTCGGAGTTGCGAGCTTTGCCGCCATACCTGTTGAGAGGGTGGACGCTCTGAGAAACCGAGGTGGCGAAGCTGAACTCGTGAACATACCTGTTCCCGATAGGATCGCTATAGATGACGTAGCCAGCGATTGGCGGCGTACTCATTATAAACTCGCGCCTCGTTTCTGGTGTCAGGGTCACGCTGTCGAAAATACCCGTGGGTCGACCGCTATCAACAATTTCTTCTCTAGGGTGAAGGGTGACGGATTTTCCTTGCGTCAATACAGAGAAAAAGTCTGGCTTACGCGGTTCCGCCCGCCTAGGTCGGACATACGGCCATTTTTCGCCCTCAAGCAGCCAAAGAGCGAAGTCTTCTATAGTGGCGGCATTTCCCCAATACTGCTAACCTTCACAGTAGCGCCCACCCCCGCCGGACGGGTCTTTTCTCCAGCCGTGAACATTCGAATTGGGTTTACCGTCCCTTCCATAATGACGAAAGGCCCAAACGCTTCAACTATAATCCACGGCTTGAAACCAAGACGGAACTGCTTGGTAGCGAGATCGTTGGCCTCGCGAGCGACTTCCACACCGCATATAGCGGAATCGACGGCGTCACGAGTAGCCTTCAAACTGCCTTTCAGCAACCAAACAGCCCAAAGACTAACGCCGTTGGCAACAATCGACAAACCAGCCATGGCCCATTGGGCATACGTATCAGTAGGCGAAGTGTATGTTTCCCAGATGCTGGGGCGTATGACTGGATTGTTTTCCCCAGTCTCACGATTGTTGGTGTCCTGGTATCGTTCTTGTTGATAGGTTGGGTAACGAAACCCCGGGAATGACCAAATCAAAAAAAACATAGAGATGGCAACGCCAAGCACTAATCCAATTGCAAAGAATGCGCCTCGATTGCCTTTAGGCATTGTAATAAAAACGCCGCTGTAAACTTGCCCCGTGCCAGCTTATTGCGCACGTTTACTTCCTTTTCGTCAACCCCAATGGCTGCTAAGCGCTCGACAAGCTGCGTATGGCGAGGCCAAGGGTGGATCGCTTAAGGAACACAACCAATGCGCCCATTGCGACAAGCGCAATCACAAATTCCATGACCTGTAGTGTTTGAATTGTGAAGCCATTGAAAGTGATTGTTTGGTTCAAACCGCCCAGCACCGGTACGGCGCGCGGCCTTGCCGATACAAACAGCAAAAAAGCGTTCTGAACAATGATTGACATGCCGAAGGCAGTCAGCAGGCCCGTTGTCGGCGGCGCGTAACGAACGGGCCGGAAGGCAACGCGCTCAAACAGCAACGCACCCGCTATAGCGGCGGCCAGTGCCATCGGGATGACGATGGAAGGATGACCAACTGCCATCACCACCATCAAATACATCGTGTAAGCGGCAATCGTGATGATTTCGCCATGGGCGAAATTCACAAGGTTCATGAGTGAAAACACGATGGCAAGGCCAAGCGCGAGCAGCGCGTACTCGGAGCCGAATGCCAGTGCGTTGAGTGTTTGTTGAACAGCGTAATCCATCATCAACCCCCAAGGTACGCGGAAATGAGGGCGTGGTCGGCACGCAAGTCGGCAGCTGGGCCTGACATGCGCACTTCGCCGGTGGCGAGCACATAGGCGCGATCTGCCACAGAAAGCGCTTTCCGCACATTTTGCTCAACGAGCAGCAGCGTTAAGCCGCGCTGTTTAAGCTCAACAATGTGTTCGAAGATGACGTCAATGATGCGGGGCGCGAGGCCCAAAGATGGCTCGTCCAGCATCAGAAAGCGGGGGTCGGCCATCAACGACCGCGCAATGGCCAGCATCTGCTGTTCGCCCCCTGACAGCGTTCCCGCAAATTGGTCGCGTCGCTCAGCAAGGCGGGGAAACATGGTGAAAGCAGAATCGCGGTTGCGCGCGTAAGCAGCCTTGGTGGTGGTTGCTGCACCGAGGCGAAGGTTTTCGTGCACTGTGAGATTAGCAAAAACCTTGCGCCCTTCTGGCGTGACGGACATGCCAAGCCGGACACGATCTTCAACAGACGTGCGCGCTAAATCGGTGCCAGCAAAACTGATCTTTCCGGTCGAGGCGGCGAGCCCGCAAACGGCCGAAATGATCGACGTTTTGCCAGCGCCATTGGCACCGATCAAAGCCACCGCTTCGCCCGCAGCCACCGTTAGTGAAACTGTGCGCACTGCTTTTATTGCGCCATAGGCGACGCTGAGACCTTCAATAACAAGCATAGCTTTCCACCGTTGTGAAAATGTGTCCCGACGGCAGCAGGTCGGAGCCCAAACTGGGACCGGCTGCCGCCCGTAACGCCGCGGGAAGAACTATTTGGAATGCGGTAGGAATGCGGGCGTCTCGTTGGCAAGCACGATGCGCTTGCCGTCTTGGAAGCCCAACACCGGAACCGTGCGGATGGGCCAGGTGCCCTTTTCCTTGAACGAAACCTTGCCGCCGGTCACGAGATCAAACGAGTCACGCGTTTTGATGACGTTGAGAATGGCCGCACCATCGGTTGTTGTTTTTGCTTCTTTTGCAGCATCAACCAATACGCGGATCACATCGCCACCCATGGCATCAAAGATGTTACTCACGGCAAAGCCCGCCGCTTTGCACTCTTCGAGGAACGCGCCGCCCGGTGTGCCAACGAGTGGTGTGTGGGTGTTGAAAATCACCCGGCTCAGCACTTCATTGTCGCCAATTGTGGTTTCGAGCGATGGATCATCAAAGCCATCAGCCCCGCCGACAATGCCTTTATAGCCCGCAGCTGATAATTGCTTGGCAAGAATGCCGCCATCGGGAACGATGGTTGCGATGTAAACAATATCGGGCTTGGGTTCGAGCTTCATAATGTCGGCAATTTGCGGTGACCAATCTGATGTGCCAATCGTGTGGTTAAACGTGCCGATGACCTTGCCGCCAAGTTTTGCAAAGGCCTCGCCGAACCAGATCGGTGTTTTGGCTGACCACGATCCGGCGCTGTCTGAGGTGAGCAAAGCCGCCGTACGTGCACCCTTGGCGTAAGCAACGCTTGCGCTGGCCGAGGCACCAACATCATCAGGCACCGCGCCAGAGACAAAGTTGGTCAGGCCACTTTCATGCATTTCTACTTGGGTAATCTGCGCGGAATAGACGATAGCATTAGCGCCAGCCGCCATCTGCGCCATCGGAATCAAACTGTCTGGAAACGCCGTGCCGTGCACCATCACAGCTCCATTATCCAAAAACTTCTGAGCGAGCGACAGCGTCAATTGCGGGTCTGACCGGCTGTCCTCCATCATAATCTCGACCTTGATGCCTTCGTTGGCCTTGTTAATTTTATCTGCCATGCATTGTGAGCCTCGCGCTTCGCTGATCGAGGCATAGTCACCGGTCAACGGTGCCGCGAGGCCAACTTTCAGTACCATGTCTTCGGCAAGCGCCGCGCTCGAAAAGGCGGTTGCCGCCACTGTCGCCAGCAGGAATTGGTTCAACATATTTCTCATGTGTGTCACTCCTTGTTTTTGGGTTGGGGTTTATGGGTTGAGTTAGTTAAGCGCGGCTGGGCGGATCAGCACCGCTTGCCCGTCAAAGTCAGAAACGCACAATGTCTTGCCGTCGGGTGAAAGGGCGAGATCGGCTGCCGATTTCATGCCAGTGTCGGCAAGCGAAAGCACGGTCTTGGGTTCTGAAGCGTCAACAGCTGGTCGTACATGGACGCCTTGATAATAAGAGCCGATGTAAAGCGTGCCATTTGCCGCCACGGCCAAACCGTCAGCCGGGCCCCAGCCCCCGTTCAGCTTGGCCCAGCCTTTGGTTGCCAAATCAACACGCGACAGGTTTCCGGTTGTCCAATCAACGACCAGCAGACCACCTTTGCCATCCAGCGCCAATCCATTTGGACTGACGAGTTGCACTTGCTCATCGATGGTAAGAACTGTTGAAACTGCACCGTCTTGCGTAACCTTAAAGATCGCCCCGCCGCCGCCTTCCCAATCGCCGCTGTCTGAGACATAAAGGTCGCCATTGGCCGTATCGATCGCGATGTCGTTAAAGTTTGTCACCTTGCGGGGAAACTGGCCTGCATCGGCTATTTTCTTCACGGTGCCATCAAGGCCGACGCGCCAAACCTGGCTGCGATTATCAGCTGAGTAGATGGCGTCTTTCCAGAAAACGATGCCGTGTGGATCGTTAAGGCCCAAAGGTGCAGGATTCAACAATACTGCCCGCATTGCCGGCAAATGTGCGACAGGCGGCGAGTGCGGTTAAGTAGTGTCTGGTCCGGTTCATAGCGTAACCCCCCTTTGGTTGTGTTTGATTAATGTCGCAGCGGTTCATGCCGCTTCCGAACCGAGATAAACATCGATCACTTTGGGGTTGCGTCTCACCTCAGCTGTCGGCCCGGCAGCAATAACTGCGCCCATATCCATCACGACGATCCTTTCGCAGAGGCCCATGATGAAGCGCAGATCGTGATCGATAACGATGATGCCGCAACCAAACCGGTCGCGGATTGAGCGGATGAGGCCTGCCAACACTGCCGATTCTTCATCGTTCATACCAGCGGCCGGCTCATCCATGAGGAGCACCGACGGCAACAATGCCAACGCGCGCAGAATTTCAACGCGGCGCTGGTCGCCATAAGAAAGCGTTCCAGCTTGCATGTGCACGCGGCCGGAAAGTCCGAAATCGGTGCACAGCTCCATAATCTCAAATGAAGCGGCTTTGTCTGGCCGCCAAGCTCTTGCACTGGTCAGAGTCACTTCAATGTTTTGAAGAACGCTAAGCGTTGTGAAAAGCCTTAGGTTCTGGAATGTGCGGCCAATTCCAGCTTTTGCGGCAATGCCCGGATCTTTGCCGGCAATGTTTTGGCCGTTGATTTCGACCAAGCCAGTATCCGGGCTAAGCACGCCCGACATAATGTTAATGAGGCTGGATTTGCCAGCGCCGTTCGGGCCAATCAAGCCAAGGATTTCGCCCGGCGCGCATTGAAGCGTCACGTCGCGAACCGCTTGAACGCCGCCAAATCGCTTGCTCACACCCTCAACACGTAACATTGGTAAGCGCCTCCCCGCGCATGCTAGGAGATTGGAGGCGAGCGGGCGGGCACGCTATGGCCCGACCCGCATATCCCTTTTGGGCTATGGCGTTGACCTTTGCTTACGTTTGCGTTGAACTGGTAAATTGATAGCCAACCAAAGGAGGCGCAGCACTTGGCGGCATTTGGAGAAATCGCGGAGTTGATTGACGCTATTGGCCACCCACGGTTTGGCATGGCGCTCGATGAAGTGGTGGCGGCTACAGTTCCCTTCGACATTTCGGCGGTGTTTGCTTACCCAAAAAGCGGCAACCCGGCTCTTCTGCATGATGGATTGCGTGGACATGGATCGCAGCGCGCTATGACAAACTATCTGCGCGGAACCTATTTGCTCGATGCCGTTTATCAAGCCTGCGCCGACCAAAAGCCCGAGGGCCTGCACCGCCTTGCGGACCTTGCCCCCGACGATTTCTTTCAATCAGACTATTCGAATTCGGCCGAAGTGCATCCGTGCATTTCAATGGCATCAGGCTCATTAGCCGAAGAGTTGGTTTTTTTGGCCGTGCTCGCAAATGGTGCAACAGTCGCTTATTCTATTATGCGTAGGAATGGTCGCGAAGCATTTTCAGACAGCGAATATGCGGAGCTACAGGCTTTGTCTGGCGTTGTGTGCAAGGCAATGCAACGTCATTGGGCGGATTTGGCGTTCCGTCGTGATGCAACGGGTGAGACCGTATGGTCGCGTCGCGGGCAGCTTATGGAAATCGGATTTGAGAGTTTTGCTCCTGACACACTATCGCCGCGCGAGCGGATGATTGTCAGGCTGATGCTGAAGGGCCACTCGACCCCTTCGATCGGCAATGTCCTCGAAATTGCCGAAGGCAAGGTGAAAAACCATAAGAAAAACATCTACGCGAAGCTTGCGATAAGCAGCCAGAATGAACTCTTTGCCGCTTTCGTGCGCCATGTCTGCGGCGAGGCCGGGCAAATAAACCCCTGACAAGGGTATTGCGCGGCAGCTTTCAAAAACGCAAACTGAATTGAACTAGTTTTACTGAAGACCTGTGTGTTCGAACTCAGTTGCCAACATGTGCTAGGCAAGCATACTTAACATCATTTTCTTTGAAATCGTCGCCTAAAGCGCGGAATTTGCCAACAGCGAAATGTCCGCTTTCGGGTGTCTGTCAGGACCTCGCGGATGACCGAGATTAAGCGCAAAGCCGAACGACATTGAGGGGAGCCTGAGGAGGACAGGCGAGTTTTGGAAAAACAGAGGCTATTGAATACAAAATTCAGCATCAAATTTGCATATGATTGAACTCACGACCTAACCCTAACCTTTGTCCGGCTCGGGTCTAACGTAATTTTTCCAAGGGTGCGCTTCTTTAAAGCCAAGCACCTCGCGGATTTTGCGGTTAGCGAGCGGCGCTTCATCCACGCCCATTGGGCGGGTTATAGGCGTATTGGGCGCATATTTGGCAAGAAATTCTGCCGTCGGCATGTTCGCGGTAATCGTATCATTCACGGCGTTGAACACTTGGTAACCCATACCATCTTTTTGCAGGCAAAGATGCACAATTTCACCCAAATCGCGGGCATCAATATAGCTCCACGCATTGCGTTTGCGACTTAAGGGATCGGCCAGAAAGGCAGGAAAATTTGCATATTCGTGCGGCTCAATTACATTACCAATGCGAAGTGCATAAACATCTGCGCCATAGCGCATGGCAAAAGCGCGGGCGGTTTTTTCATTGACCACTTTTGACAGGCCATAGCTGTCCATTGGGTCAGTATCGTAGTCTTCTTCCAAGGGAAACGAATGGTAGTCTTTGTTGCCTTCAGCAAAGCAAACGCCGTAGGTGGTTTCAGAACTGGCAATAATCACTTTTTGCACGCCCAACTTCATCGCCGCCTCAAGCACATTGTAGGTGCCAACAGTGTTTTGCGCGAAGGTAACATTGTCAGGGTTGATCATCACGCGTGGCACGGCGGCAAAATGCACAATAGCATCAGGTGCTTTTGGTGGCATGCCATCATTATAGCGTTCAAAGCCAAAGTGGGTGGTGAAGGCGCTGAACACTTGGCCCAAATCGGTAATGTCGGTGATCAGTGTGTTAACGTCCGGGTGATCAAACGGCTTTAAATCCACATTTAAAATTTCATAGCCCTTCCCAAGCAAATGCGGGATCGCGTGGCGACCGGCCTTGCCGGTACCCCCGGTGAATATGATACGTTTGGGCATGCCACCCTCCATTTGAAATTATTTTTGGCGGAAATCGTGAAGCGGCTTTTCAAGCGGCTTTTATTGCCACACTATTCGAAGCAGAATACCTCGCATCCATTTTTAAGCTATGTCACGAGAAGGCTTATGTCCGCCACCGCCTAAGTTTTTTTATTTTGTTTGGAGAATGACCATGGAACACGCGCAAGAACGGGTTGGATTTATCGGCCTTGGCCTGATGGGACATGGCATGGCCAAGAACATTATTGAAAAGGGCTATCCACTGACTGTTATTGCGCACCGCAAACGCGCGGCAGTTGATGATTTGGTGTCGCGCGGCGCTGTTGAGGCGGCGTCAATGGAAGATTTGGCACGCCATTGCAGTGTGATCTTGATGTGCCTAACGGGTTCGCCAGAAGTTACAGCAGCAATTGCCGCACTAAAGCCCGGTTTGGCCACAGGCACAGTCATTGTGGATTGCTCGACTTCCGATCCAACAGTTAGTCTGGCGTTGGCGGCAGCTCTGGCTGAAATTGGTGTTGAGTTTGTTGATGCGCCGTTGGGGCGCACACCCAAAGAAGCCTGGGCCGGCACGCTCGATTGTATGGTTGGCGCGAGCGATGCAACCTTTGCACGCGTGCAGCCGGTTTTAGCCACTTGGGCAGCAAAAATTGTGCATCTTGGCGGCGTCGGCGACGGCCATAAAATGAAACTACTGAACAATTTTTTGTCTCTCGGCTATGCGGCGCTGTATTCAGAGGCGCTGGCGCTATCCCGCAAAGTCGGCATCCCTGTGACCAAATTTGACGAGGTTATTCGCGGCGGGCGCATGGATTGCGGTTTTTATCAAACCTTCATGGGCTATACGATTGAGAAAAACCGCGAAGCGCACAAATTCACACTCGGCAATGCTTATAAAGACATTCGCTACGTGGAAGCGATGGCAAACTCCGCATCGGTTGCAACACCTTTGGCAAGTGCAATTAAAAATTCATTTGCCAATGCCATTTCAAATGGCGGTGATGGCCCCGAAGATTACGTGCCGCATTTGCCCGATTACATTGCCAAGGCAAACGGTTTGTGACCAACGCCAACCGAACTGTCATTCTGAAGGCCGAGTCCGTTTATGGTGTATCCGGCACTCTATCCACGAGCGTATAGCTCAGCGGGAGAGCACGATATCGACATTGTAAGGTTCACAATTTCAATCTCTGTTACGCCCTCCATGAGTGGGTTTTTCCAGGGTTTACAAAGTTGTGATGTTTACCGTCTCTTTCAAAGTAAGGATGCTCGCAGAGCCGTCTCGAACGACGAAGGAAAGGGTTGCAGGTTTTGGTAATGCACCTATGATTCAATCAAAAGCCTGACGATAAGAAATTGTTGACGTCGCTTTACATAGGCAGTTCACGCGGGAGGCTATTATTGGAAGAATTAGATTCTGCTTTCGTAGCAGCCTCAAAAATTTTGACAGACGCCAAAGTGAACTTGCAGAGAATCCGGACCGAAGAAGATACCAAGATCCAGATCATCACACGAATCCTGACCGAATGCCTCGGCTGGAATTTTTCGGATATTGCAGCCGAAACTGCACACGAAAATGGTTATTCCGATTACTTAGTCAGCAGTCACAATAAAGGTTCACTACTTATTGAGGCAAAACGCGCGGAGGGTTTGGTTATTGGGACTTCTGAAACCACAAAAATGCGAACGTTGAAATTGTTAGGTCCGGGTCTCACCAAAGTTATGACTGGTATCGACCAAGCAGCAAGTTACTCTTTACCAAATGGGCTTCCAATCTCAGTTTTAACAGATGGAATTGTTTGGATTGTATTTAAAACATTCACACCCCGGGAGAATTTCAAAACAAAAGAGGCAATTGTATTTACCGGTTTTGACGCCTTGATAAACGACTTTTCGGTCTTTTTGGAACTTCTTTCAAAGGCCGGTTTTGAGAAAAAGCCATACAACCGTATTTTCGATAAAATACACGAGCCTAGGTCTTGTGGACAAACTGGATTCCCAAATCAATTGATGTGTGATTCAAGGCTGCTCTTTAAGGAGAGCTACTTTGTTTCGAGGTCTTTTGAGCGATGATGAATGGGCAGTGTTTTCGCCTTTTCTGGTTGAAAGTGGATCGCGGGGCGGGCGCCCGCCAGTCAACCATCGCCGTGTCTTGGATGCAGTTTTACGGGTAACGCGGACAGGCTTGGCGTGGCGCGATTTGCCTTATGAGCTTGGCAACTGGAATTCGGTTCACCGGCAATACAGGCGCTGGAGCGAAAGCGGCGTTTGGGACGTGATACTGTCCGCACTGACTGAAAGCGAAGTATCTGATAATACGACACAAATGATCGATTCCACCGTCATACGGGCACATCAACATGCCGCCGGAGGAAGGGGGGGATTCATCGAAACTGTATTGGCCGTTCGCGCGGTGGGTTTACGACCAAGATCCATGCCCGCACAAATGCGCAAGGCCTTGGCATTGGCTCTAGCCTGACACCCGGCCAAGCCTCAGATATGACGTCTTATGCCGACCTTATGCAGGAGGTGGCACCCGATCCGGCCGTTATGCTGGCTGACAAGGGCGGAGCCTGCCCTCGGGCTTGACCCGGGGGACAGTGATGCGATCCCGGCAGATCTAATCCAACGCGGCGTTGATCCGATAATCCCAACCCGCTCAAACCGAAAAATACAACTCACCGTCGATAAAAACAAATACGCCTTGCGCAATTAAATTGAGCGCTTCTTCAATAAACTCAAGCATTCACGCCGCGTGGCAACCCGTTATGACAAACTTGCTTCCAGCTTCATCGGCTTTGTGCAGTTGGCAACCATCAGAATTTGGATAAGGTTTGTCCACAAGACCTAGTGATGTAGCCTAGCTTGCAGATGGCTTGCATGTCGTGCCGGAATTTCTTGGCAATCGGGCACCATTTGCCGACCCTGATGCCAGAGCGATTGTTGCGGGCCTTGATATGGATATTTCAATTCAATCGTTGGTTCGATTATATTTGGCCGGAATTTGCGGCCTTGGTTACGGCCTTCGACAAATCATCGACGCACAACGCGGTCAAGGCATAAATATTGATTCCATTGTGGTGAGTTGCGGTGCTTTCCAAAGTGAACTCGTGCGCCAATTGTTCGCTGATACAACTGGTGTGGCAGTAGTCGCGCCAGTGACTGGTGAACCCGTTCTTTTTGGATCAGCAATGTTGGCAAGTGTCGCCGCCGAGCATTTTCCGAACCTGACCGCAGCGATGGCTGAAATGTCGGCCATAGGCAACACTTATACACCTGCACAAATCGCTATTCAAAATTTCCACGATGAACGCCATGAGGCTTTCAAACTGTTGCAAGCAGCCGGCAGGTCTTTGCGTAAATGTGAGCTTCGATCTGCGGCAGACTTAAGAGTTAGCAATTGGCTACAAAATAAATTTGATCGACAAACGTGGGATTATTGATTTCTGCATAGCTACTCAAGTGCCTGCATTGACAGTTGCGGAAAGTCAGCTTCTCGGCATTGTTTAGGCACGCTATATCGTCCGCATTTAAGCGTAACTCTGATGTCAGTTCGGCAATCGGCTCCAGCCCACACAGCCTTCGTTCAATTCCTCACATTTGTTTCAATTTTGATGATCTTTATTCAATAGTAATCTGGGTCAGGAATTTGTTTCCAATTTCATAAGAGCGCGGTATTCATTAGGTCGCCAGACTAGTGGCTAGAGCTGTAACTATTCAAACGATACACTTTAACGCGCGAGTGCGATTTGACCAAATGTTCACCTATCATGATTGACCGCGCCCAGCTGATCAGTGCTTTTGATCGGCTCGGGCACGCTGCTGTTGCAGCAGACACCCTCATTGATGTTACGGTTTATGGCGGCTCTGCTCTTATATTTGCAAGCAATTTCAGGTTTGCAAGCGGTGATGTCGATATTGCGCCGATCAAAGGTAATCAACCTAAATGGTTTTCTGAAGCGGTCGCAAAAATAGCAACTGAACTTGGATATGAAAACAGTGAAGACTGGCTGAATGATGCAGTCGGGTTCCACTTAAGCAAATTGGCAAAAGACGAAAAAGATCATTTTCAATACGGGACTTTTCCCCGGGCGGGCGAGATTGCCGGACTTCGGGTTTTTGTACCGACAGCTGATTACATGCTGGCGCTGAAGCTTAAAGCCATTCGCGTCAATGATGCGGTCAAAGGTGACCAAGAGCGAATTGACATTCAAAATCTGCCTCAGGTCAATGCTGTGAAAAACATTGATGAAGCTATCGCTATTGTGGGGCGGTTTTTTCCAGTTTCTGCAAAACGTGCTGAAAAGCAGAGATTTTATTTAGCGCAGATGTTCACATTTGGAGAAAGTGCTGAAAATGCGCCCGTTTACCCTGTCCGAGCTTTCTAAGCGAATTAAAGATGGCGCAAGCCAAGTCAAAGAGTTTTCGGATTTTCTAGACTATTTTTATGGCCAGCAAACGAAGGCAGAGATGTCTGCATGTTTCGCTGACGAGCCCTCACAAATGCCCGATGCGCGATTGGACGCCTTGTTTGGCGCGTGCGCAGAATACCTCGCTCGGCGGTATCAATTGTCCAGTTTGCCAAAATGGGCATTTCAAGAACAGCGTTACTTAAAAGAGCCATGGTTTACGACAACTGGCGGAGATCAAATGCAAGAGTATTTGGTGTTCTCATCGCCAGCAGAGTTCCGCAGCCTAAATATATTCACAGAGGCCGCACCATTCTGACGCGCAAGGACGTGGCAGGCTGAAGCCCGATTCAATCTCGGAAATGCAAACGCCTTACTTGCGCAAAACGAATAGAGCTATCCAGGTTTCACAGACGCGGTGACATTTCTTTGCTGCCATAAAAGTGAAAGCGGAACTGCGTTTGTGAGCTTAACGTCTTGGAAGATTCAACTGGCTCGACCGCCACTAAGATCCGGCTCGTTCAATTTCGGCTTTTGGTCAAACCAAAATCACAACTTTTATCTGATGCCAAGCGCCCAGGAGAAACTTCCACATTTTGGACCAACTTGTCACTTTTGGTTCAGTTTTTGCTCAGTTTCTTTTGGTAAAGTTGACAGTTGACATGCAGGTAATAGGGCGCAGTTATAAAACCAGATGTTAACGGCGGACCAATTCGTAGGTAGCTTTGCCTGACGGCGGGTTTATGTTTTCCAAACAAATTGGAACCGGTGAAATAAAAATGCCTCGCTGCAATTGCTGGCTTTGTTCGCACTTTGGACACCGTCCGGCATCATTTGGTGGCGGGCTCACGGTGTACTGTTCTGAGTCACGTGCACAACCTATTCAGCTTCATGGCTCATTTTGGTTAAAGCTCCGTTTGATGCCGACGCCGAAGTGCAGTCGGGCGCTCTGGGCTGGATATCATTATTGGCTCGCATTCGACCGGTGTTTCCTGATATGTCGAAACGCGGTCTACTAAAACTTATTCGCCAGCCGATTTATGTCGCGGTCGCGCTCACATTACGGACGGGTCCGGTCTGGACGCTAGATCAATTTGCACTTGCGCTGTGCTACACTGCCTAATGCTTGTTTGCACTGCGCATGAAGGAACGCCGGTTTGCCGCGCGCTATGGCTCGCGCTTTGACACCTGCCGTGCCGAAGTGCCTTATGGGCTGCCGAAAATTGGCCCACAATTTTTATCCAGTTTGAACCGAACCGATGTGAAATGATTTGACTATTTATGAACAGGTTGCCAGCAATTGGTGGTCAGACGAGATAAGTCGGGTGCGCACGCTGACAAATCTGGTGACGGGGCGTTTGAAATGGTTCGACCGCCACATTGATTGGCGTGACAAAGCGGTACTGGACCTTGGATGCGCTGGCGGCTTCATGGCAGACGCCGTGGCAAATGGCGGGGCCGAAAGGACAGGAATTAATCTGGCCGCTGAATCTATTTCCGCCGCCCGTACTCATTCAAAGTCGCATGATTTTGCAAATATTTTTGATGTGGTCGTAGGTGAGGCGCGGCTCTATACGGACGCCCGTTTTGATGCAGTCGCCTGCGTCGATGTACTGGAGCAGGTGGCAGATTTGGCCAAGATTCTTTAAGAAGTGACGCGTGTGCTGAAGATAGACGGGCTGTTTTTATATGACCCCATTAATCGTAATCCAGTCGCTAAATTGGCAACGATCACAATCGCATACGATATTTTGCGATTGCTTCCACATAGTACACATGATCCGGGATTGTTTATCAAGCCAGCCGAACTCAAGAACGCTATGGTGAAAGCAGGACTATTACCAGGTGCAATAACCGGGCTTGGTCCACGTGGATTGAACCGGCGATTTGACATCACGTTCGAGCCATTGCTCGGGGCGATATCGCTTACAATAGTGCTCTCCATAGGCGTCGCCCGCAAGCCCATATTAGCGGTGTGACTTGATTATAGTCACGATTATTGCATTCCTTACAACCATTTTACTGTTCGGCGGCATGGTTCTCTATTCATTTGGCTTTGCGGCCTTTGTGTTTTCGGCATTGCCAAACGATGTCGTTGGAGCCCCGTTGCAACAGACCTTTCAGCATTTCCACATGTTTGTTGAATGTCAAAGCTGCAATTGCTGCAGCGGCATGTTCGCCGCAGGACCATATTGCAGCCCTCGTGCCCGGTCTAATCTCCGTAACTGCACGACGAGCACGGCAGGTCATGATGCCCGCATTCAATGAGGCCGCCAACCAAAGTGATGGGGCAAGTTTCAAGCTGCTCCATGGCCCATCGGTGATGGTAACCTTGGCACATATCGCTTTCACAGGTGTAGTGATCAGCCTGTTTATCTAAAGCCATTGGTTGCAGCGTCAGCGTTTTTGACGCCCAACTTTGGTGTTCGCGGTTTTGCGTTCGTTTTGGCGGGCGGCTGTTGGGCGATTGCCACGATTTTCATCGCTTAGCTTTCGCCAACGTTCAAAGCGGGCAGCTTCAATGGTGCCAGATGCCAATGCCGCTTGCACGGCGCAGCCGGGCTCATGATCATGTGTGCAATCACGAAAGCGGCAGTTGGGCGCAAGCTCAACAATTTCTGCAAACAGATGCTCAATGCCACCAGCCATATCACTGACATTCAGCGTGCGCATGCCGGGCGTATCGATGACCAGTCCGCCCTCCGCAATCTGGTGGAGTGAGCGCGACGTTGTGGTGTGGCGGCCCTTATCATCCGATAGGCGAACACTGCCGGTCTGTTGACCCTCATCATCTGTCTTTGCTGTCAGCGTATTAAGCAAAGTTGATTTGCCGACGCCAGATGATCCAATGAGGGCTACGGTTTGACCAACGCCGCACCAAGGCGCGAGCGTGGCTGCCGCATCAGGAGACTTTGCGTTGAGCATCACAACCTTCACCCCACGTTGCAACGCTTTTGCCTCTTCAAAATAGCGCTGCGCGTCGTCCACTCTATCAATTTTGGTCAGCACGATTACGGGTATGATGTCGGCTTCATTGGCAAGTGCCAGATAGCGCTCAAGGCGCGCCGGGCTAAAATCATCATTGCAGGACGTTACGATAAACAAAGTATCGATATTTGCCGCAATCAGTTGCAGGCCGGTTTCAGCTTGGCGTTGCAACAGTGTTTTGCGCGCCAACAGCCGTGTGATTGCTAGCGTTCCTGGCTCCACCAGAACCCAGTCGCCAACTGCAAAATCTGTCGTTCTGGTGTTAGGTTGCGGTTCAAGACGTTGCTGCCCGTACCTGCTTTGCGCAGACAGGCGCGCGCGGTGAACGCTCAAAATCCGCATTGGCTCCAGTTGCCTTTCATCAATACGGATTTGAGAACCGAAGAAATCGGACCAGCCAAGCGCAGATAGCGCCGTTACCTTATTAAGGGGATCAACCGTCAACGGGTGAGGCCAATATGCAGTACTTTTCGTGCTTCACAAATTTTCATAGCCGACTTTTCCTCGTTTGCTGGCAATCGGTTTCTCACCAGCGGTCACAGCCAGCACAGGCACACCGATATTGGCCGCATGATCAACGGGCAAAGGTTTAAGGCAGAATATAAAAGAGCACAGCCACCAAAAAGCCGCAAGCGATCATCAGCGCAAGCCAAATAAACCATGATGTAACAACTATTCCGGCATGTCTCAACAAGTGAATAAAGTCCCGTTTCAATGAAAACTTGCCTTGCCACACGTGATGAATGCCAGCGCCAATTATAATGACAATTACAATTGCCACCGGCCCTAACAGCCCGGTTATAATTTGAAGCCATACCCCCCATTGAGCCATTATCACGGCTCCAACTCACGGCCGCACCGCGCGGCCGTTTTTATTGCGCCGCGAAAACAGAACAAACCGTGTTTTTGCGTGTGTCAATTTTGTGCCAATCTTTCAGCATGTTTCCTGCATGTTCCTGCATCGTTCTGCAATGTTCTGCATCGAGCTGCATTGAAACTTTTCCCTATAACTCCCGCAAACTGTTGATTTTGTTGAGTAAATTATGGTGCTGCGAGAGAGGATTGAACTCTCGACCTCACCATTACCAAGAAGCGGGCCGCCAGTTTCGCCCGGTATCCGCAGGGCTCCGCGCGTAACCTAAAGCCGTTTACTTACAGGCACTTGGCGTCTATAGTCGGCTCCGGTGGTATAGGCCCGTAAAGCCGAATAGCCCACCATTCCGTTACCCCGCCGTTACCCCGGAGTTTGTGATGAAGAAGAAGCTGACTGAGATGGCCGTTGGCAAGCTGAACCCCGAGGCGGGCAAGCGGCTTGAGGTTTTCGACACGCTGACCCCGGGCCTTGCGCTGCGTGTCACCGAGGCCGGAAAGAAAAGCTGGTCGGTGATGTATCGTGTCGCGGGCCGGGGCGACGGCGGCAACCGGGGCGCGCTGCGGCGGATGACCTTGGGCGCATATCCCCTGATCGACTTGAAGGCGGCGCGCGACAAGGCCCGGGCTGCCATCGACCTAGCCGACCGGGGCGACGATCCCGCTGACCAGCGCAAGGATGAACTGCGCCAGAAGGGTGAGCGGGTGTTCGAGGTGATCTGCGCACGGTTCATCGAACTGCACGCCAAGGCCCATACGGTGAAGTGGAAGGACACCGAACGGCTGTTGAACACCTATGTCGTGCCGGAATGGAAGTCGAAGCCCATCGACACGCTGGACCGGGCGACGGCGCACGAGTTG
>JANOPZ010000129.1:0-15041 GCA_031422195.1 Limoniibacter sp. | reverse complement strand
CAGGGCGCGGGCCATCAAACTTTGGCCGCTCAGGGCGCGGGCCGTCAAACTTTGGCCCCTCAGGGCGCGGGCCGTCAAACTTTGGCCGCTCAGGGCGCGGGCCGTCAAACTTTGGCCGCTCAGGGCGCGGGCCGTCAAACTTTGCCCGCTCAGGGCGCGGGCCGTCAAATCTTGGTCGATCACCATCGGGGCGCGGGGCGCGCGCTATCCACGGCTTGCGGTCGCCATCCGGTGTGGTTTCAACATCAGGATTTTCTTGAAAAGGCTTGCGCGGCTCAAAAGTTTTATCGCCAAATTTTTTATCGCCAAATTTCTTGTCGCCAAATGGCTTGGCTCCAAACGGTTTTGCGCCAGCTGGCTTGTCGCCATAAGATTTTGCGCCAAAGGGTTTGGGTGCAAAAGGTTTGTCGCCAAATTTCTTGCCGCTGAACGCATTGGGCCTTGTGTCACCATGTTGTTCGCGGCGGGCATCGGCGCGGGCGTCTTGTTCAGCACGTTTGGCATTGCGGATGGCGCGTTCTGCGGCTTCAACTTCACCTTTAGGCCCAAGCGGGCGCGCGCCTTTGGTCATCCAAACATGGGCACCACGGTCGCGTGGGGCAAAACCTTTCTTGGGTGCGCCTTCGGCTGGTGCTTCAACGCGCGCATTGTTGCGGTCGCGGCGATCAGAATTCGAAAGCGGTTTGCGCTCGCCGGGTTTGCGTTCAGTGACTTTCTTGCCGCCACCGGTTTTGCGTTCTGGTAAATCGCCCAGCGCATCAACAACTGGCTTTGGTTGGTCAACCGGCGCATCAAAGTCTGCACCGGCTGCTGCAATGAGGCGCTCGCCCAATTGATCCCTCAGCACGCGCCCGCGAATTTCACGGACTTCGCCTTCGCCCAAATCTCCAAGGATAAACGGGCCAAAGGACACGCGAATAAGACGCGTAACTTCCAGGCCCAACGCACCGAGCACGTTTTTAATTTCGCGATTTTTGCCCTCACGAAGCCCGATTGTTAGCCAAGCGTTAGAACCTTGAGTGCGGTCAATACTGGCTTCCATCGGCGCGTAAATAACGCCTTCAACAACCATACCTTCTGCTAGTTTTGCCATAGCATCGGCATCGGGCTCACCATGCACACGCACACGATAGCGGCGCAGCCAACTTGTCGATGGCAATTCCAGCACGCGCGCCAAACCACCATCATTGGTGAGTATCAAAAGGCCTTCGGTGTTAATATCCAAGCGCCCGACGGTGACGACGCGCGGCAGATCTTTGGGCAAAACGTCGAAAACGGTCTGCCGGCCTTCGGGATCACGATTGGTTGTCACCGTACCGCGCGGCTTATTGAACAGCCACAAGCGCGTGCGCTCAATGGGGCTCAGCATGACACCGTCAATTTCAATTTGATCACTGTCCGTGACATTTACTGCCGGGCTGGAAATGGTTTTACCGTTAAGTTTAACGCGGCCTTCAGAAATCATTGCCTCTGCGTCGCGCCTTGAAGCTGCGCCGGCGCGCGCCATACGTTTTGCAATGCGTTCGCCCAGCTCAGGACCAACCGGCTGAGTTGGCGTTGCCACGCTTATTGTTCTTTTAGATTTGCTTTCCGGCGCATCTTTGCCTTTAGCGTCCATGTGATATGCCTTTTTGTGTATTTAAGCGGTGCGTAACAGAGGTTGACCGATGACGGTAGGGGTAAATGCAAGCAAGGTTGCAATTAGCGCAATGGATGAAGCATTGGCCGAGGCGCGGATTGCTAAATCGCTTGGTGAAGTGCCAATTGGCGCAGTGATAACACATCATGGCGCAATAATAGCGCGCGCAGGAAACCGTACACGCACGCTGAACGATCCTACTGCGCATGCTGAAATGTTGGCAATTCGCATCGCATGTGAGAAATTCGGGTCCCAGCGTATCGAAGAATGCGATCTATATGTGACGTTGGAGCCTTGCGCGATGTGTGCTGGCGCTATTTCTCACGCGCGCATAAGGCGGCTCTATTACGGCGCAGCAGATGCCAAAGGCGGCGCTGTGGAACATGGGCCAAGATTTTTCAGCCAGCCAACCTGTTTGCATGCGCCAGATACTTATGGCGGGCTGGCAGAAGCAGAAGCCGGTGAAATGCTAAAAGTGTTTTTCAAGGCGTTGCGGTAGCATCACCAAGGCCACAAATTGCGCAGGCTAAATCCATTGCCGCCTTGGGCGGCTTTCCTGAGGCGGGCTTCTTTTTTCTTCTCAGGTTCACCCAAATCACCAACAGGCGCTGTATCAGCGGCTACTTTTAGTGCGGCTGGTGGGTCTGACAAAAAGCGGCGGCCTTCGTAAGCGCCATCTTGAATTTTACGCGCGGCGCGGAAACGTTCTTGTTGCTCAAGAGGGGTTAGCTCCCGAGTTTGTACTTGGCCCAGCCCGGTATTGATGATCGGAGATTTGTAAAGCGGGTTGTTTTGATTGGCAGTTGCTTCGTCCCGCAAACGCTGGCGACGAATTTCAGGTGTCTCAGGCATAACGCCGGCTAATTTTGTTATGCTTTCTTGTGGCGCAGGCAATGCAGCCGAACTGGCCGGCGCAATGACACCCGGGCGCGGTTTATAGTCGATCGCGTCTTTCGGCGCTGGATTAATTGTCAGGATACCTGCAACATCTTCCAGCAACTGCACATCAGACCGTGTACCAGTGCCATAGGTTGGCGCTGAGGTGCACGCTGACAGTGCTATAAGACAAGAAACAACGATACCAAAACGGGCAAATGCGGACATGGACAATCTCGTTTCAACGCTAGGCAAAACCAATTGGTAGGCAATACCGGCCAGAAGATGGCCGAAAACAAATTTCTTAGCCAGCCATAACCGGAAATACGCCATCCGGCAATTGCTGACACATGAAAGTGCAAGCCTTAAACGGCCAGTCTACCCAATGCCTTCAATTCATTCAACGCCGCAGCATCCCTTGCCGAAACATCCGGCCAGTGTGCATCAGACCCGACATCATTGGTGAACCGCCACGACCGCGCGCATTTAACCCCCTCAGCTCGAACGAATTGGACGGATATGCCGCGCACATCTTCTGAACGAAATGCATCCGCCGGTTCATCGCTTCCG
Source organism: Limoniibacter sp. (assembly GCA_031422195.1). Taxonomy (GTDB): domain Bacteria; phylum Pseudomonadota; class Alphaproteobacteria; order Rhizobiales; family Rhizobiaceae; genus JALOTE01. The sequence goes on along the minus strand of JANOPZ010000129.1, from coordinate 11,956 downwards.
GTCTCGATAATGATGCCCGAAGTAATACAAATTTCTGCCATGTCTTGGCCTTCGATGGCGGCCTCCCATTTCGCATCGGTTATATAGATTACCGGCTCTGCCTCCAATGAAGACCCAATGCGTTTGGCAGCCCGCTCAATTTCCAGCGCGCCTGTGACAACACGGCGAACATCGCGGATCAGATCCCAGCGCTTGGCCAAAGCGGCATCATGCCAATGATCGGGGTTGACGCGGAATTGTTCGAGGTGCACCGACGCCGCTTCAGGGTAGCGAGACAGCCAGCTTTCTTCAGTGGTAAACGGCAGCATCGGCGCAAGCCATGTCACCAGACGCTCAAAAATTTCGCGCAGCACATGCAATGAAGCGCGGCGTTTAATGTTCGACGGCGCATCGCAATAAAGCGAGTCTTTGCGGATATCGAAATAAAACGCCGATAAATCCACCACGCAAAAATCCATCAGCGCCTTGGTCACGCGTTTGAAATCAAACGCATTATAGCCAGCGTGGACAATCTGGTCGAGTTCAGACAACCGGTGCAGCATCAGACGCTCAAGCTCCGGCAGATCAGCATGGTTCACCACCTCGCCTGTGTCATGGGCAAGCGTGCCGAGCATCCAGCGGATGGTGTTGCGGATTTTGCGGTAGCTGTCGATATTGGTTTGCAAAATGGTTTTGCCGAGGCGCAAATCTTCTTCATAATCTGACGTCATCACCCAAAGCCGCAAAATATCTGCACCGGAATCTTTGATGACTTCCTGCGGTGTCACCACATTGCCCTTTGATTTTGACATTTTGGTGCCGTCTTCGGCCATGACAAATCCGTGCGTCAGCACCGCATCGTAAGGCGCACGGCCCCGTGTGCCTGCGCTTTCGAGCAAGGACGAATGGAACCAGCCGCGGTGCTGGTCTGAGCCTTCCAGATAGAGATCAGCAGGCCATTTGAGATCAGGGCGCTGCTCCAAACAGAACGCATGGGTAGAGCCGGAATCAAACCAAACGTCCAAGATGTCGTTGATTTTCTGCCACTTATCCAAGTCGTTCACGAAGCCGTTCAAAAACCGCTCTTTTGCGCCATCAGCATACCAAGCGTCGGCGCCTTCGATTGTGAAAGCCTCCATGATGCGGGCGATGAGAGCTTCTGATTGGCCAAACTCCGGCCCGGGAATCACCTGCCCGGTTTCAACATGGCGGAACACCGAAATCGGCACGCCCCAAGCACGCTGGCGAGACAGCACCCAATCCGGGCGTTGCTCGATCATGGCACGAAGGCGGTTTTGGCCGGATGCGGGCACAAAGCGCGTGGCTTCGATGGCGGCAAGTGCGGTGGCGCGGAGGGTGCCTTTTTCAGCAACGCCATCCTTATCCATAAACACAAACCATTGCGGTGTGTTGAGATAGATGATCGGCTTTTTGGAGCGCCATGAATGCGGGTATTCATGCTTGATGCGGCCGCGTGCAAAAAGATTGCCGGTCGCAATCAGCGCTTTAATCACGCGCTCGTTTGCGTCACCCTTCTTGCCTTTATCATCGATTACGCGGGCAGCGCCACCTTCGGCATCGGGGCCAAATCCCGGTGCATCTTTGGTGTAATAGCCGTCTTTGCCAACAGGGAACGGGATGCTGGAATCAATACCGCGTGCTTCAAGTTCGCAGGCATTTCGCGTCCATACTTCAAAGTCATCACGGCCATGGCTGGGTGCGGTGTGCACAAAGCCAGTGCCTGCGTCGTCGGTGACGTGATCGCCGTCGATGAGGGGGACTTCAAATGAATAAGGCGCATCTTTCCAGTTTTCGGGATACGAAAACAACGGATGGAAACAAGTTGAACCGATTAGGGCCGACGCTTTTACTTCCCGCAATCGCAGAAACGTCATTTTGCCTTTAGCAAACACTTCTTCAGCTAGCTTATCGGAAAGGATCAACTTCGCGCCAGCCTGTGGGCCAAAGGTGTTTTCAGCGCCGGTGATCTCATAGAGACCGTATGAAATCCGCGTCGAAAATGAGATTGCGCGGTTGCCCGGAACTGTCCAAGGCGTGGTCGTCCAGATTACGATCGATGCATCCAAAAGATCGTTTGGATTGTCTCCGCCAACGCCTACTGTTCCACCAGTTGAACGAACCGGAAACTTCACCCAAACCGTGTCACTCTCTACCGTCTCATACTCAATCTCAGCCTCAGCCAATGCCGTCTGCTCCACCACCGACCACATGATCGGTTTTGACCCGCGGTAAAGCTGGCCGGATTTGGCAAACTTCATCAGCTCACCGGCAATAATCGCTTCGGCGCGGAAGTTCATCGTCAGATACGGGTTTTTGAAATCACCTGTCACGCCAAGGCGCAAAAACTCCTCGCTCTGCACGCCAACCCAATGCGTTGCAAATTCGCGGCATTCTTGGCGGAATTCGGCCACCGGAATATCGTCTTTGTTCTGGCCTTTGGCGCGATAGGCTTCTTCTATTTTCCACTCGATTGGCAGGCCGTGGCAATCCCAGCCGGGCACGTAATTGCTGTCAAACCCGCGCATTTGAAACGAACGTGTGATGACATCTTTCAGCACTTTGTTCAGCGCGTGGCCAATATGCAGATTGCCGTTGGCATAGGGCGGGCCATCATGCAGCACATATTTCGGGCGGCCAGCGGCATCAACGCGCAGCAGCTTATACAAATCCATCTCTGCCCAGCGGGCCAGGATTTGCGGCTCTTTTTGCGGCAGGCCAGCGCGCATTGGAAAATCAGTGACCGGCAATGCCAGCGTTTTTGAATAATCGATTGGTTCGCTCATGGCGTGCTCATAGCAATCAGAGCAGTTAGAATAAAGATCAATAAACGCTGTTTTCCAGTCGCTCGTAAATGATTTTGCGCATCGCCCATGTCATCAGGCCGGGTTCGAGTGAACCAAGCAATGCGGCGACTTTATTGGGAAGGCCGGGAATTGCAGTTTTGCATCCAGCTTTGGCGGCAGATAAAATTGCTGCGGCAGCAATTTCGGGGGCCATCCGCGATTTGGCATTTGCGCCTTTTGGGGCATGGCGTGCAGCATGATCGGTTGCCAGCGGGCCGGGATATGCAATCGTAACGGAAACGCCGCGCGCTTTTGCAGCCTTGCGGATGGATGTACCGAACACTGCCAAAGCCGATTTGCTGGCAGCATAGGCGGCTGCACCGGGGTAGCCGGTAAAATGTGACAGCGACGAAATCAGCACGATATGCCCACCTTTTGCGATAGCGTTTTGGGCGAGTAAATGACTTGCCAAAACCATTGGCGCTTCTGCGTTAAGGCTGATCAGTTTGAGCATAACGTCGACAGGAAGCTCTTGGAATTTTCCCGTGGCGCTCGCACCCGCATTAAGAATCAGCCAATCAAACGGAATTTGGTTGCTGACATGAGTTAGAACATCATCGAGGCTTGCGCGGCTGGATAAATCACACGTCAAGGTTTGATGCATGTCAGATTTAGCGCGGTCGATGTTGAGAATTTTTACGCCATGCGCGGCAAGATTATCAGCAAACGCTGCGCCCAAACCGGCTGTTGCTCCTGTAATCAAGGCCTTCATAGTTCGCGCCCTTGCCAAAGACCGAACATGGCGCGACGGGCGAAAGACAGCGTGACCGGAGACTTTTGGCTGGCAATTGCACGTTCCAACATCTCAGCCATGATTTCCGGCTTGATAAACACGCGCCGCATTTTGCCGGGGTCGTAACCGGCCTTCACCTGCATGCCGGTATTTGTCGGGCCCGGATGGATAATCTGAACGGCTACCCGGCCCTGCCATTCAGACCGCAATGCACGCGCCAAAGCATCAAGCCCTGCTTTTGAGGCCGCATAGGATGGAAACAATGGCGATCCTTTGTGAGCCACCGAACCGACAAAACTCAACGTACCTTTGGCTTTTTCTAGTGTTGGAAACAGGGCGTGGGATAGAGCTATGTTGGCACTCAGGTTCACATCCAAAGTGGTGCGAATAACATCTGCGGTTTCAAGGCCTTCTATTGCCGCAAAACCGGTTCCCGCATTGAGCACCGCATTATCAAGCTTGTCCCAACCGGCGTTTTGAAGTGCTCTCAAAATAGCAGCTACACATAAAGCCGGATCAGATTGATCTGCTTCGACATAGATCGCGCCAGCGGGCAGATCAGTATGCGTTGCCTTTCGGCCCGTCAAAACCAAATTATATTTTACAGCCAAGCCCTTTGCCAAAGCCAAGCCGATGCCGTCGGTAGCGCCAGTGATCAGAATGTTTTTGCGTTCAGCCATGAAACGGTTGAAAGTTTAGTTTGGCGTCAATTTCTGAAATAGGCTGCGCTTTGGCCAAAACCGTTTTGGCGTTTTCGCTGTCGCGGTTCATTTGCGCCACCAGCGCTTCCAAGCCATCAAATTTCTGCTCGCCGCGCAGGCGCTGAAACAGGCTGACGGTGGCATGCTCACCATAAAGATCGCCGTCAAAATCAAACAAAAATGTTTCAAGTATGGGTGCGCCGCTGTCTGTCACCGTCGGGCGGCGGCCAAATGAGGCAACGCCATCATGAAGTGAGCCATTTTCACGGCGGAAGCGGACGGCATAAATGCCGTGCGCCAATTCGGTTTCGAGCGCGAGCGACATATTGGCGGTAGGGTATCCTAACGTGCGGCCCAATTTTTTACCGTGCACCACTTCGGAGGTAACACGGAAACGATATCCAAGCAGACTGGCGGCTGATTCCATATTGCCTGCAGCCAAAGCTTCGCGGATGCGGCTAGAAGAAACAACTTCAAAATTATCATCGCGCATGGCATCTGTGAGAGCAACACCGAAACCATGGCGGCTTCCAGCTTCCATCAAAAACGCCGGGCCACCTTCACGGCTTTTGCCAAAATGAAAATCAAAACCGGTCACAACGTCTTTTACGCCAAAACCGCCGACCAAAACGTTGCGCACAAACTCTTCAGCGGAATGATTGGAAAAATCACGGCCAAACGGCTGTTCGACAACGCCGTCAAAACCAATTGCTTCAAGCATTTCAGCTTTCATGGGTGCAGGCGTAAGGCGATAAACCGGTGCATCAGGTTTGAAAATAGTGCGCGGATGTGGCTCAAACGTTAGCACCAAAGCGGGCAGATTTTTAGCTTTCGCCAATCTCAATGCCCGGTCGAGCACTGCGCGGTGGCCGTAGTGCACGCCATCAAAATTGCCAATGGCAACAACGCCGCCGCGCAAGGGCGCAGGAATCAAAGAAAAATCACTGAGACGCACAAAACCCATCAAGCAAGCCTCGCCATAGAGGCAACAGGTGCAAAATTGTAGCCTGACACGAATGCACGCATAGCGGCTTCATCAATTTCGCCGTGCGCTAAATATTCATGAATGTGCACACCACCGGCCACATAAAGCGCGTCAATGCCATAATCAGATGCGCCTTTGATGTCAGTAAAAAGGCCGTCGCCAATTGCCAGTATATCCGCTTTGGCAAGCGACCCGCCGGTGAGTGTATTGGCCATTTTATGGGCAGCTTCATAAATATGGCGATGCGGCTTGCCGGCCATACTGGTTGCGCCTCCAAGGGCTGCATAGTCGCGCGCAATCGCGCCACCGCACCAAATCATCCGGTCGCCGCGCTCTACCATAATGTCTGGGTTGGCGCAGATCATCGGAATGTTACGGTTTTTTAGACGCGCCAGTAAATCCATATAATCGGCCGGCGTTTCGACTTCATCATTATAGAGCCCGGTGCAGACGATTGTCTCAGCTTCGGCTTCTGAAACCAGAACAACGTTGAGCCCATCGTAGAGAATTGCTTCTTTGGCTGAACCAATATGGAGAATTTTTGGAGCAGCTTTCTCAATCAACCCGCGCGTCACATCGCCAGACGTCACAATTGCATCATAGCACTCCAGATCGACGCCGATATCGCCAAGCTGATCCACCACGCTTTGGAATGGCCGAGGCGCATTTGTTACGAGCACAATTTTGAGGCCGCATTTTCGCGCTGCGATAAGAGCATCAATACTGTGCTGAAACGGCGACACCCCATTGTGCACCACGCCCCAGACGTCGCAAAAAATGGCTTTATAGTTGGAGGCTATGTCTAAAAGCGACGAAATGGGCTGCAATGGTATGGCCTTTGGATGGTTTCAGTCTGCCGATTAACCGCTTCGGCGGCATTTGTCATTTGTTTTGGTGAAGCAGCCGTTTGATGCAATTGCGCTTCTTGACACGGCTATCACCACCACTTATCTGCACGCTTGTTAGCACTCGATCATTAAGAGTGCTACAAAATTTGCCTCCGGGATGGAGGCCCTCATAAAAGAGAGACAGAAAATGGCAAAACTCAAGTTCCGTCCGCTGCATGACCGCGTTGTTGTGCGCCGCCTTGAATCAGAAGAAAAATCAAAAGGCGGAATTATCATTCCAGATACCGCCAAAGAAAAACCACAGGAAGGCGAAATCGTCTCTGTCGGTTCAGGCGCACGTGATGACAACGGCAAGATCGTGGCGCTCGACGTTAAGGCTGGCGATAAAATCCTGTTTGGCAAATGGTCAGGCACTGAAGTGAAGCTCGATGGTGTGGATTATCTCATCATGAAAGAGAGCGATATCATGGGAATCATCGGCTGAACGGCTGCTTGAAACCCAACCATATTTTATGAATTCGGGCGAAAGCCCTGTTTTGAGTTACCGGCGCAAGCGCCACAGGAGAAATTAAAATGGCAGCTAAAGAAGTAAAATTTGGCCGCAGCGCGCGTGAGCGTTTGCTGGCTGGCGTCAACATCCTAGCGGATGCGGTTAAAGTGACACTTGGCCCAAAAGGCCGTAACGTTATTCTCGACAAATCTTTCGGCGCACCGCGCATCACCAAAGACGGTGTATCGGTTGCCAAAGAAATCGAACTTGAAGACAAGTTTGAAAACATGGGCGCACAGATGCTGCGCGAAGTGGCTTCAAAAACCAATGATGTGGCCGGTGACGGCACCACCACTGCCACTGTTTTGGCCCAAGCCATTGTTCAAGAAGGCGCAAAAGCTGTTGCTGCTGGTATGAACCCGATGGATCTGAAACGCGGTATTGATTTGGCTGTTGCCGAAGTTGTTGAAACTTTGATCAAGAACGCCAAGAAAATCAAAAACACCGATGAAGTTGCCCAGGTTGGCACGATTTCAGCCAACGGCGAAGAATCAATCGGTAAAATGATTGCTCAAGCCATGCAAAAAGTTGGCAACGAAGGCGTTATCACTGTTGAAGAAGCCAAAACTGCTGAAACAACCGTTGAAATCGTTGAAGGCATGCAGTTCGATCGTGGTTATTTGTCACCATATTTCATCACAAATGCTGAAAAAATGGTTGCAGAACTCGAAGACGCGTACATTCTTCTTCACGAGAAAAAACTGTCAAACCTGCAAGCCATGTTGCCTGTTTTGGAAGCAGTCGTTCAGACCGGCAAGCCACTCGTTATCATTGCGGAAGATGTTGAAGGCGAAGCCTTGGCTACCCTCGTCGTTAACAAACTGCGCGGCGGCCTGAAAATCTGTGCTGTTAAAGCCCCTGGTTTCGGCGACCGCCGTAAAGCCATGCTGGAAGATATCGCAATTTTGACCTCTGGTCAGGTGATTTCCGAAGACATCGGCATCAAACTTGAAAACGTGACACTCGCCATGCTCGGCCGTGCCAAGAAAATCACGATTTCAAAAGAAAACACCACGATCGTTGATGGCGCCGGTAAAAAAGCTGAAATCAATGCCCGTGTTGCACAGATCAAAGCGCAGGTTGAAGAAACTACTTCTGATTATGACAAAGAAAAACTTCAAGAGCGTTTGGCTAAACTGGCTGGCGGCGTTGCCGTTATCCGTGTTGGCGGCTCAACCGAAGTTGAAGTTAAAGAGAAAAAAGACCGCGTTGACGATGCATTGAACGCAACTCGCGCTGCGGTAGAAGAAGGCATTGTTGCAGGCGGTGGTGTTGCTCTTCTGAAAGCCTCAGTCGGTATCAAAGTTAAAGGCGCAAACCTTGACCAAGAAGCCGGCATCAACATTGTGCGCCGTGCGTTGCAGTCTCCTGCACGCCAGATCGCAACCAATGCGGGTGATGAAGCTTCAATCGTTGTTGGCAAAATCCTCGAAGGTAAAGGCATGGCCTTTGGCTACAACGCCCAAACCGGCGAATATGGCGATTTGATCGCCATGGGTATTGTTGATCCGGTTAAAGTGGTTCGCACTGCCTTGCAAGACGCAGCTTCAGTTGGCGGTCTTTTGGTCACAACCGAAGCTATGGTTGCCGAAATTCCACGCAAAGACTCGCCTTCAATGGGCGGCGGCGGTGGCGGCGGCATGGGTGGTATGGGCGGCATGGACTTCTAAGAAGTCCATTCCTAACTTTAGAAAGGCCGCCTTCGGGCGGCTTTTTTGTTTGTTTGCCTCAATCTCAATTAAATTTGCTGTCAAATGATCTCAATCAGGGCTTACCATAATATTACAATTTACCCATCGTTGTTAAAATCACAGGAGAACTCGGCATGTTCACATCCATTTTGGTTGCAGTTGACGGTTCCAAGCACGGTTCAGAGGCCGTCGGCGCGGCTGTTGCAATTGCGCAGCTCTCCGGCGGACACCTAACAATAGCAACAGTGCCCCAGCCCGTTATGGTTCCGGCCATAGAAGGCACAATGAGCTACCCGATGCCTTACGACAAAGATGACCTTGACCGCGATGCGAAAATAAACCTTGTTGCCGCCCTCGCCTTAGTGCCGGAAAATCTAGCCGCACGTACAACGACATCAATAATCTACGGCGACCCCGCCCATGCAATCGTTGAAAAAGCAGTGAAAATGGATGCTGATTTGATTGTGCTCGGCCGGCGCGGCCTCGGCACATTTATGGGCATATTGGTCGGATCAACCACCAGCAAGGTTAGCCAGCTTGCGCCATGCGCAGTTTTAACCGTGAAATAGTGACGGCAGTAGTCATTCATCAAAAGTGTCAGCAAGCCCGCGTAGATATGTAATAAACTCGTAACACATGATCACTTTAACTTCGGACGGATCATAAAAAGCGTTCTCCTCACCGCATGTATCGAACGTGACCGTGATTGGTTTGGGCCAATTGTAAGTCTCATCCAACCATTTGGTTATTTCAGAGGCCGCACCGTTTTCATCAAGACGCTTTGTAACATCTGAAAATTCCGGCAATGCAACAACAGATAGTGTTACCTTTCCGCCCGGACCATCTTCGTTGCGGTAAGCATTGCTCAGCAATTTATCCCAAGAGGCGACGGCCTGGTCAGCATCATCGACGCAAGTTTCAAGGCGGTCTTCCGGCAGTTCAACCTCTTTAGCAGCTGCGGCAAAAGTATTGGGGTCATATCCGTGCGCCACGCAGATGATGCGATAAGCCCGTTGAATGTTGAGATCATGAAGATCAAAATAGGTCGGTTCATAGCCTTCAGCAGTCTGTTCGGCGTGCATGGCAAACCAGCTTGCGGCGGCATCCAGTAAAATTGGTTGCGGATCATCATAGGTTTCCAAAACTGCAACCGTAGCAAAACCGTCCGCGGCATCTTCCTCTTGGCCGATAACCGGGATTTCAAACTGATCGATCAGGGCATGCCCGATTTCATGATGGAGCACGTGGATCATTGCGTTGAATGCAAATTCCCATTTTTCATCTTCAGTGGCGGCTTGGCATAGGCTATTGAAACTGAAAAGCAGCACAATTGCAGCAATCCATTTTCCTTGATTGAAAACATGCATTAAACAGCCCACCCTTAACAATGCGCAAAAACAACAGCCGCCGAAAATATGGGCAACTGAGTGTCAAAAGCAAATCTAAAGCACTTTTTACCGGTGATGCGGAACATCATTTCATTTCTGCAGGAAAAATTGATTTTCTCGGGCTGGTAGAAAGTCGCCGTGGAGATGATTAAGGGTATAGCATGATAGAGCAGTAACATTCAGGTATCAGATGAACGAATTTATCATTTTTGCACTCATCGGGTTTGCTGCACAGATTGTCGATGGTGCGCTTGGCATGGCCTATGGTGTGATATCATCAACCATTCTGGTGGCCACCGGTATTCCGCCCGCACAGGCTTCTGCCGCAATTCATGCAGCAGAAATGTTCACGACCGCAGCCTCGGGCTCGTCGCATATGTATCACCGTAACGTTGACTGGCAATTGTTTTGGCGTCTTGCCCCGTTTGGTATTATCGGCGGTTGCCTCGGCGCTTATGTCTTGACAGCTGTTGACGCATCTGTGGCAAGGCCTTTTGTGACAGTGTATCTCGGCGTGGTCGGGGCGTATCTGCTGTTTCGCTCATTTCGCAAAGTGCCGGTTAAGCCCGTTCCAGCCCAAGTTGTTGCGCCACTCGGATTGATCGGTGGCTTTATGGATGCGGCTGGCGGTGGCGGTTGGGGCCCGATCGTGACAACCGGCCTCCTCGGCGCCGGTGGCGCGCCGCGCTACGTCATTGGCACGGTTAGCATTTCAGAGTTTTTAATTACCACAGCTGTTTCCCTGACATTTCTGATTGCCATTTTAACAGGTCACTGGGAAGAGGCTGACGGTATCTCCAGCATGCTTGTGCCGGTTTCCGGGCTCATTGTCGGTGGCCTGTTGGCCGCGCCCTTGGCAGCTTTTGTTGTGCGCTACATCAATGAGACAGTGCTGTTACGTCTGGTTGGCTGCCTGATTATAATCATTGCAGCCTATCAGGCTTGGGGCTTTTTGACGAAATGAACCATTTAATTGAGAACGTTGGCGACTATCCACGCCCGCCCAAACTAGAACGCTTTCCTTATTCAATCTCCATTGTGCTGGGCGGCATTGAAATCGCAAATACAATCGAGGCGTGGCGGGTGCTGGAAACGTTTCACCCGCCAACCTATTACATACCACAGAGTGCATTTTTGGACGGCACTATTCTACCTGCGGCCGGTCAAACATTATGCGAATGGAAGGGCCAGGCGCGGTATTTTTCATTGACCGCAGGCGGCAAAACCGCGCCGCGAAGCGCATGGGCTTACACAAACCCGACACCGGCGTTTCAACCGATTGCCAATCATTTGGCTTTGTATGTTGCAGCAATGGATGCCTGTTTTGTCGATGGCGAACGCGCAAAGCCGCAGCCCGGCGGGTTTTATGGCGGCTGGGTCAATTCATGGATTACCGGGCCAATCAAGGGCGCTGTCGGCACCAATCATTGGTGATCATTACAATGCGGAAGCCAGTGTTTGGGCCAACTTCAAGTGCTGCGGATAGAGGCCCACGCGCCCAACCAGACATGCCTCAGATTTCAAAATTACGCCGTCGGCCAAAATACGAAGCCCGTTGGCTTTCAGCGTTTCGCCGGTCGACGTAATATCCACGATCAAATCTGCTGCGCCGGATGCCGGAGCACCCTCGGTTGCGCCAAGGCTTTCGACAATTCTATAGGCTTGCACGCCATGTTTAGCAGTGAAAAATTCCTGCGTCAGCCGCCAGTATTTCGTGGCTATGCGCAAGCGCCGCCCGTGCAGGCTGCGGAAACCTGCTGCAACGTCGCCCAAATCTTCCATTGTTTCAACATCATGCCAAACATCAGGCACCGCCACCACAACATCTGCTTTGCCAAAGCCAAGGCGTTTGAGGATGATGAGTTTATTTTGCCAATCCGGCACGCTTTCACGAATTAGATCTTCACCTGTAACACCCAAATCAACAGTGCCAGCGGCCAATTGGCTGGCGATTTCTGAGGCCGACAAAAACACAATATCGGCCTCAAATGCGCCACTCATTTTGCCGCGATAGGCACGGCCAGTGGCGCTGATTTCAACTGTGCAACCGGCCTTGGCAAGCAGCGCAATGCAATCATCCTTAAGGCGGCCTTTGGAGGGGAGCGCAAGCGTAATCATGGTATGGCCTCCACGCGGTCTTGCCACATGGAAAAGCCAACTGCCGGAATGGGCTTTGGCGCACCCAGCAATGTCATCAAATGGTTATACCGCCCACCG
>JANOPZ010000128.1:0-7753 GCA_031422195.1 Limoniibacter sp. | reverse complement strand
GGCAATTCAGCGGTTGGTCGGATTTGCAAGCGGATTCACACAGCTGGACAATTGGTCTTAACCATCCATAAATCTGGCCACATTTTGTGGATGTTTTCTAGATACTTATCCCTAAACCCGCCGTTCCGCTTCCGGCCCCTTCACCAGTCGTTCAGTTTTGCGCTTAGAGGTGGTCTTAGAAGATAGATATGGGGGCTTCTGAAAGCGGACCCTGATTGTTTCAGGCACTTCAAATTGCCAAATATGCAAACCGACTACGTCAAGATGCGTTACTTGAAAGCACTCAACACTGACAATTGTCGATCTTAAGGATAATAATGACTTCAAACACCACAACACTCCGCGCACTTTTCGGTCATGGACTTAGAGATCATTTGCGCGCACTGATAGCCTCTGTTCCTAGTGAGTTAGGCTATTCATGTGCGATATTTAAAGGAGTTTCCTATGCAGCCCGTCCACATTCAGCGACTTATCGCAATCCCTTATTTGACCCTCGGCAGTTGGTGTCTCTTTGCGCCGCACATGGTAGAGCGGCTAACAATCAACCCGACCTACCAGCACTTAAGCCCAGCAACCGCGCTTTTAATTGGTTGCTTTGGAGCGCAAGCCATCTTGGGTGGTCTGTTTGTGTGGTTCAGCCGTTTCACGCGGGAAACCTTTCTCGTCTACGCCATAGCCCTTTTGCCCTTTTTCGGCTTCAACTACTGGTTCGTTTTTGAGTTCCCCATTTTCAATCGCTGGATGGCGCTAGATTTCGGTGCAAATGTCGCGATGCTCGCGCTCAGCCTCTGGGGCTGGAAGGTCACGAAAGCAAGCGCGTAAGATTGACCATGTGGCAATAGGAACGAGGAATAACAATCGCGACAAGATGCTTGAATGCTACTTTTCGACCGCAGGACACCCGAAGCCGCTAGACAGACTTCAAACGTCCAAACGGCAGCTAACCGAAGGCGCCAAGCCCAAACCCCGCCATTCCCCTCTCGGCCCCCTCACCATTCGTTCAGCTTTGCGCTGAGTTTAGGACGATAAAGCAGATGTATGTGAAGCCTATAAACGGACACTGGTTTCTTCGACTAATCTAACAATTAAGAGCCGGCAAAAGCCACTTTCACTAGGCTACATGCCATCACATTTTATCCTCATCGACCGGAATTCGCCCAAACTTCAATAAATTACCGTGCGGGTCCCATACATAAAACTCTTTCATATCCCATGCGCGCAGTTTGAACGGGCTAAGGCTTGGCACTGCTTTGGCGGTAAATTCGGCATAAAGCGCGTCAATAGCTCCGCCACGGATGTAAATACCGCTGATTTCACAATGCGCGCGATTATCAGTGAGCCAAAAGTGCAGTTCCATATGCGCGCGGCGAATGATCAGATAATCTTGGGCCTGGTAGATGACCTGATCAAAGCCAAGGAAGGTGCTGTAAAAGCGGGCGGTTTCCTCGATGTTCAATGACGGTAATACCGGCAAAACTTCAGGGTCCAGGATGTTGGCTCTATCCTGGTCAGGATCGTTTGCCGGAATTTGCGTCACTTTACACCTTCAACAGCCTCAAATCCTTCAAACTGCGGATGGCCTGCATGAATGCCGGAGTGCGCGCCGGCATTTTTGTGCGCATCGCGGAACTGCTGTGAGTTTGTCCATGCAGAAAAGCTTGCGCGGTCTTCCCAAACGGTATGTGAGGCATAAAGCGTGATGCCGGTTTTCTCATCCAGCGCGCCTTTGAGCAGGTTGAACGATTTGAAACCTACCATTTCATGCAGGTGCGATTCACGCGCGCGCCAGATATTCTCAAAGTCGGTTTGCTTGCCCGGATTGATGCTGAACCGGTTCATTGCGATAAACATGGAATTCTCCTTGGTTGGTATATTTTGATGACATTCAAGTTTTAGCGCCTGAATTCGATAGGAATGTTGAAACGGGTTTGTGCCCCGTCAGGTGGCGCGGGAAAAGGCGCGGCACGCCGCACATGGTCAAGTGCAGCGCGATCCAGTGAGGCATTGCCTGAACTGCCTGCCAAAGAAATCGACGTGATCTGGCCACCCGCCCCAACGGCAAACGCCACCATTGCCGCGCCGCTGCCACCTGCTGATTTTTGCCGCGTGCGCTGGATTTTGGAATAGACTTTGCCCGGGTAATTGGAAGCAGCGGCATTGCCGGCTTTGACGGATGCGGCAGCATTCGCGTTACCGGTTTTGCCGGCTGAAGTCTTTTCACCCTTCTTTTCACGCTTCTTTTCACCCGCTGGTTTGGGTTCGGCTTTGCCGCCATCAACTTTTGTTTTTGGTTTTTCTGCTGCCCGCTTATCAACTTTTGACTTTTTCACAGCGGTCTTTTTAACATCAGGTTTTCCTACCTGTGGTTTTTGAGGCTTGGTCTTTGGCTTTTCTATCTTTGGTTTTTCTATCTTTGGTTTTTCTACCTTTGGCTTTGTCGCCTCAATTATGGGTTTGGCTTCCTGCTTTTTAAGTTCAACCGGCGCGGGCAAAGGCAAGGCCACTTCCGGTTTAATGTCATCTGAAACCGGCGGCGCAATTTCCGGGACAATGTCTGGTGGTTGCAAGGCAGCGACTTGCGGTGGAATTACGGGCGCCACCGGTGGCAATTGTATCAACGGTATCAGAGGTTGCCGGGCCACAACTAATGGTTCAATGCTGGGTTCAACTACCGTCTCAGCGATCGGCTCGCGGTAGGTTTCCCGGGTCTCGTCGGGGCTCTGGGTTAACTCTTGCGGATCATCGGCCATCTCGGGCGGCAAATCTTTTACCGGCAGTGCCTGCTGGACGGGTTGCGGTTCGGCTGGCTCTAAAACCGCCATTAGTGCCAACTCAATTGCAATTGGCGCACCGGCGATTTGCACGTCGATTGCTCTCGGCGTCACGTTCAAGGCTAATGCCAAGGCGGTGTGGGCGGATGCGGCGAAGATAAAAGCGCCCACCCAAACCGGCCAGTTCTGGCTCTTGGTCTTGCCCGTCATGTCAGGGCTCTTGTGTCAGCGGGGCAGCCGCGTTTTCAATTCCGACCAACGCAATTTTAAGATAACCTCCGGCGCGCAATTCGTTCATCAATTCCATTAAGTCGCCGTAAGCCACCGACTTATCCGCGCGCAGGAAGATGCGGGCCTGCTTGTCACTTTTGGTCAGTTCATCCAGCTTTATGGCGAGCCTTGCTTTGTCGATGGTTTCATTACCAAGCGTTAAAGTCAGATCATCCTTCAACGTCAGATAAAGCGGCTTGTCAGGCCGCTCTGTTGCAGTGGCGGTTGACGCAGGTAAATCAACTGCAACATCAACGGTTGCAAGCGGTGCCGCCACAATAAAAGTGATCAGCAGCACCAGCATAATATCAATCAGCGGTGTGACATTGATCTCGTGGGTTTCAGGAAAGTCATCTTCAAAACCGCGCTTAAACCGTGAGGCCATACTTCACCTCACTCAGCTGCCATCAGGCGAACGGGAGGCTGGCTCTTCTCAAGATCGCGGCCAATAAGCCGTTCAATTGCGCAGGCAATATCGGCCAGAATATGCCGGTAACCGGCAATGGAGCGCGTCAGCCAATTATACACAATCACCGCCGGGATAGCGGCTACAAGGCCAAGCGCGGTGGCAAACAAGGCTTCGGCTATGCCCGGTGCAACAACTGCCAAATTGGTGGTTTGCGCCTTTGAAATGCCGATGAAGGCATTCATTATGCCCCAAACCGTGCCAAGCAGGCCGACAAAAGGCGCAATAGAACCAATGGTTGCCAACACACCTGCGCCAACGCCAATTTTGCGGACTGCACCAGCCTCAATGCGCGCCAAGGCTGCCCCGATACGATCAAGCGTGCCTTGCGGGGCATTCGTTCTTTGGGCGCTTTGCAATTCGGCTTGAGCGGCATTTTTCAAGAGCAACGCGGCGCCTTTATCAAAACCAATAGTCTGTTCAGCCTCATACCACGTTTTTGCATTTCCCAGCTTTACCAATGTTACCTTTGCTTGGCGCTTGGCTAAATTCAGCTGGATCATCTTGGCAAACAGGATTGTCCATGTTGCGAGCGACGCTAACGCAAGACTGATCATCACAGATTTAACAAAAATGTCTGCCTGCAAATACATGCCCAAAGGCGATAAGTCATGCGGTAATTGTACCATGCAGCTGAACCTGTCGTTTCATCGCGGAATGAAGACGGCTGGCTGGCGAAAGCGGGCTTGCCGGAGACCTACACTCCAAACATGAGTGATTTAGTCCACATTTTAATAGAGACTGCGATTTTCTGAGTCAAGTTCCTTTGAGGCCGCAAATCAGAGATGAACTCTCACGGAGTTCTCTGTTCGGATCACCTCAAGGGGAACATCATAAACGCGGCGCAAATCCGGTTCATTCAGCACCCCGGCAGGCGTGCCTTCGCTTACAACACGGCCGTTTTCGATGAGCACCATATGATCGGCATAAGATGCCGCCAGATTTAGATCATGCATGATCGCAATCACGCTGCCACCGCGGGCAGCAAAGTTTCTGGCTGCGTTCATCACTGTCAATTGGTGGCGCATATCAAGGCTGCTGGTGGGTTCATCGAGCAGCAAGAAATTCGGTTTCCCTTTACGGGTAGCCGTGCCGATCTGGCAGAGCACTCGCGCCAATTGAACACGCTGCTGTTCACCGCCGGACAATTGCTGATAAAGCCGTTGCCCAAATCCAGCCAAACCAAGCCCGGCAAGCGCCTCTTCGATGATCGCTGTTAGGCGAAGCGGGTCACCTTGCAGGCCAGCCAATGCGCCAAGTCTGACAACTTCAAACACGGTGAGCGGGAAGCTGAGGCTCGATGATTGTGGCAACACCCCGCGCATACCCGCCAATCTTTCCGGCAGCAAACCGCGCAATTCATCGCCGTTGAATGCGATACTGCCGGTGTAGGGGATGAGGCCCGAAACCGCTTTGAGCAATGTTGATTTGCCAGAACCGTTAGGTCCGATCACGCAGACGATTTGCTCGGGTTCAGCCGAAAAACTCACACCCTCCAGAATGCGTCGACGGTCATAATCCACGTTTATGTTTGTGACGTTCAGCAAGGGTCACAAATCCACAATTGAGCGGTTGCGCAAAATCAACCAGAAGAAAAACGGGCAGCCGATAATGGCGGTGACGATGCCAATCGGGAGTTCTGCAGGTGCCACAATCTGGCGTGCAATAATGTCGGCAAGCAGCAACATCACTGCGCCAAGCAAGGCAGAACCCGGCAGCACAAACCGATGATCCGGCCCGACCAGCATGCGCAAAACATGCGGGACAACAAGGCCGATGAAGCCAATGCCGCCGGTGACAGCCACCGATGCGCCGGTTGCAGTGGCTACTGTGATGATTGCGATATTTTTAAGCCGTTGAACGCGAATACCAGAATAAAAAGCCGATGCCTCGCCTAGCATCAATGCATTAAGCCCACGCGCTAACAGCGGAGCACATAAAATCACCGGCAGAATAATTGGGGCCACTGAATAAATTTTTGGCCATGTTGCGGACGCCAGTGAGCCAAGGCCCCAAAACGTCAGGCTGCGTAACTGCTGGTCGTCGGCCATAAACACCAGAATGCCGGTAAACGCGCCAGCAAGTGCGGCAAGTGCAATACCCGCCAATAGCATGGTGGCGACCGATGTTTGACCACGCCGTGTTGCGATAAAATAGAGCAGATAGGTTGACACCATAGCGCCGAAAAACGCTGCAAGCGGCAGCGCGTAAATTCCTATCAACAGGGGAACAGCACCCATAAACATAGGGCCAATCACAATCATAGTTGCGGCGGCAAAGCCCGCGCCGGACGACACACCGATTATACCGGGGTCAGCCAGCGGATTGCGGAACATGCCTTGCATGACCGCGCCGGACACCGCCAACGCCGCGCCAACCAAGACGCCGAGGATTGTGCGCGGAAACCGCACATCGACGATAATTGTGCGCTCGGCAGCCGATATTGACGCGTCATTCGGCATGAACAACACGCGGAGAACTGAACCCAAATCAAACTCCGCCGCGCCGGATGCCAGACTGAAAATCGAGACGACACCCAGCAACGCTGCAAACCCGGCAAGCGTGGCAAACCCCAACGCGTCACGATTGCCGTTGCGGCGATGGCCGAGCCGGGCTTTGAAAGTTTGGGCACGTGCTGGCATCGTCAACATACCGCTCAGCCGTAAATGGCTTTGTGCAAATCCATGCCCGCCAAGGCCGTGCGCGGACCAAAACCGAGCAGATAGTCGCCGCGCATTTTGATAAACTTATTGTTTTTTACCGCGTTGGTTTGCGCAAGCACCGGATTGGCTTTCAGGCTTTCAATAGTGATGTCGCCATCGCCATCGCGTGCCATCAGCAAAATGGCATCGGGATTAGCTTCCAATATGGTTTCAGTTCCAACTTCCTTGTAGCCCTCAAAGCCGGCGAATAAATTATCCGCACCGGAAAGTTTAATCATGGAATTGGCAGCTGTTTTGGTGCCCGAACAATTAAACCGGCCATCACTGGCCGTGTAAATAAACAACACGGTTTTGCGGGTGGCGGTGGCTTCTGCACGTTTGGCGAGCGCGGCAAACTCAGTTTCGATCTGTGATTTAAGCTTTGCGGCGGCGGGCGTTACGCCAAGTTCAGCGGCAATCAAATCGATTGCTTCCAGCAGGCTGGCAGCACTGAATTCTTGCGGCACATCCACTACGCGCACTGCGGCTTTCTTCAAAACATCCATGGCCTCCGGCGGTCCGCTGCCAATGGTGGCCAAAATCAAATCCGGTTTCACGGCCAGAACACCTTCCGGCGAAACTGCGCGCATATATCCAACATCGGGCAGTTTTAGCGCCGCTTCTGGAAATACACTGGTGGAATCACGCGCAATCAAAACACTTTCAGCACCAAGCGCGTAGATAATTTCAGTGACCCGTCCACCGATTGCCACCACGCGTTTTGCAGCGGTGGCGTTCGCGCGCGTGATCAACGGCCATTGGCTCAAAGTGCTTCCCGCACTGGCAAGCAGCAATGAAGCCAAGACATTACGGCGGTTTATCTTGTTTTCATTATTGCTCATGGTCACACCCAAGCCGGTATTAAGTCAGTTGGAATTATTGCGCGAAGCAATTCTCGGAACGCTGTGTTATCGCCGCCCTCCATGGTGCGCACGGCCGTGATCAGCAACACATCTTTGCCAGCCGGATCGATGATCTCAACCGACAGCACATCGCCATGCCGCGTTGGTTTACGCAGCAAATAAACCGGATGGTCGCAGTCCGTACGTAAGTGCATATGGAAGCGCTCATCCATCACATTAATCCACGGCCCCATCGGCACAATGTTGGTGACCGCCCCATTATGAACCTGCAAACTGCCGCGGTTGCGCGCGAAAATCATAAGTGGGACTTGATGCCGGGAGGCGGCCGTAATCAATTGAGCAGGCAAGGTTTGCGGCATGGTGGCTGAATAATCAGGCCCGATGATGATAGCTGCTTCTGCGCGATTGATTTTGTTGCCCACCAGAATGAACTGGAATTCATGGGTGTCTTGCATTGAAGCCCAATCGTCAACCAAGCCTTGGCGCAGCAAATTCAGATCGTCTAAACCGCGCGGCGGCATAATATCGGGCAGTTTACTGACGTACGGGACTGAGGCGTTCTCTGGCAATCGTAGCCGTTCAGCCATTAACGACCAAGCCAACAAATCAGTTGCAGGACGGGTATGAACTTTATGGACGGCAGTGCCAAACACATCAAAAAACTGCAGGCTGCGTTTGGTT
>JANOPZ010000127.1:0-11063 GCA_031422195.1 Limoniibacter sp. | reverse complement strand
AATGCGGCAATTGCTGAAACGTATCTCCTCAATTTGTCACAGGTTTTACACATGCTAATTCTGGCGGCCTTTGTGCCGTGGTATATTGGTGTGGAAACTTACGGCGTGTTTGCCGCTTTGATTACACTTCCGGGTATTATTCAAAGTTCATTTGAAGTGATTTGCGTGTCACTGCTGGCAGAATACAAACGGCGCGATATTTTGGCGCCCGTTATCGTTTTTTTTGCGTTGCCTCTGCATATTATCACCGTCATTGGCTTCTTTTGGTTTCTAGAGCCCGAACTGGCAATTTTCGCCGCAATCATGGCTTTTCTTTTGCTGGCCCGCAGTTATGCGTTTTCAATTGCCATTGTGTCTGGCGTTTTAACGTCAAAAATTGTGCAAAGTGAAGCAATCATATTTTTCATTTACGTCTTAGTGTGTGCGGCCTGTTTTTACCTTGATGTAAAAACAGTGATGATGCCAATATTAATGGTTTCGCTGGCAAGTTTGGCAACTTCAATATTCTTGACCTTTGCCTCACTTAAACCGGTCCATTTATTGGCTGCCAATCCTGATGTTGAAATGCCGCGTCCGAATTTACTGAAATTTACCAACGCAGCCTCACTGCGTTTGTTTGAAGACGGATATCTTTCACTGTCGCCGTTGGTTCTGGCGGTGCTGTTTTCGCCTTTGGTTGCTGGACAGTTCCGTATTTTTGTGTCCGTTGCCAAAGCGGCCTATAAATTCTTTCCGTTCCGCTATGAAGTCATTCTGCGCGATCTTAACAATGGTACTTTATCATTTAAGTCGTTGATTATCGCCAGTATTGTTTTTGTTGCCGGTGCGCCGGTTGCAGCAGCAGCAATCCGCGGCTTCATATTTCCGGACGAGCATGGGTTGATTGTGGCACTGATAGCCGTGTCAGGTGCGGTGGTAGCCTCATTGGCCATGTTCCCGGCCGCCTGTGCAACGAACCACCGCATGCTGTGGGTCGCGATGCTGGGTTTATTGCTGGTTTTTGCAGCAGCGGCGGCCGCTAGCTTTACCGGCTTCGTGATTGCATTTGCATTTTCTACCTTCGTGATAATGCTGTCATCACTTTGGGTGATACACCGGGCCATAGGCAAAAATGGAGCGATTTGAGCGCATTGGATTGGAGGATCAGCGCTGCAATGCGTTGACACCTCTGCAAGGTGACACGTAAATTTGATTGATTTGCAGTTATCATTTTGTTAGCGCAACTTGTCATGCATTTTTAAGCGGCAACAGCTCGCGTGTCTTTTAAAGCGGCAGCAACAGGATCGTTATGACAGTACTTTCAAAAGCACAAAACAAGATTTGGCTTTCGCCGCCACATTTATCTGGCCGAGAACAGCACTTCATATCACAAGCTATTGCCAGCAATTACATTGCACCCCTTGGGCCACATGTTGAACAGTTTGAGGGGATGCTTCGAGAGCTTACGGGCTTTCGAAATGTATTGGCGTTATCAAGTGGTACGGCGGCAATCCATTTGGCTTTAAGGCTGTGCGGCGCCGGTGTCGGTGATGAAGTCTGGTGCCCGACTATGACATTTATCGGCGGCATTGCGCCGGTGCTGTACCAAGGCGCAAAGCCACGTTTCTTTGACTGTGATGCCAATGCATTGATTGATCTTGATCTTGTGGAAACCGCCATGGAAGAGGCTGCTGCACTTGGGCAACTGCCGAAGGCATTAATGATTGCCGATCTTTACGGTTTGACATGCGATTCCAAAAGAGCTGCTGCAATTTGCGCGCGTTTTGGTGTAAAACTAATCAACGATGCCGCTGAAGCCCTAGGGGCTACCGACAACACGGGGCGGCCAAGCGGCCAGGGGTCATGGGCTGCAGCCTATTCGTTTAATGGCAACAAAATCATCACAACGTCTGGTGGCGGGGCATTGGCCACAGATGATGGCGATATGATTGCCCAAGCTAAAATTCTAGCAACGCAAGCCCGCGAACCTGCCCCGCATTACGAACACACAACATTTGGATACAACTACCGCTTAAGCAATATTTGCGCAGCCGTAGGATGCGCGCAAATGGAAGTGCTGGCAGACCGCGTCAATGCAAGGCGCGCTATTTTTGAACGCTATAGGGCGGCGTTTGGTCAAATGGCTGGTATCCGCTTTTTAGAAGAACTGCCGGGTTCGCGTTCCAATCGCTGGTTGACAGTTATGTTGATTGATCCGGCTGTGACGGGTGTAAACCGCGAAATGCTTCGACTTGCTTTGGATCACGCCGGGATAGAAGCGCGGCCAGCGTGGAAACCAATGCATATGCAGCCGGTTTTTGCCGATAGTATTTTTACCGGCGGCTCTGTGGCAGAACTCATTTTTGAAAACGGACTTTGCCTGCCATCGGGCAGCGCCATGACAGATGCTGAGATTGACCGTATTATTGATACGTTGGCACAGACTTTGCGCGCTGGATATGCCGTACCTATGGCAGCGGCGTCATGATGTCTAGCGCATCATTATTTCCGGGATTTTTGTGTGCTTAAGCGAGCGTTTGATATCGGCTTGAGCGGGGCGGCTCTGGTGTTTTTAATGCCGGTTTTATTGATCGTCGCGGTGCTTGTGCGTATCAAGCTCGGTTCGCCTGTCTTGTTCCATCAGGAGCGTATTGGACATCGCGGCAACCGGTTTCAAATTGTAAAATTCCGGTCAATGCTCCATCCATCTCCCGAGTTGGAAAACGATGCCGCACGCTTGACGTCTTTTGGCAGAAAATTACGGAAAACAAGCCTCGATGAATTGCCCGAGTTGTGGAACATCCTGACCGGTACAATGAGCCTTGTTGGGCCGCGCCCGCTTTTGGTTGAGTATCTACCCCTTTATTCAGAGCGCCAGGCATTGCGCCATGATGTTAGGCCCGGTCTAACCGGACTTGCACAAATCAGTGGTCGCAATGGCTTGAGTTGGGATGACCGGCTTGAGATGGATGTTTGGTATGTTGAAAACCAATCCTTCAAGCTTGATTTAATGATACTTTTTAAAACGGTAGCAGTTGCATTTTCGGGCGCGGGGGTTGCTGCAACAGGTGAAGCCACCATGCCTAAATTCACCGGAAGCCAGCCTAACGGCGGACCAAAAGAAGTTATTTAACAATAAGATATGTTCCAGCCGATACACATTAAGAAAATGAGGCGCACCGCGTGAAACAACTTCTTCAAAATCTAGGCAATGGCAAACTCGAAATCGAGGAGACACCGGCACCGGCTTGC
Organism: Limoniibacter sp.; assembly: GCA_031422195.1. Lineage (GTDB taxonomy): Bacteria > Pseudomonadota > Alphaproteobacteria > Rhizobiales > Rhizobiaceae > JALOTE01. Next base: position 7,832 of record JANOPZ010000127.1, on the reverse strand, counting down.
GGGCGCGGCCAACTGCTGATTGCCACACATTTAACGTTGGTTTCTGCCGGCACTGAGCGAATGCTTGTTGAGTTTGGCAAAGCCAACTTGATTACCAAAGCACGCAGCCAACCTGATAAAGTTCGCCAAGTTCTCTCAAAAATGAAAACAGATGGCATCAGCGCAACACTTGGCGCGGTACGTTCCAAGCTGGATCAACCACTCGCGCTGGGCTATTGTAATGTCGGAACTATCACTGAAGTGGGTTCCGGTATCAGCAATTTTAAGGTTGGTGACCGTGTTCTATCCAACGGTCCGCATGCTGAAATCGTTCGCGTTCCTGCAACGCTTGCAGCGATTATCCCCGATAAAGTGAGCGATGAAGACGCGGTATTTGGCGTTATTGCGTCAATAGGCTTGCAAGGCCTGCGTCTTGCCAAGCCGGAGATCGGGGAGTGCTTTGTTGTGACCGGTCTTGGTTTGATCGGTTTGATGACGGTGCAATTGCTGAAAGCTGCGGGTTGCCGCGTGATGGGCATTGATCTTGACCCTAAGCGCTGTGAAATGGCCAAGCCTTGGTGCGACGCCACACTTGCACTCAAAGATGGTGAAGACCCGATTGCTGTTGCGCGGGCATTTTCACGTGGGGCGGGCGTTGACGGCGTGATCATCACCACGTCCACAAGCTCAGATTTACCTGTTGCTCAAGCCGCAGATATGAGCCGCCAGCGCGGCCGTATCATTTTGGTTGGCGTTGCTGGCCTGAACTTGGTGCGCGACAAATTCTATAAAAAAGAACTGACATTTCAAGTGTCGTCATCTTACGGACCGGGCCGGTATGATCCAGCCTATGAAGAAAAAGGTCAGGATTACCCTGCCGGATTTGTCCGTTTTACCGCCCAGCGCAATTTTGTTGCCATACTTGATTCCATGGCATCGGGCGCACTTAAAACATCAAACATGATCACACACCGCTATGATGTTGCTGATGCGGGCAAGGCTTATGAAACACTCACACGTGACCCAATGGCTTTAGGAATTTTGCTGCGTTTTAGTGATGCAAAACCAACCCAGCAACTTGCCGCACCGCGCACCATCAGATTGTCAAACCCGGCCCCGGTCAGTGGCGCGCTTCAAGTTGGAGTGATTGGCGCTGGAAATTTTTCGTCACGGGTCCTGATCCCTGCACTTAAGAGTTCGGGTGCAATAATCCGCACCGTTGCCACCAGTTCCGGCCTCAATGCTGTTCATCATGGGCGCAAGCACGGCGCTGAATTGGCAACCACAGATATCTCTGTGATTTTGTCAGATCCAGCAATCAATGCCGTTGTGGTGGCCACGCGGCACGACAGCCATGCCGATTTGGTCATTCAAGCCGTCAAGGCGGGCAAACACGTTTTTGTTGAAAAACCACTTGCTCTTACGCACGCAGAAACCGACGCTGTGGTTGAAGCGGTGAAGGATGCGCAATCAGCAGGCCAAAACCCAATCGTCATGGTGGGGTTCAACCGGCGATTTGCGCCGCATGTTGAGCGCGCAACGGCAGCGTTGAAGCGTATTGGCACGATGCCACGTATGATTATGATGACGATGAATGCAGGCGACATTCCTGCCGAACATTGGACCCAAGATATGGAGGCGGGAGGCGGGCGGATTATTGGTGAATGCTGCCACATGATCGATTTGGCGCGGCACTTGGCAGGAAGCCCAATCTCCAGAGTTGCTGCCTCTGCAATCGGAAATATCGCTGGCGGCCCTTCGCCGCGAGACAATGCCGTCGTGAACGTCAACTTTGCCAATGGCTCAGTGGCATCGATTGCTTATGTAGCGATGGGCAGCAAGGATTTTCCAAAAGAACGTATCGAGGTCTTTGCTGCAGGTGGCGTGCTGCAAATAGATAATTTCCGGAAATTTAATGCCTATAGTTGGCAGGGCGCGCAACCGGCCCGTGCATTTAGCCAGGACAAGGGCCATGCTGCGGGTGTTGCTGCGTTTTTGGCCGCCATCCGAACCGGTGGCTCGTCACCTATTTCTTTCGATCAAATCATCGAAGTCTCACGTGCCAGCATAGATGCTGTGGCTATGATTGAAGAGCTTTCGCAAGAATGAAAAAACGCTTTGCCCGTTTGGCATCGCTTGTCCGCACATTGCCAAGGCTGGGTCTCGGTAATGTTGCCGTTGTCGCACTTTATCGATTGTCATTAAAAACCGGCTTGGCAAAGCGCTTGACCACGGATCGCGCAATTATCAATGGAGATATATTGACAGCCACGCGGCTGGCTCCTCCTCCGCTCGCCGTCGATGTTGAGGCAATCCGCAATCGCGGTGATGCCTTGATGGCAGGCAAGCTTATCTGGTTCAGCACGCACGAATTTAACGCCGGATCGCCGCCGGATTGGTTTGCAAACCCGTTCAGCGGCAAAGGCGCAGCAAACACAGACTTGCATTGGTCGGACATTCCCGATTTTGATCCGTCGTTAGGCGACGTTAAAATTATTTGGGAGCCGTCACGGTTTGATTGGCTTTGCGACCTGGCAAGAGCCGCCCGTGTTTCGGGAGATATTCGCTATCTCTCCACTGGTAATTTATGGTTGCAATCTTGGTTGAAAGCCAACCCGCCGTTTCGTGGTCATAATTGGAAGTGCGGGCAAGAAGCATCATTGCGGTTGATGGCAGTTTTGCATGCGGCGTGGCTAACCGGCGATTTGTGCCAGCCTTCGGATGCACTATTGTCGTTTGTTGATGTTCACCTCGATCGAATTCGTCCTTCGATGGCTTATGCCGTCGCGCAAGATAACAACCATGGCACAAGTGAAGCTGCGGCATTGTGGGTGGGCGGCGCGTTTCTTGCAAAATTTGGCAAAAATGACAGGATCGCAAAGGGAAAGTCTCTTGCGCGCCTTGGCCGCAAACGAATGATTGGCCGCATTAAACGGCTGGTGATGGAAGATGGCTCATTTGCCCAAAACTCGGTCAATTATCACCGGCTTTTCCTTGATACGCTGTCTTTGACAGTGCTTTTGTTTCAACAGATTGACCCCAAACAAAACCCAATTGCCGAGCTTCCGACGCTGATACGTGAGCGGCTTCGACTGGCGGTGCTTTGGCTAAATGCCATGACCGCCGATAATGGCCACGCCCCCATTTTGGGGGCCAATGATGGTGCGCGGCTTTTGCAGACAGCATCTATCAATTATTCGGATATGCGGCCGCATTTGGCACTCGCAGGCCAGCTTCTGGCTGGCATTGAACTCTGGCCATTGGCAAATGGACTTACCGCTTGGCTGCCTAATTCCGTTCAAGAACTTGTACCGGCACCAGCTAAAACCGACGTTCAAATTTTTGACGCCGGCGGTTATGCAATACTTGAAAAGGGCGCACCACGCGCTGTGCTAAGGTTGCCCAATTACAAGTTTAGACCATCGCACGCCGACGCTTTGCATACTGATATCTGGCACGGGGACCAATGCATTATTACTGATGCCGGCACTTGGAGTTATGCGGCACTTGGCCCGGGCGGTGATCTTACCGCTACCTCGGCCCATGCAACGGCGACGATCGACGGGCGCTCTCAAATGCCACGCTTAGGGCGGTTCCTGTTTGGAGATTGGTTGAAAGGCTCTTGGGAAACGCTGAATGTTCACGGTCAAGCAGGTATCGTTGCGCGTTATCGCGATTCATGGGGCGCAACACATGAACGTCAGGTCATTGTTGACCCTGACAGCATAACAATCCGGGATAAAATTACAGGCGCTCAAAAAAAAATGTCGATCAACTGGCCTTTGGTTGGCAATGATTGGACGAAAACCCGAGACGGAGCGTCGAGCACTCTATGCACTGTGTCCATCCATTCGCCAAGCGCAATGGAGTATTCAATTCGTGACGGCATTTGTTCAGTTGCTTACCTAAAAGCTGAGAAAACAACAGTTTTATCAGCAACTTTCACTGGCCCTGATTGTGAAATTGAGACCTGCTTTACGTTCTAGAGTGATTTACGAGCGGCATAATTAGGAATGGTGTTCATCAGCATTTAATCTCTCATTCACATGTTGTGTAAATGCCTTCAGATCGGTTGGACGTGATGCAGGCGGAACAAAAAGACGTTCTCTTGAGTTGAAGCGAGTCGGCTTGATAGCTGCCAATATAAATCATATGCAAGAATACTCATGAGCGCCGATCGGTGTTTGGTAGGTTTTATGAATTTGAATTTTCAAGCCGCTCGAGAATCCATCTCATCTTTGGTCCGCAGCCTTGACATGGCGCGCTTGAATTATGGCTTTAATCTTGCGTTTTATAGTTTGACTGCTTTGGTCGGCAGCATTTCGTCATTTTTCCTGAGTACCGCATTTATCTGGGCTTTGGTGCGCATTTCCCAAAACCGGATAAGCCTCATTCAACACGGAAGTGTACGAATACTGGCGTGTATCTTCGCGCTTTTCCCATTGTCCGAATTAGTGTCGGTAATTGTCAATTTGCGTGGCCTTTCAGGCTTGGCATTTGCAGCCGGCGCAATGCTGTGGCTATCGGTTTTACCAGTTTTGTCGCGGCTTGCGCTCAACACTCCCGGCAGCATTGTCACGTCAACCGGGCAAGGTGCTGCAATTGGTGCCATCGCTTCTTTCATTTTTTCGCTGCTCCAAATTTACGTTTTCCACATTGATCGGGCTGAGGCCGGATTGGGAAATCCATCTATCCTTGCCACTTTTGCTCTGACCTTATGCTGCATTTGTTTCGCCATGTTTCCCGTTATCGAAGCACGCTGGCGGTCGTTGTTGGTTTTAGGCATTTTCGCCAGTCTTGGCGCAATCGCTTTGGCCGGTACACGCGCCGTATGGCTTGCCACACCAATTGCGCTGTTGATTGCTGCATGGCCGATGATGAAAATTAGACCGCAGATTATTTTTGGACCTAAAGCAACAATTATGGTTTTCTTTGCCGGGGTTGCAGCACCTTTCGGCTTCAACATCGTTTACAGCCGCCTGATGGAAACCATTCACAGTTTTAATCAAGTGGATGTTTTAACCAATGATGCCTCAATTTCTTGGCGACTGTTTTTTTGGCGTGGCGGCTGGGAGCAGGCCAAGCAGTCTTTAATGTTCGGCTATGGCCCCGATCGTACCCAAGAAATGATTGCAGCATTGGGAAACGATCAACCCTATGCCTACACGCATTATCATAATTTTTTAATGACTGGCCTGATCCGCGGCGGCCTTTTCGAATTGATGGCAATGTTTGCGATGTTCGCTGCCTTAATTTGGGTCGGATTTCAAAAATCAACCAATGCCATGGAAACGTCCGGCCGGTTTATGATCTTAAGTGTGCTTGCAGCAACAACTCTGCCAGCTATGTCTGGCGTGCTATTCACCCATGACATTACCAATGCGGTATTTATTTACACAATCATTGTTGGTCTTTCGATTATTTATGTAAAAGAGCAAAAATAATTTCTTAAATGACTGGCCGCACCAAAGTTCGTTGGTGTTCTGGGGATTATATTTCAATAAATAGTGCGGCAAATGCTGTTAAGACAAGGCTGCCGCCAATTGGAATTAGCAATTCGTTCGCATCTACTTGGCAAAACCCTAAGAACTTTTACAAGACAAGCGAAAGCATGCTATGATCTGCCAATTCCATGCCAAAGCCTGGTGCGTCCGAAAGGCGGATTTTACCGTTTTGCGGTACTTGCTCGCCCGTGAAAAGTGAACCGAAAACAGGCAATATCGACCTTCCATCCGCGCTGGCCGCAACATATTCGCAAAAGGCAGGGCCGGTTTGGGACGTGATGAAATGATAAGAGTATGGGCCCGAGCCATGGGGCACAACTGTCACATCGTAGGCTGAAGCATGGGCCGCAATGCGCAGCATTTCAGTCATTCCCCCGACCCACATGACATCGGGTTGCACGATATCGAGCGTGCGCTCCTCGATCAGCCGACGAAAGCCAAAGCGGGTGTATTCATGCTCGCCGGTCGTCCATTTGATCGTCGGATGGGCCTGTTTGATCAAGCGGTAACCTTCAATGTCATCCGGTTGCAACGCCTCTTCCCACCATTGAATATCCAGATGTTTGCAAGCCTCAGCCAACCGGATCGCATAGGGTACATCCAGCGACATGTAACAATCGACCATCAGGGGGAAGTCGGGGCCGATCGCCGCGCGTTGCGCTGTTAAGTATTCGACATTACGGCGCAAGCCCGCTTCGCCGTCATAAGGTCCTTCGGGTAGCGGCACTTTTGCGCCAAAAAAGCCAAGCGCTTTAACGGCCTCGGCATGAGGACTGGTACAATAAACGTTGATCTCATCGCGCGAACGGCCGCCGATCAGGTTGTAAACCGGCTCGCTGCGGATTTTGCCCAGAAGGTCCCAAAGGGCCAAATCAACCGCGCTGATTGCAAAAATAGTTAAGCCTTTGCGCCCGTAAGGCAACGAAGCGCGGAAGAGTTGGTCCCATATCTGGTTGGTGTTGCGGGCATCTTGGCCGCGCAGGAAAACGTCGAAATGGTTACGGATCAGCCAGGCTGCAGGCATGCCGCCCGATCCGGCGGCCACACCAATTGTGCCATCGGCCGATTCGATTTCGACGATCAACGAACCCAGCACATTAATGCCCCAACTGGACCTTTTGGCGCGGTATTGCGGATAGGCATGCATCGGGTTTGCAATCAGACTGTCAACCAGCCAGTGCCCTTCTCCCGCCTTGAAATAGGTGCCGCCGCTGGATCCGGGTTTCAGCACATAAACGCGGATATCCTTGATTTGAAACGGATTGGTCATGGCAATAAAAATACCCTTTTAAGCGGAATTTGCACGGGCACATTGTCAGCATCGGTTGCCATTATATCGGCCATGAAGGCCCACCAACGCGTGACAATCTCGGTACTAGGCAGCGCGTCCATGGTGTGCGTGTCGCTACGGGTCAGGATACCGAACAAGTGGTTTGCCTCAGGGTCGAGCCAGATTGAATAATCCGACACGCCGGCAGATTTCAGCGCCTGAGCCAGCTCGGGAGAAATCTCGTCATGGCGTTTACGGTATTCGGCGGCTTTGCCGGGAAACAGGTTCATGCGAAAGGCGATCTGCTCGGGCATTTTTGCATTCTTTCAACGTTTTGGTTCGTTCATCACCAAAATGGTGGTGTCACGGACATGTTCCAAATGACGGCGTCCGGCCGCGACAGCGCTATCGGCGTCGCCCTGCATGACAGCTTCAGCAATTGCTATATGCTGGCCCACCGATGTCGCGATAATGCCCGGCAGGCTGCTGGCGACGCGCCGCACGTCGAGCGCCACGTCGTAAAGTCCCTGCGCAAGGGCCGACATCAGCCGATTGTTGGCGGCGTCATAAAGCGACTGATGAAACTCGAAATCCAACAGGCGAAATGCAACCGCGTCATCGTGCAGCGCCCGGCCATCAATAGCGTGCTGCAGAATGCGTTTGCGCTGATCTGTGTTTGCCCGTTCGGTCGCCAGTCTGACCAATTCCAATTCGACAATTGCACGCGCTTCGAAATGCTCATGCACATCGTAGTCACCGACGCTCAGCATAACGTTAAAAGGAGCCACCAGACGCGAGGGTGACAGATCAGTAACCGTGTAGCGCCCGCCCTGACGGCTTTCCAAAACTCCCATCAGGGTCAGGGCCTTAAGCGCCTCGCGCAACGGCGGGCGGGAAATGCCAAAAGCAATCGTCATTTGCTGCTCTGTTGGCAGACGGTCGCCGGCGCGCAGGTTGCCAGACTTGATCATCGCCAGAAACCGGCTGGCGACCTGTTCAGAGATAGGACGTCGAGGCGGTGTTGGACCAGTGGTGTCAGGTTTCTGCGCAAGCTTGCGTTCTGCCGCCACAAGTTCGGA
>JANOPZ010000126.1:0-9127 GCA_031422195.1 Limoniibacter sp. | reverse complement strand
CAAACTCAGTTTGACTCCGCAATGGCATAGACTAAGCTTGTCGCTTCAAGGTTTTGCGTTGATCGATGCCGTTCCGCTAAAGTTTTTGCCGGAAACTGTTTCGCCAACAGGGAACCAGAAAGGCGATCGGGTTTGTCTGGGACTGGAAACTTGGAGACTTGGAATGCCCCTGTTATTGAACAGGGCTTTTGCGGGGACGTGTTTTCAACACAGCGCCGCCTGCGTTCTCAGCTTCTTGACGATCGTGTTATTCGATATGCCCCTGCCCGTGATCTTGCTGCTCACATGTTGCTTAGTCTTGATGATTTGTCCGGCTGTTGGTTTCTTGCCACAAATTGGCTTCGCGCCGAACTTGGTTGCCAGCGGGTCGATACCGGCTTTGGAGTGGCAGATGCCAAAGACTATTTTCCAGGTTTTGCAGAAGCCTTGAACGCCGATTTTGATGTGCCATCGTTTGGCGGCTTGGCAGTGGATAATCGTGACCCAGCCATGCAGGCGATGTGGCTGCAGCCGCGCCCTTTGATTTTTGCTGATATCAAGCAGGATACCCGCGTGACGTTGCGGTTGCGGCATCGCATGTCAGGGGCCAAAACGAAATCAAAATTTGGCTGGGCGCTAAAAACAAAGAATGGTGGCTATGGCTTAATTTGCGCTGATTGGACGGAGCATCTTGCGCCTTGGGAGTCCGGTCTTTACGATTGTTTCGAGCAAACGGTGGCTGACGTCCTAAGTCCGATTATTGCTGTGGCTAAAGAGATTGCCGGCTATGATCAGACGACCGGTTCGATGGCACCTGTTTCCTTGGGTTCGCTAACCGGATCAGAAATTGCAGTCGCCAAATTGGTTGCCCAAGGTCTGAGCTACAAGTCTATCGCCAGAATCCGGGGGCGATCTTTTTCCACGATTGATCATCAACTTAGAAGCATCCGTCAGAAGACCGGGGTTTCAAGCACATCAGAACTCGTTAGTCTGCTGGCCAAAACAGGCGTTTAGCGAACCTGATTTGACGATGAGTCCTGTCTTTCCATGATCAATCCAATCAAAATCTCTAGGATATCCGTCTAAGGTTGTGCCATCGACCCGTGGCCAGCCATCGCGATTGTTCGCGATAGATGGCCACTAGCCATTGCTGATAACTTCTACTCCGGAGCGCGCCTCAGTTTTAAAATTGCTGCGCGAAATGGGAAAACGCTGAAAATTGCTGAAATCTTGTAGGGTTTTGGATCGCGCAATGCGCGCCTCAACTGCTCTTGAGCATGGTTCGCGTCAATTGTTGGGGGAGCCAATGATCGAAAACCAGTTTTATGGGTTGGGCGCGCAAGGCGCATTTAAACTCTTTGATTTGGGCAATCTCTTGCTTGAAAGCGGTGAAACATTGCGCGGTGCAAAGCTTAGCTACCGCACATCCGGCACGCTGAACGCTGACAAATCCAACGCAATTCTGGTGACCACTTGGTTCTCGGGTACCGGAAAGGTCATGGAAGACGTTTATGTTGGCTCCGGTCACGCCCTTAACCCTGAGCACTACTTCATTATCATTGCAGATCAGCTTGGCGGCGGTGTCTCCTCGTCGGCACATAACACGCCAGCTCCCCAAACCATGGGAAAATTCCCCAAACTCAGTATTGGTGATGATGTTTCTGCCCAACACAAATTGATTTCTGGTCACTTCGGGATCGAAAAACTGGCGCTTGTGGTCGGTGGTTCAATGGGCGGTCAACAGGTTTACGAATGGGCCGTGCGCTTTCCCGGGATGGCTGAACGGGCAGCGGTCATCGCGGCAACCGCCCGGATTTCGCTGCATCAGCAAGTGTTTGTCGAAACATTGAAAGAAGCCATCACCTCAGACCCGCACTGGAATAATGGTTGGTATAGTTCCGGTCTTGATGTCCGGGACGGTATGGACCGGATGGCAAGAATTGTAGCCACCGCTGGCTGGTCGGCAGAATTTTATCAGCAGGAGCGCTGGCGCACCGTGATCGGCATGTCATCGCTCGATGACTTCATAAACGGCGTAATGAAAGCTTATTTCGAGCCAATGGATCCCAATGTGCTTCTCAGCCAGATGCACAAATGGCAGCGCGCTGACGTGGCCCGCCATTCAGGCGGTGATCTGGCTGCAGCTTTAGCGCGCATTACGGCCAAGACTTTTGTTATGCCGATCAGTCACGATTTGTTTTTCCCGCCGCAGGAATGCGAAGCCGACAGCCGTCTGGTGCCGGGCGCCGTCTTTCGAGTGATCCAGTCACCCGAAGGCCACATGGGCCTGAACGGATTCGAACCTGGATATATGGCGCAGGTCGACACTTACCTATCCGAACTTTTGAACCTGCATGCCAGCCAATAACGGAAAAGGTAATGACCACCATGGCAATACATGATGACAGACCGCTTGTGGTGACGGGGGCAAACAAGGTGTTCGACACCAAGTCCGGTGTCGTTCATGCTCTGAAAGACGTGAGCCTTACTGTTGATCCAGGCGAATTCATTTCGATTGTTGGCCCGTCTGGCTGCGGCAAGACCACACTTTTGTGGTCAATTGCAGGGCTCCACAAACTCAGCTCGGGTAAAATTTCGCTTGGCAGTGAGGTGATTACCAAACCCAACCCCAGCATTGGAATGATGTTTCAGGAAGCCAATCTGTTGCCTTGGCGGACCATCCAGAAGAACATCGAATTTCCGTTTGAAATCCGCAACCAACGGCCCGACCCGCGGCAGATCGGGGATCTGCTGCACCGCGTAGGCCTTGGCGGATTTGGTGAAAAGATGCCACGCGAATTGTCCGGCGGCATGCAGCAGCGCGCTTCGATCGTTCGTGCTTTGGCAAGCGATCCGGACGTCCTGTTGATGGATGAACCTTTTGGCGCACTCGACGCCTTTACCCGCGACGAAATGAACAAGCTGGTCGAAGAAATTTGGATCGAGGCGCGTAAGACCGTCGTTTTGATCACTCATTCCATCGTCGAAGCCGTCTTTTTGGCCGACAAGGTGTACATCATGAGTGCCCGGCCAGGACGGATCGCCCGGATCGTCGATGTTCCATTTCCGAGGCCACGGCCGCTGTCATTGATGGAGACACGCGAGTTCTTCGAACTGGTGAACGACATCAAGCACGACATTCAACATCAACCAACCGGCCGCGTTCACGTGGCGGCGGCAGAGTAGGCTGACATGACAGAACTGACAAAATCAGCCCCAGAGCAGACGGGCGGAGTGGGGCTCACAGGCGCAACCGGAATTGCAACGGGCCTTGGGGGGCAAGGCGCACGCGAAATTGCAGCGATCATCGCTGTCGCCGTGCTGATCGTTGGTGGCGGTGAGTTTCTCCTGCGTTTCTTTGAAGTGCCCCAGTATATCCTGCCGAAACCGTCGCAAATAGCCGCGGTGTTTGCGTCGCCTGAGCTGGGCACGATTGCACAGCATTATGGCTATACGCTGGTGGAACTTTTTTCCGGCTATGCGATTGGGGCGAGCATCGGCTTGATCCTGGCAGCAGTGATTACGCAGTTTCCTTTTGTTGAAAAGGTGATCACGCCGTACATCCTGCTTTTGGTGACAACGCCAATGCTGGCGCTGGTTCCGCTGCTGATCCTTAATTTCGGTTTTGGCTATACGCCGCGCATTATTGCCGTGGCGCTCGCATCCGGTCCGATGGTGATGATCAACGCCGCCACCGGGTTTCGTCGGGTCGATGCAATGAAGATCGCGCTGGCGAAGTCCTATGGTGCGACGACCTTGCAGATTTTCATGAAGATTAGGGTGCCGATGGCGATGCCCATGGTCATAGTAGGCCTGATGATCGGTGCGATCTTCGGCATGATCACGGCAGTCGGCGCAGAAATGTCGGGCGGTGGATTTGGTCTTGGCAGCCGGTTGACGACCTATTCGTCAACCCTGCGCATGCCGGAATTCTTCGCATGCATCCTGGTTCTCGCGGTGACGGGTATCGCCATCTATGTCTTCTTCTTTTGGCTCGGCAAGAAACTGGCCAGTTGGGAGAGCTAAGAAATCCGGGCAAGACATCCGCATCTTGCCCGTTTCATTCAACACATGCGGTTGAACACACGATGGGAGGAAACACTATGACAGCCAATACGATCACAAGACGCCGTCTGTTGCAGGTGGGGGCCGGAGGACTGGTCACGACCACTATCCTTGGCGGCGGCCTGCTGGCACCTGGCGCAGCCCTTGCAAAGGCTTTTGAAAAATTCACTTGGATTTCGCTACGCGGCACGATCGAAGTGATGGATGATTACCCCTATTGGGTAGCCAAAGAAATGGGCTACTTCGGTGATCTTGGCGTTGAAACCTCAATGGAGCCTGGGCCTTCGGACGGTACCGCCGTGGTGAAATTCGTGGCCGTCGAGCAGGCCGATATTGGCTTTCCGTCACCAGGCGTTCTCTCCTTTGCCGTGAACAACGGCATGGACCTGGTGTCGGTTTTCGGCAGTGGTTACCTTGATCTGTTCAACATTGCCTTCCGTAAAGGCGAAGGCATGACCGATCTCAAGGGCCTTGAAGGTAAAACCGTTTTGCTTGGTTCGGCGGCTTGGCAAGCCATCGCGGACCCCATGTTTGCCGCTGTCGGGGTTGATCCGAAAAAGATCACCTATGTCGAGGCGGGCTGGCCAACGTGGACTACAGCACTTGCGGGCGGCCAGGGCGATGCGTGCCTTGCATGGGAAGGTCTGCGCGCGGACCTTGGCGCAAAGGGTCTTGACTTCGACTACTGGCTGGGAATGCGCGGCTCGCCTTTGCCGTCTAACTCGCTGGTAGTGCGCCGGTCAGATTTAGAGGATCCAGAACGGCTGGTCTTTCTGCAAAAGTACTTGCGCGGCTGGGCCATGGGCAGCGAATTTGCCGATCGTAACCCGCGTGCTGCTGCGGAAATTGTATTCAAAGCGCTGCCAACAACCCGTGCGAATTACGGGCCACGCGCGGGCACTGAAAGCCTCATGCAGATCCACCGTACCTTCAAGGGTAATATGTCCAAACGCGCGGGTTGGGGCGAGCACGATGTTCCAGCTTGGGACAAATTCTTCAAGATACTCAAGGATATTGGCATGTCCAGCATTGATATCGACACCGCTCGCTATGTTACGAACGACTACATCGCCGACGCAAATGGGTTCGACATGGCCAAAGTTCATGCCGATGCCGACGCCTATACATTGCCTGAAGATTTGGCCGCAATCGACATGGCTGATTTGGAAGCAAAGTTCTACAGCAACGTTATCAACTAATGGTTGGGGGCGCTGCTAACGCGGGCCCAACCCAAAATATGGCGTGGAAACTCCCGTTCCACGTCATGTGCGCGACGTCGTAAGCGACGTTACCCTGCCGGGCACTCCCTCCGCCTCCCGTGCCCGGCGGACACAGTTTCAAAACCTAGTCCGAACATGGTGAAATTTCGTATCATGCCACAAGGGTTTTGAGCTTGGACTGGAAAAGCGAAATCGAAAAGAGTGAGTTGCACCAGACTTGCTGGAGACCTGTGAGTTCGTATTTAATTGCCAACATGCGCCAACAAGCACTTTTAACATCATTACCTTTGAAACGGCAGTGTAAAGCGCCCAATTTGGCAACGGCGGAATGTCCGCTTTCGGGCATTGCTCACGCCAACGTTATCATCTGCCATTAAGCGCAAAGTCGACGGGCGGGTCTTAATTTTGAAAAGCTTGTTTTTCCGCTCTAATTATGCATATGTATAGCTGTATCTACATACCGAGATCTGTGACATGAAACAGTTCACAATGAACATCAATAGTGATTTGCTGCGTGAAGCAAAATCGTTCGCGTTGAAACACGATACGACTGTTAGTGACTTGGTCAGATCCTTGTTATCAGAAAAGCTTGAGTGGAAAGGCGACGTATCAAGGGTTCCTGATTACCAAGAGACACAGAAAATTCTTAGAGATTATTCGGAACGTCGTGTTGGCAAGCGCGAATCTTTTGATCTGTTGGGGCTTCGAGTCGATCAATACGATGTATTTGCAGAATTGATGAACAATAGCGAACTTTCTTGGCCCGAACCTGATCGGCTGGCAGCCATTGACGAGGGAAAGCTCGTTGAGTTGGTTATCGCGGAGGCTTATGATGAGAACTAACATCATTCTACCGGATGCATCGCCACTATTTTCGTTTGTTGCGCTTGGGGCTGGAGGCTTGGATTTGATTTTAGCAGCCGGGTTGCCGGTTATCCTGACAGATTACATCGAATGGGAAGCAACAAGGAGCGGTAGTCAAACTTCGAAAGAGATTGGCGATTGGATTGCAGCTAACCCCACGATGATTTCAATCGTTGAAACCGATTTAGGGCAGGAAAGAATTGTCAAAGAAAAGGCTAACGCGCCTACAAAACGCCAGCGCAAAAACATTGGTGAAGCTACGATATTCGAAGCGGTTTCTGAAGGCTATGTCGAGCCTTCACCCTACCTTTTCATTTTCGAGGAAGACCGATTTGTTGAACCTTCGTTTTTTGGTAAGTATCCTGTCCATTCCGTAACAACCTTTGGTTTCTTGGTTGGGTTGGAACGAAGCGGTATCATCAGAAGTGCCGACGAAGCTTTAGGTAAAATGAGGGCAAACGGACGCGAAGGTGTGAAAGCGTTGCTTGTTGACCGGCCCTATCAAGAAAAGCGGGCAGGCCTATAAACGCGCTGGCGCCCATAGTGCCAATTGCAAATTTGAACAAACAGTATGTCGCGATCTTGTAATGTCAGTTGACGGCCGCTTAATTGCGGTCAGATGACCGTAATTAAGCGCAAAGTCTTTTTTAAAGAGCTATTTTTTGTTCAATATCCATTGTGTTGCCCTCTGTGTCGTGGCGTTTTTATTGTGATACATCGCGTTTAATTTAGGCGAGTTTCAGACATTTATAGTGTAAGAGCCAGCCACCCCCTCGGTTAACTATTTTATGCTAAAATTCAGATAACTGCCTTATATGCTGTAAATCGCATATTGCTATTTTATGCGGGTAACTGCATAAAATTCGCAGGAGAAATCTATGCCACTCATAGCGAGATCGCCCAAACAGCTGGGCCATGTCATTCAACGAACCCGTAAGCAACTCGGTCTCACACAAACTGAGCTCGCAAGTTTAGCCGGGTTGCGCCAAGAAAAAATTTCCATCATCGAAAGCGGACAAGATGGCGCGAAACTTTCAACGATCTTTTCACTGCTGGCCGCACTCAATCTTGAAATTGTTGTTGAAACGAGGCTCAGCAAAAACAAAAAAAACATCGAAGATATATTTTAATGGGACGACGCAAGAAGCATGCACCGCTTAATGTGCTCATCAATAATCGGCTGGTCGGTCGCCTAATCAAAGAGGTAAGTGGGGCGATTCTGTTTCGATATGACCAAAGCTGGCTCGATTGGGAACCAAGTTTTGCAATTTCTCTTTCGCTCCCCATGAGAGAAAACGCCCATACCGGTGCATCTGTTATAGCAGTGTTCGATAATTTGCTTCCGGATAATCCGAGCGTACGCAAACGTGTAGCCGAGCGCGTTGGCGCACAAGGCACTGACTATTACAGCCTACTTGAAAGTATCGGGCGTGATTGTGTCGGTGCAATGCAGTTTCTACCTGATGGCATGCCATTCGAAACATCATTTCAAATAGCCGGTAACCCCGTGGACGACGAAGAGATTGAGCGCATTTTAGCCAACCTGTCACAGGCACCGCTTGGTATTAGCACCGATGAGGAGTTCCGTATCTCAGTAGCAGGCGCGCAGGAAAAAACTGCACTGCTATTCCATGAGGGCAAATGGATGCGCCCGATTGGCACGACACCGACAACCCATATCCTAAAGCCCCAATTAGGGCAAATTCCAACCGCTTTCGGTATGATCGATATGGAAGCAAGTGTTGATAACGAACACTATTGCCTAGAGATAATGCGCGGATTTGACCTTGACGTTGCAGAGACCGAAATTGTCACATTTGGCAAACGGCGGGTTTTAGCTGTCAAACGCTTTGACCGCCTGCGGCGAGAAGGATCACAGCTGTTGCGCCTTCCACAAGAGGATTTTTGCCAAGCAATGGGAATCCCGTCTGCCCGGAAATATCAAAGTAGTAATGGCCCTACAATTGCCGGTGGCCTTAAACTGCTACGAGGAGCTGATATGCCCCTTCAGGATCAAGCCAACTTCTTTAAGGCTCAGATTATAAACTGGCTGATTGGCGCTACTGATGGTCATGGAAAGAATTATAGTATTTTTCTTCAGCCCGAAGGGCGCTATGCACTGACGCCATTCTATGATGTCCTTTCAGCCCAACCGGCTGTGGATCAAAAACAAATACCAAAAAACAAGTTTAAACTTGCCATGTCAGTTGGAAAAAACCGGAAATACAACATCGTCAATATAACCGGAAGACATTTTATCGAGACCGGCAAAGAGGCAGGCCTTGGCATTGCAATTATGAAACAAGTTGTAACGCAAGTTATCGAGAAGGCTGGAAAAGTGTCAGAGAAAACTTTTGCCAAAATGCCATCTGACTTTGCCGAAGGCATTCATATCAGCATAACGAAAGCCATGGAGACAAGATTGCAGTTACTGGAAGCAACATTCGAAAAAGCACTGGCTTCTGCATAGACCAAAGTCATAACGCTCTACGAACTTGTGGATTTAAACCGGTTATGCAAACTTATAAACAACGTCCGCTTTCGGGAGCTTTCATAGCTGCGTCTCTGTCCAATCTTCAGCGCAAAGCTGCCATTGTCGAGAACGGAACCAAAGCTTCGTTTGGACCGGCTTTTGCTTTTTACGGCTTGGGGATTTGCTCATGGTTTTCGGCGAGGGGCTTCTGGTGTGACCTCTGATTGTAGCTCATCGTTTGGTTTCAACATTTGCGGCTCAGCAATTGGCGTTAGCGAGTCGTCAGGTTTTCTTCTGAGCAAAAGCATGGTTTTGTTCATGAGGATTGGTTGTTTAATCCGAAATTTATTTTTGACGGTTATCATTACGGTTACATAAGAGGAATTGGAAAATTAAATTCATCAATCAAAACTGTTGACACAGTTTACCTTTTCACAATTAACCCTAACTCTAAAGAAAGATTTTATGTTGGCAAATTACATGATGTAGAAAGTTTGCAGTTTGATAAAATAAATAAAAATGCCAA
>JANOPZ010000125.1:0-1845 GCA_031422195.1 Limoniibacter sp. | reverse complement strand
TGTTCCAACTGCCGGAGTTATCCACACCCGGCAAAATTCTGTTGATGAGTTGGAGCGCGTTGAAATTTAACAGCCTCGTTCGGCCTGTCACGCCAGAGGTCGCGCTCAAATTGCGGGCCAACTTAAGAAATCGTAAGGGCTTTATGGCTGGAAACGCACTAAAATGCGGGCCAATCAGTGTTTGATTTTGTTGAGAAATCGAGCCCGATACAAATCTTGCCGCTCCGACCATCGCTATTTTTTAACCCCTGATTTCATTGATGAATTTTCAATTATGGCCCGCACTTAAATCCAACTGCGGGCCACGTTGAGCCGCTCAACCGCCTGCTTTGCAAGCCGCCACCGAGCCGCACCGCGTGTATATGTTTCCGTGGTTTTCGATTCGCTGTGACCCAAAATTGCCATTACTTCATAAGTTGTGCATCCGGCCTCTACTAAAAGTTCGGCCAATCCCTTCCGAATACCATGTGCGGAATGCTCCATTAGCCCTGCCTGCCTGCACCATTTTATGAACATTGAAGACATGCTGTCGCCGCTAGAGAACGGCCGGCCAAAGCGATTCAGCACATAGACTTGCCCTTGAACGACCGGCGCGCGCACTGCCTGCTTTAACGGCGGCAAGAACGGCATTGTAACGAGGCTGGAGCCTTTCTTCTGGGGCTGAAAGCGGATTGCCTCATCGCCCTCAACAATGCATTCGCATGGCCTTCCAATGGCCAGTAAGTCCTCGACGCGGCATCCCGTCCACATCAAAACCATCGCAGCAACATGAGGCGCCGTGCCGGGTTTATGATATGCAACAAATGTTTTGATGTTTTCTGGTGTCCAAGGTGTCGCCCCAGCGCCCTTTTTGTATTTGAACTCAATGTCCACAACCGGGTTCTTCGCAATCATCTTGCGCTTCCGGCCCCACTCAAACATCAGCTTTAGACCCGTTAGAAAGGCTTGCGCCTGCGATGGCGTTGCCGCCATTTCATCTATCCAGTCTTGGATTTTATGCGTTGGTACGCTGACCTTGAAGTCTTTGTGGTCATCTAAGCGGCGAAAGATATTGCGGCGCTTGTTGAAGGTTTTAATGTCAACAGAGCCGGTACCAACCTGCTTTTCCATATGGGCAAGATAGGCAGATACCAGTTCGCCCAATGATCCCTTGCGTGCCTTTGCCGCTTCAAGTTCGGAAATCGGTGTCGGCGGCGATGAGGGAGCAATACCCATTCTGGCATGGTCATATCTGGCATGGAATTCTGGGTGATCTGGCCCGCAACCAATATCAATTCTAAGGCTGGCATTCCCCTGCGCGCGAACACGCCAGCGTATTGCTCCGTTGCGATGTGCCTGCTTTTGCAGGCCGCGATAAACGTATTTCATGTCTGTCAGTTCCATTCTAATGGCTCCTGACTATCCTGTTCGACTGAATCTGGGTTCTCAACCTTAGCAACGCCAATCTCGACGCGTTGGCCAATCACGCACACATTGCTCACAGCATATCCACAGGCGCGCAAAGCTTCCAAAGTGGCAGTCAGCACGCTTGGATTGCCTCTAATCCGCTTGGCGGGCTTCTCCGGCTCAACGATGTGGACTGTTGACATCGCGCTCATTATCCGCGCATCCAAAGGTCGTAGGCGGTTTCAATTCTTTTGAAGTTTTCTGCAGCCTCAAAATCGTGATCCAAGTGCGCGCGGCTGGTAACGCCACACAGTTTTTTCAAAGACAAAACTGGATCAGCATCGTGGGCGACACCAAATTTTGGATACGGAATTTCCAATTCGTGCAGCAGTTCTGAAAAACGGCCTCGGTCTTCCGCAATGGACGGGGCCAGTATCCGGTCAGCCGGCTCCTGGCGCC
>JANOPZ010000124.1:0-17063 GCA_031422195.1 Limoniibacter sp. | reverse complement strand
GCAACTGCAAAAGTTGGTGCGTTAGATCAACCTTTGGCAACCAACGCAGAAAGCCGCTACAAAGTCGTTTCTGGTGACAATTTGAATGCAATTGCGCGGAAAACTGGTGTTTCAGTGGGCCAGCTTCGTGCTGCGAATGGTTTAGCTGACCAATCTATCATCAAAGTTGGACAGTTACTCAACATTCCGACCTCGACAAACGTTGTTGCCGGAAATGATGGTGTGGATAGAAACGTAACAGGCAAACGCAAACCAATTGCAACTAAATCAGCAGATACCGACAGCACTGTCACAGCGTCCATCGATCCAAAGCAAACCAAACCAAAAGCCGTAGAAGCGCCATCAACCAATGTTGCCAAATCTGCTCCAGCAAACCTTCGTTGGCCGGCACAAGGCAAGGTTGTCACAGCATTTCGAGCCGATGATAATGGTAAACCGAATGACGGCATTGATATTGCTATGCTAGCGGGCACCTCGGTCAAAGCAGCCGAAGGCGGCACCGTTATTTATGCGGGCAATGGCTTAGCCGAGTTTGGCAATACGGTTTTGATCCGCCATGATAATGGCCTTGTCACGGTTTATGGCCATGCTGACAAGCTCAACGTCACGCGCAATCAAAAGGTCAGTAAGGGAGAAGTGATCGCACTTTCCGGCTCATCTGGCAAAACCAGCGCACCTAAACTGCACTTTGAAGTGCGTAAGAATTCGGTGCCTGTCGACCCGGCAAAATATCTACAATAGACTATTGAAAGTGTCAGGCCAGCCGTCCGGCTAAGTCTTGGATAAATTGAGACGCAACGCGGCCAGACCTGCTCCCACGCGTTGTGGCCCATTCCAGTGCCTCGGCCTTCAACTTATCAGCTTCGACATGCAAATTGAGATGCGCAGCATAGGCCGTGACCATTTCCAAATAGTCGTCTTGCGAACATTTATGGAAGCCAAGCCAAAGCCCAAACCGGTCTGATAAGGACACTTTTTCCTCAACAGCTTCTCCGGGATTGATCGCGGTTGACCGTTCATTGTCAATCATCTCACGCGGCATGAGGTGGCGCCGATTTGACGTTGCATAAAAAATCACATTATCGGGTCGTCCCTCAACACCGCCTTCAAGCGCCGCCTTCAAGGACTTGTAAGACGTATCGTCGGTATCGAACGACAAATCGTCACAAAATAAAATGAACCGATATTGGCTGGCGCGAACAATGCGCAGCAAGCCGGGGAGGGTGCCTATATCTTCACGATGAATTTCAACCAGCTTCAAATTGCCTTTGTTTGAAGAAATTTCGGCGTGCACCGCTTTAACCAGAGATGATTTGCCTTGTCCCCGCGCGCCCCAAAGCAATGCATTGTTTGCAGGTTTTCCCAATGCGAAACGTTGCGTGTTGTCCATGAGAATGTCGCGCACATGATCAATACCGCGCAATACGCTAAGCTCTACCCGGTTGACGCGGCTTATCGGTTGCAGGAACCTGGCTTCCGGCTCCCAAACGAAACAATCACAGGAAGACAAGTCACTGAGCACTTCGATCGGCGGTGCCAGCCGATTGAGCGCTTCAACAATATGATCAAGCCGTTTCAATAATTTCTTTTTGGATTTCTTGCTCATTTAGCCGCTCCCGCCTATTCCTGATAACGCCCGAACGGCTCAATGCAATCGCCAATTGTTATTGCGTGTGCGTTGCCGTTGAGTTTGGTTGCATTGCCAGCGCGGTTGACTATATTCCGGCCAAATTCGAGCGGTGATTTGCCGTGTTTTCCGGAGTGTTTTTATGTTTATTACCCCTGCTTATGCCCAATCCGCTGTTGCTGGCGCTCCCGATATGCTGGTGAGCTTACTGCCATTCGTGCTCATTTTTGTGATCATGTGGTTTTTGATCATTCGTCCACAGCGCACGGCTGCTAAAAAGCGCGAAGAGCTTCTCAAAAATATCCGCCGTAATGATACAATAATCACAGGTGGCGGTGTTGTTGCCAAAGTGACAAAAGTTGTTGAGGGTGAACCTGAACTTGAGGTCGAAATTGCGCCGGGCGTCAAAGTAAAATTGCTGCGTTCCATGGTTGCCGACGTACGTGTTAAAGGCGAACCTGTCGCTGCAAACGACCAGAAATAGCCAAATTCCGCTGATATCTTGGCAGCACTTAATCGTTATTGAAAGAATCGCATGCTTTATTTTTCAACCTGGAAAACGGTGCTCATTTGGTTTGTAGTTGGTATGGGCGCTTTGGTTGCCGCACCAAACCTATATTCACCAGAAATCAGGGCGTCATTGCCCTCCATTTTTCCATCTCGGCCCATGACATTGGGTTTGGATTTACAAGGCGGCTCGCATTTGCTGCTGCAAGTTGATCGGGAAGCATTGGTCAAAGACCGCTTGGCAACATTGAGGGATGATGCGCGTAATTTGCTGCGAACCGACAAAATAGGCTACGCCGATTTAGCCATCCAAGGCGATCGCGAAGTCACATTGAAACTTACCGATGCAAACGATGCTGAAGTGGCGCAAGAAGCGCTGTCGAGCTTAGCTGAACCTGTTTCCAGCGGGTTGTTCGGCGCGGGCGGCGTCAATGAAATAGAGTTGGAGCTGGTCAACGGCACTGACATTTCATTGAAACTTACTGAAGATGGCATAACCAGCCGTCTTGCCAGCGCTGTCACCCAATCGATCGAAGTGATTGGCCGCCGCGTTAATGAACTTGGCACGACCGAACCAAGCATTCAACGCCAAGGCAATGACCGTATTTTAGTGCAGGTTCCGGGCCTCGATGACCCTCAGCGACTGAAGGATATTCTTGGCAAAACCGCAAAACTAACCTTCCAGTTTGTTGATCGCACAATGCCAGTCGAGGATGCAATTTCAGGCCGCCCGCCCGCTGGCACCTCTGTAATGTATTCCCAGGATGACCCGCCAGTTCCCTATATTGTTGAAAACCGTGTTATTGTGGCGGGTGAAAACCTTGCCGATGCCCAAACCGGTTACGATCAGCAAACATCTGAAGCTATTGTTTCATTCCGTTTTGACACCAAAGGTGCACAGCGCTTTGGGCAAGCAACACAGCAAAATGTGGGCCGCGAATTTGCAATCGTGCTTGATAATCAGGTTATTTCGGCGCCGGTGATCCGTGAACCAATTTTGGGTGGTTCTGGACAAATTTCAGGTAACTTCACGACCGAAAGCGCAACAGACCTCTCTGTTTTGCTTCGCGCTGGCGCTCTGCCCGCTGATTTGACTATTATTGAAGAGCGCACTGTCGGACCCGGCCTTGGCGCTGATTCGATCAACGCTGGCGTTGTGGCTTCAATTATTGCCTCAGTTTTGGTCGTCAGCTTTATGTTGATTGCTTATGGCTTGCTAGGTTTAATTGCCAATATTGCACTTATTGCCAACGTCGTTTTGATTATTGCCGTTCTATCGGCACTGGGTGCAACGCTGACGTTACCCGGCATCGCTGGCATAGTATTGACTGTTGGTATGGCAGTTGATTCCAACGTGATCATTTTTGAGCGCGTCCGTGAAGAGCGCCGCCAAGGCCGTTCATTTATTCAATCCATCGATGAGGGTTTCCAAAAGGGTCTTGCCACCGTTGTTGATGCAAACTTGACGACGTTGATAGCAGCCGTTGTGTTGTTTTTCCTCGGTTCCGGCCCTGTAAAAGGCTTCGCTGTCACATTGGCAATCGGTATTATCACAACGGTGTTTACCGCCTTTACTTTAACCCGCTGGTTGATTGCTGTCTGGGTTCGTAGAACAAAGCCCAAGGACTTGCCTTGGGGTTTGAAGCTGGTTCCAGATAATACAACGATCAAATTTATGAGCTGGCGAAATTGGGCATTTGCGTTTTCAATTTTGACAAGCATTGCAACGATCGGCGCGCTGGCTGTTACTGACCTGAACTATGGTATCGATTTCAAAGGCGGCGCCATGATTGAAGTTCGGGCCAAAGCCAAAAAGGCCGATGTTTCCGCTATTCGTGGAGCGCTTTCCGAGCTCAATCTTGGCGATGTCCAAGTGCAGGAATTTGGTAACCCGAAAGACGTACTCATTCGGCTTGAAAGCCAAGGCGCAGGCGAACAGGGCGAGCAAAGCGCAATTGCTAAAGCGCGCGCAGTTCTAGAAACCGATTATGATATACGCCGCGTTGAGGTTGTTGGCCCCACTGTTTCAGGCGAACTCACCCGAAACGGCATCATTGGTGTTGGCGTCGCCATGCTGATGATCTTGATTTATGTCTGGATACGTTTTGAATGGCAGTTTGCCGTCGGCGCGATTTTGGCAACGGGACACGACGTGATTATGACGGTTGGGCTGTTTGCCTTTACAGGCCTTGAGTTTAACCTAACATCGATTGCGGCCGTGCTTACGATTATGGGTTACTCGATCAACGATACGGTCGTGGTTTATGACCGCGTGCGTGAGAATTTGCGGCGTTACAAGAAAATGGAAATCGCCGAATTACTCGACCTGTCCGTCAACCAAACCTTGTCGCGCACGTTCTTGACCGGCTTGACCACATTACTGGCTCTGATTGCTCTCTGGTTGTTTGGTGGCGAAGTTATCCGAACCTTTGTATTCGCGATGATTTTCGGTATCGTGATTGGCACCTACTCGTCAATTTTTGTCGCAGGTCCATTGCTGATCCTATTCCGCCTTCGCCCAGATAGTTTTCAGGTCGATGCCGACGAAAACGGTAAATCTGTTGCCCCTAAACCTGCTGCGGCAAAGGCCTGAGGCATGGCTGGGTTAATCATGCGCGAGGCCCATTTTCCGGGCCGCGCCCCAATCGATGCTTATGGTAATATGGGGTTTCGCTTTGCGGGCATGAGTCATCGCGGATCAATCCTGTGTTTGCCGTCCGGCATTCACGGATGGGCAGCAAACGATGCAGCCAATCTGAGTGTCGAAGACTTTGCTAAGGCAATTCAAGAAGCTGCAACGATTGAGGTGATGCTGGTTGGCACCGGCCTCGAGCCTTATCCTTTGCCGCGCGAACTTCGCGCAGCGCTAAAGCAAGCTGGCATCAATGCCGAGATTATGACAACCAGTGCAGCCGTGAGTACATTCAACATTCTTGTTGAGGAAGGCCGCCAAGTTGCTTCAGCAATGATTGCTGTGTGATGGCGAGTTCTGCTTTGGGGGCACTACGGGAGCTTGATCAGGCAAAATATTTGGCCTGTCTATTTGTGCCGGATGAAAAGCGCGACGCCTTTGCATCGATCTGCGCTTTTGCCGAAGAACTAAGGCGCATTCCGCTGTTGGTGTCTGAGCCATTGCCCGGAGAAATTAGGCTGCAATGGTGGCGCGATGTGATTTCTGGCGAGCGTGCCGGGGAGGCGGCAAACCATGTGGTCGCTGCGGGTTTGCTGACAGCAATTCAACAGCACCGCCTTCCAATTGCAGCGCTTGATGCGATGGCAGAGGCGCGCATTTTTGACCTTTATCACGATCCAATGCCGGATAGTGCTGCGCTGGAAACCTATTTGGGTGAAACAGAAGCAACTCTTATTCAGTTTGGCGGATTAATTCTTGACCCAAACAATGCGAAAAACGCAGCTGTCTCCGCAGGCCACGCCGGCATGGCGATTGGTATTGCTAGCATTTTGCGATATCTTCCACGCGCAACTAACCGCCAGCGCATGTTTATTCCGGTCACTTTGTTAGATGCCATTGGGAGCGACGTCGAACAGATCTTTGCGGGGAATGAAACTGGGCGAGCCAAAGCAACTACTGCATTCGTTGCGCTTGGCCGCGATCATTTGAAATCATTCAAACGTCTTGCCAGAACAGTGACACCGCAATTACGGCCTGCGTTTTTGGGCGCAGCGCTATGTGAGCCAGTATTCCGCAAAGCGGAAAAGGCAGGTGCAGCCGCATTCGCAGATACAATCACGCCGCCACCGCTCTTAACCCCAATCCGGCTGGCTTACCGCGCAATGCGGGGCTGGTGATTATTCCGCTGCAATCCGGCCCGTTTCATTTTGAGTTTTCCCAAGCCATTCCCGCATATCGTTCAGCGCCCGAGCACTCATCAACCGCTTTTTGGCAATTGTTTTGTCTTTGCCTTTAAAGCGGCCCTCAAAATCATCGGGCTTGATTTTTGTGCCTTCAGCCAATGGCGGGAACAGGCCAAAATTCACGTTCATCGGCTGGAACGAGCGCTTGCCGGGCTCTTCATCAGATGAAATATGGCCGGTTGTAATATGGTGCAGCAGTGCGCCCATTGCAGTTGTGAGCGGCGGCAAATCTTGTGTTTGGCCACATAATTCAGCGGCTGCAAACCGCCCAGCAAGTAAACCTATGGATGCGCTTTCAATATAACCTTCGCAGCCGGTGATTTGGCCTGCAAAGCGAAGATCGGGGCGTGATTTTAGCCGAAGTGTTGGGTCTAGAAGTTTTGGTGAATCGAGATAAGTGTTGCGATGAAGCCCGCCAAGCCGTGCAAATTCTGCATTCTCAAGACCGGGAATCATGCGCAAAATTCGGCTTTGCTCGCCATATTTCAATTTGGTCTGGAATCCGACCATATTATACAGTGTGCCAAGTGCATTATCCTGCCGTAACTGAACAACGGCATATGCTTTGACGGTTGGGTTATGGGCATTGGTTAGCCCCATGGGCTTCATTGGGCCAAAGCGAAGTGTCTCTGCGCCGCGTTCCGCCATCACTTCAATCGGCAAGCAACCATCAAAATAGGGCGTGCCTTCCCATTCTTTTGATCCGGCAACATCACCAGCGATCAAAGCCGCAATAAACGCCTCATATTGGGCTTTATCCATCGGGCAATTGATATAATCTTTGCCATTGCCACCTGGGCCAACTTTATCATAGCGCGATTGAAACCAGCAGATATCCATATTGACTGTATCAAAATGAGCAATGGGTGCAATTGCGTCAAAAAATGCGAGTGCTTCTGCCCCTGTTTCAGCCTGAATTGCCTCTGCCATTTCATGTGCGGTCAAAGGCCCGGTTGCAATAATTGTGCTGCCCCAATCCTTAGGCGGCAGGCCAGCAACCACTTCTTCTTGAATGGTGATCATCGGGTGGGATTTGAGCTTAAGTGACACTGCTTCAGCAAAACCATCACGGTCAACAGCCAATGCGCCTCCGGCAGGCACCTGATGTTGATCGGCCATAGCCATTATCAATGAACCGGCCAGCCGCATTTCAGCATGCAGCACGCCAACAGCATTGGTTTCGGCATCATCAGAGCGGAATGAATTGGAACAAACCAGTTCGGCATAATGCGCCGTTTTATGCGCATCTGTCATGCGCACAGGCCGCATTTCATGGAGGATGACCGGTAACCCGCGATTGGCAATTTGCCACGCGGCCTCTGAACCAGCCAAACCGGCACCAACAACGTGAATGGGAAGTGTTTTGCTCATACCAGCCAGCTAGCGCAGGCGCGTGCCAAAAACAATCAATCTTGAAATAATCGCCCTGAAAACAATAACGCCTGCCGGGGGAGGAGATCCGGCAGGCGTCATTTTCAAGATCCGGCTCATCTGGGAGGAGGAGGCCGGTCTTCTTCGCGGGGGTTCTGGGAGGAGAAAGACCCGGCGAATTTGCTAATTCTTAATTGGCTGCGCGGCGCGCAGTGTAGTCGATCTCGCCGCGGCCGATGCCCAAGTCGTTCAACTCACGGTCGGAAAGACGGCTTAGTGCTTCGCGGGTCGCACGAAACCGGCGCCACTCACGAATGTTTTTCATAAATTCCATTTTGCTCTCTAATTCTTCTCTGCTTGCATTACACAGAGATAAACATTCAAAGCGCTTTTAGTAGCGCAAAGTCTGCATGGGAGCCATGCAAATTGTGCACTGCACAAAAGTGATCTAACTTATTGCGAACATAAAGTGCTGCCTCAGCCCGCACAGTCATATTATTTAATTCAAGGCTCAAAATAATACTCGACAAAGCGGTGCAGTCTGGCACATTCAAGTTTGTTGGCGGGAGGCTAGCGGAATGTATTTAGGACTTGATCTGGGGACATCCAGCCTGAAGGCACTGTTGATTGACCATGACGGCCAGCCCGTTGCATCAGCAGGCGCTCCCATTAATGTCTCGCGCAGCAAACCGGGCTACTCTGAGCAAGACCCTGCTGATTGGATTTCAGCCTGCCAAACAGCTTTAGACAGCTTAAAAGCCACGCATGGTGCCGCGCTTGCAGCAGTTAAAGGCATTGGGCTTTCGGGGCATATGCACGGTGCGACGTTGATTGACGCCAGCCATAACGTTATTCGTCCGTGCATTTTATGGAATGATACACGCAGCCATATGGAAGCCTCCCATCTTGACGGTACGCCGAGTTTCCGCGCACTGACTGGCAATATCGTATTTCCCGGGTTTACTGCGCCAAAACTCCTGTGGGTAAAAAACAACGAACCCCAGCATTTTGCCCGTGTTGCCAAAGTATTGTTGCCAAAAGACTTCTTGCGGCTGTGGCTAACCGGCGAAACCATTTCTGAAATGTCAGATTCAGCTGGTACAAGCTGGCTCGACACCGGCAAACGCGCATGGTCTGCTGAATTGCTGGGCCACTGCGACATGAATGAAAGCCAAATGCCTGCCCTTGTTGAAGGCAGTGAAGCCGGCGGCCAATTGCGCCGCGATTTGGCAGCACATTGGGGTATGGCCGGAACGCCAGTCGTAGCTGGCGGGGCAGGGGATAATGCGGCCGCCGCAATCGGTATGGGCACTGTAAAAGACGGCGACTCGTTTGCCTCGCTTGGCACGTCCGGTGTTTTGTTTGCTGCCAACAACACCTATTTGCCCAACCCTCAAAGCGCAGTGCACGCATTTTGCCATGCATTACCGAACACTTGGCACCAAATGGGCGTGATTTTATCGGCAACCGATGCTCTCAATTGGTTTTCCGGCATCACAGGTGCACCTCCTGCCGAATTGACCAACGCGCTTGGTTCAACGTTGAAAGTGCCGACGGGCACGGTGTTTTTGCCTTATCTGTCGGGTGAACGCACGCCACACAACGATGCAAAAATCCGTGGCTCGTTCACGGGCCTTGGTCATGAAAGCGACCGCGTTGCCTTGACCCAATCCGTTTTGGAAGGTGTGGCTTTTGCATTCCGAGATAGTTTGAAAGCATTGGAAGCGGCTGGCACAAAACTCAACCGTGTCATTGCTGTTGGCGGTGGCTCAAAATCAGATTATTGGCTGCAAATTATAGCAACCGTTCTTAATATGCCGGTTGATGTGCCTGCCGATGGCGACTTTGGCGGGGCATTTGGCGCAGCGCGGCTGGGTCTGATTGCTGCAACTGGCGTTGACCCCTTATCTGTTTGTACACCGCCTGCAATTGAGCGCATAATTGAGCCGAACACCGCGCTGACCGGCGCATTTGAAACCCAATACCAGCGCTACCGTGCGCTTTACCCTGCAATTTCTGGAGCATTATCATGAGCACAGGTTTCTTTGGCGACATTACCAAAATCCCGTTTGAAGGACCAGAGTCGACGAACCCGCTCGCTTTTCGGTATTACAATCCAGATGAAATGATCATGGGTAAACGGATGGAGGATCACCTGCGGTTTTCTGCTGCTTATTGGCATTCATTTGCCTGGCCGGGCGGAGATCCTTTTGGCGGGCAAACATTTCAGCGCCCATGGTTTGGCGACACAATGGAACACGCCAAACTAAAAGCCGATGTTGCTTTTGAAATGTTCACGGCGCTGGGCGTGCCTTTTTATTGCTTCCATGATGCAGATGTGCGGCCGGAAGGCGAAAATTTCAAAGAAAACACGAAGAACCTCAACGAAATCGTTGATTACTTTGCCAAAAAGCAATCTGATACCGGTGTGAAATTACTATGGGGAACCGCTAATTTATTCTCACATCGCCGGTTTATGTCGGGTGCTGCAACCAACCCTGATCCAGATGTATTTGCTTTTTCGGCAGCCACAATCAAAACGTGTCTTGATGCCACACACCGCCTTAAAGGCCAGAACTATGTACTGTGGGGCGGCCGCGAAGGTTATGAAACGCTTCTCAACACCGACCTGAAACGCGAGCGCGCGCAAGCTGGACGCATGCTGCAGATGGTGGTCGATTACAAACATAAGATCGGTTTCAAAGGCGCAATTTTAATTGAGCCAAAGCCGCAAGAGCCAACCAAACACCAATATGATTATGATGTGGCAACTGTTTATGGCTTCCTCAAAGACTTTGGTTTGGAAAAAGAAGTTCAAATGAACATCGAACAAGGCCATGCCATTTTGGCAGGCCATTCCTTTGAACATGAATTGGCAATGGCGCGCGCACTCGGAATTTTTGGTTCAATTGATATGAACCGGAATGATTACCAGTCTGGCTGGGACACAGATCAATTCCCGAACAATGTGCCGGAGATGGCCTTGGCCTATTATGAAGTCTTGAAAGCTGGCGGCTTCAAAACCGGTGGCACTAATTTTGACGCCAAACTGCGCCGCCAATCCATTGAGGCCGAAGATTTGTTGATTGGCCATATCGGCGGAATGGATTGCTGTGCGCGTGGCCTTAAGGCAGCAGCGCATATACTCGAAGACGGTGTTTTAACCGGCATGGTCGATGCCCGTTATGCCAAATGGGATTCAGCCGAGGGCAAAGCCATGTTGAAGGGCAAGCGCACTTTAGAAGAGATTGCAGAGCGCGTTGCGAAAAAAGACATCAACCCGCAACCGGTTTCAGGACGCCAGGAATTGCTGGAAAATATTGTGAACCGCTACGTCTAAACCGCTACGTCTAAAGGGTTGGCCCATTGGTTTTTGCCGATGAACTTTTTCACCTTTAGGACAATTGAACGATGGGCGTTGCTCAGCTACCTTAACAAAAACTGAGAGATCTGCCATGCCTGCATACCGTTCCCGTACCACCACCCATGGCCGTAATATGGCAGGTGCTCGTGCCTTGTGGCGCGCAACCGGTATGAAAGATGGTGATTTTGGTAAGCCGATTATTGCCGTGGTAAATTCGTTTACCCAGTTCGTACCCGGCCATGTGCATTTGAAAGACCTTGGCCAAATGGTGGCACGGGAAATTGAATCTGCTGGCGGTGTAGCCAAAGAATTCAATACAATTGCGCTTGATGACGGAATTGCAATGGGCCACGACGGCATGCTGTATTCGCTGCCGTCACGCGAGATTATCGCAGATAGCGTTGAATATATGGTCAACGGCCATTGCGCTGACGCCATGGTTTGCATTTCCAACTGCGATAAAATCACGCCCGGCATGTTGATGGCATCAATGCGGCTGAACATCCCGACAGTGTTTGTGTCCGGCGGGCCGATGGAAGCCGGTAAATATATTGCCCCTACGGGCAAAAAAATGGCGCTGGACTTGGTTGACGCCATGGTTGCGGCCGCCGATGAAAAATATTCCGACGAAGAAGTCGATGCGATCGAACGCTCGGCGTGCCCGACATGCGGCTCATGCTCCGGCATGTTCACGGCCAATTCCATGAATTGCCTGACTGAGGCACTGGGCTTATCGCTGCCGGGCAATGGTTCAACCTTGGCCACACATGCTGACCGCAAACGGCTGTTTCTTGAGGCAGGTCATTTGATCGTTGATATTGCAAAACGCTATTATGAACAGGATGACGCTAGCGTGCTGCCACGCAATGTTGCCAGTTTCGGTGCATTTGAAAACGCCATGACGCTTGATATTGCCATGGGTGGTTCGACCAATACTGTGCTCCATATTCTGGCGGCTGCCCACGAGGGCGGCATTGATTTCACTATGGATGATATTGACCGTTTATCGCGCCGCGTGCCGGTGTTGTGTAAGGTTGCGCCGGCCAAATCTGATGTGCATATGGAAGATGTGCATAGGGCAGGCGGCATCATGTCGATCCTTGGTCAGCTTGAAAAAGCTGGGCTTTTGAACGCTGATTTGCCAACCGTACATTCCACCACGCTTGGAGCAGCAATCAACCATTGGGATGTGTCGCGGACCAATTCGCAGGTCGTCAAAGATTTCTACTTGGCCGCGCCGGGCGGTGTGCCGACACAGGTTGCGTTCAGCCAAAATCGCCGCTGGGATGATTTGGATCTTGACCGGACAAACGGTGTTATCCGTTCAGCAGAAACACCCTTTACCACAGATGGTGGCTTGGCTGTTTTATCCGGCAATATCGCGCTGCAAGGCTGCATCGTCAAAACCGCTGGCGTCGATGAAAGCATTTTGAAATTCTCTGGCCCCGCGATTGTATTTGAGAGCCAAGACTCAGCCGTGCTCGGCATTTTGAACGGTGATGTCAAAGCCGGGGATGTGGTTGTTATCCGCTATGAAGGCCCCATAGGTGGGCCCGGCATGCAAGAAATGCTGTATCCAACCAGTTACATTAAATCCAAGGGCCTTGGCAAAGCCTGTGCATTGCTGACCGACGGTCGCTTTTCCGGTGGTACCTCTGGTCTGTCGATTGGCCATGTTTCACCTGAAGCAGCCGAAGGCGGCTTAATTGCATTGGTCAAATCTGGCGATATGGTCGATATCAACATTCCCGACCGCTCAATTTCGCTGCGCGTTGATGATGCTGTGATTGCAGCCCGCCGCGCTGCGCAAGAAAAAATGGGCTTTAAGCCCATCGAAAAGCGCAAGCGCAACGTCACCAATGCGCTTAAAGCCTACGCCGCCCTGACCACCAGCGCAGCCAAAGGCGCAGTCAGACGGGTGCTGGATTAATTTTGTAACGCCCTGACATCACCCAAACATGATAAAATCATTATGGGTCAATGCTGTGCCAACAGTCACCGTCGCGAACAAGGTCTGTGCGCCACCGCCAGAGCCATCGGCATCAAAGAACAATTGGCCGGTTCCACTGGTGTAAATGATACGGTCGCCAATATCATTGGCGATCGCGCCCAATTGAAACTCAGCAGCATCGAGGATGGCATTAATTCCGGTAAAAAACACGCGCGACAGCAAAATGTCATCGGCGTTGACCGTGAAGTCTCTTATCGAGTCAACGTTGGTCGCAGCATTCAGCGTGTCGGCGAAGATAAAGAAATCATTGCCAGTGCCGCCAAAAAGCACGTCATTGCCAGTGCCGCCATTCAACGTGTCATTGCCGCCTATGCCGTAAAGCGTATCGTCGCCGCCGAGGCCATATAACACGTCATTATTTGTGGCGTTGCCAACAAAAACATCGTTGAAAAACGAACCCACGAAGCCTTCGATCGAAACAAAAGTATCGCCAACCGCCTCACTCGACGATTCATTGACACCATCAAGGCGGGCATAAACCCCGGTTGTTGCCTGCGAATAGCTGGCAAGGTCAAAGCCGGTGCCACCATCCAGATGATCAGCGCCTGCACCGCCTGTCAGGGTGTCATCGCCGCCAACACCATACAGCAAGTCAGCGCCATCCTGGCCAAAAATCTGGTCGTTGTTGCTGTTGCTGCCCACCAATGTGTCAGCCAAAGACGAGCCGATCAGGCCCTCGATACTTACAAAACTATCGCCTACAGCCTCGCCGCCAGAACCTGCAAGGCCGTCAAGGCGGGCAAACACACCGGCTGTGGCAAAAGCATAGCTGGCGTAATCAAACTCGGAGCCACCATCCAGATAATCGCCGCCAAGGCCGCCGAACAACGTATCACCGTCGGCAGCACCATAGAGAAGGTCGTTGTCCTCGTCGCCTTTTAGAGCATCCGAGCCGCCGTCGCCAATCAGCAAATCTTCGCCAAGTCCGCCTTCCAGCAAGTCATTGCCCGCACCGCCTACCAATTGATCTGCGCCGTCAAGGCCATAAAGTCTGTCAGCACCGCGCATCCCGAAAAGCTTATTGATAGTGGCATTACCAAGAATTACATCCGCGCCATCGCCGCCGATGGCGTTTTCGATGTTGGTAAATGTCACCTCTGCCCCATCTATCGACCCTAATACCCCATCCAGCCGGATGTACGAACCTGTGCTTACGGCAGATGCATTGACCGTATCATTGCCGAAATTGCTGTCGTTCACCACATTGACATGGCCCATGACGCCGGCATAATCCGAATACTCATTGGTATAAATGTAACGGTCATTCACGCTTGATGCGCCAAAAGTGCGGATTACAATATCGGACACAGTCAGCGCATCGCCGCCTAACGTATCGGCAACCCGCACGGTCCATTGGCCGGCAGCGCCTTCACCGCGGAAAGCTTGGCTTTCAAATGTCCAAGTGCCGTTGAAATCGTTGCCGCCTCCGGCATTATCAATCAACCGGCTGACGGTGCCATCGGGCGACGTCAAATAGACCTCCATATCGCCGGTGAATGTCGTGGAGAATGTCATCTGAACCGTTACCCGTTCGACCAGATCATTAAATACTGCGTTGCCACTAAACGAAAGTCCGGTGGCGTTGCCATCCGGAATCACGGTCGACGCGTTCAGCACATCTACGCTATTTGAGAGCTCATTGCCGCTGGTCGCAGCCACGGTTCCGGTCAGCAGCCAGGTTTCTGCCAGCCGCACGGCGGCCAGAGCATCGACCAGGCCATAGCCATAATCATTGCTGAAATGCATGCCGCCGCCGTTCCAAGTGTTGGCACCGTTGAAACCCCAAGCATAGCGCTCAGAACCCGTTATGCCAGCTCCCACTTCGGAGCCAACCTGCCGGGCCGAGACAGCCAAAATTGATTGCACATCGCGCCAGCCCAGACTGGCATTGGCATCATACATCAGCGCAACGACACCGGTGACCATAGGGGCGGCAGACGACGTGCCGTTAAAAACACTGGTGAAATCAGTGCCATTATAGCCGGCGGCCCCAACTCGATCAGTCGTCACAACTTCGCCCGGTGTGCCAAATGCCGACACAAGAAGTGCCGCGCCATAGCTGGAATAATTCGACACAAATCCGTTTTGGTTGACAGCCGCCACGACAACCTGCCGGGTGTCATTGGTCCAATCATCTGCATTAATGTCATAGTTAGCGGCGCGCGAATTACCAGCCGACTTGACAATTGTCATGCCCAGCCCGCCGCGCCCGGTATTGACCGCCGTGGCTATCGAGACTTCGATTTCGTCAAAGCGTATAGCCAGATAACCAACGCCAAATTCACTTGCGGTGTCATTGGCAATGCCTTGGCTGATATTGGCCACATCGGCGTTTGCGCTGGTCGCTGCATTGGAAATGGTATCGCGTATATCCTGCAGCCAGGCATCGTTGATAAAGCCCGCCGTGCGATAGCCTACCAGCTGGGTGCCGTATGCCACCCCGACAGCCCCGGTTCCATCCGCCGCCGCCCCGATGATTCCGGCCACGGCCGTGCCATGCGCGTCAGACGCTCCGCCAAACGGGTCCAGTGTGTTCAATGCGAAATCGTAATCGAGGCTCTGATTATAATTGTCGAAATCAGAATGATTATAGTCAAATCCGTCATCAATGACGATGGTGCGTGTTCCGGCCCCAGTATAGGCCAAGCCACTTGACGGGTTCCATACGCCAAAAACATTCAGATCGAGTAACAATGGGTTGGAATTGCGCAAATGCCATTGCTGTGCAAGCAGTGGATCAGTTGGAAGTGGCATAATCTATACTCCAATTTTCGGTTTGATCACCAGTCTTGTTTTGTAGCTAAGCGTATCGAAACAAAAAGTGTTTACAGCTCGAACTGCTCTTGGACTAACCTATTATTGTGACACTCGTCGCAGCAAGAACTAGGCCGTTGCAAGAAGTCACGTAACCATAGCGACCAGTAACGCGAACGGTCGCTCCGATGTTGTGTTCACCGGTCAGCCCTTTGACTGCGATGCGCTGGCCGTCACTGGTTTCAATTTCAGGACAGTCAACTGCATTGCCTATGGTGATGCGCTTGCCAACAATAGTAACCGATCCAGTCACTGCTGCTTGATTTGGCTCTGACACCATGGTTTTTTCTTCCCCTCGATAAAAACCTTCTGTTTGCAAGGGCGTGCATCCCAAAAGACATAAAATCAGAGCCGTGATGGCAAGGGTTTTGCCAATCGTTTCAAAATACGCCAAATCGTTGAAACGAATAAACTGAAAACGACGCAAACTTGCCCACGGCCCAACGGCTTGGGTTTGCTGCGCGCCACAATTTGTATTTCCAAATAGCATTGCTGTCGAAATTCCTCTGTGTAACCAGGAAATAAGTAAGGCCACCAAATCTATTCCAACGACCGATGTATTATCCAGTGTGAGGGGCGGTGAAGACGTATTCCACCAACATCCGCCGCGCCTTTGCATAGCAGTCAGCCTTAAACATGCTCCCGGCAAAATGCGGAGTCAATAGATGATAACCTTAGGGCAGGCGAGACGTTCATGCCGCGAGTTCATGCCACATTCACAAAATCCGCCAATGTCAGCGCAGTGCCGCCTTAATGTTGAACGAGATCAGCCAAACATAATAAAATCATTATGGGTCAATGCTGTGCCGACAGTCACCGTCGCGAACAAGGTCTGTGCGCCGCCGCCAAAGCCATCAGCATCAAAGAATAATTGGCCGGTTGCACCGTTGTAAATAATACGGTCGCCAACATCATTGGCAGTGCTCCCGAAATTCAGTTCAGCAGCATCGAGGCTGGCACCAATTCCGGTGAAAATCGTGCGCGACAGCAAGATGTCATCGGCGTTCACCGTGAAATCCCGTATGGAATCCACATTGGTTGCAGCATTCAGCGTGTCGGCGAAGATAAAGAAATCATTGCCAGTGCCGCCAAAAAGCACGTCATTGCCAGCGCCGCCATTCAACGTGTCATTGCCGCCTATGCCATAAAGTGTGTCAACACCGCCAAGGCCATATAACGCGTCATTATTTGTGGCTTTGCCAACAAAAACATCGTTGAAAAACGAACCGACAAAGCCTTCGATCGACACAAAAGTATCGCCAACCGCCTCGCTCGACGATTCATTGAGGCCATCAAGCCGGGCGTAAACCCCGGTTGTTGATTGCGTATAGCTGGCAAGGTCAAAGCCTGTGCCGCCATCCAGATAATCAGCGCCGACGCCGCCTGTCAGCGTGTCATCGCCGCCAACACCGTAAAGCGAGTCAGCGCCGTCTTGGCCAAAAATCTGGTCGTTGTTGCTGTTGCTGCCCACCAATGTG
The DNA here is from genome assembly GCA_031422195.1 of Limoniibacter sp. Taxonomy (GTDB): domain Bacteria; phylum Pseudomonadota; class Alphaproteobacteria; order Rhizobiales; family Rhizobiaceae; genus JALOTE01. Next base: position 15 of record JANOPZ010000124.1, on the reverse strand, counting down.
TCAGCCAGAGACGAG
>JANOPZ010000123.1:0-5544 GCA_031422195.1 Limoniibacter sp. | reverse complement strand
GCCGCACCAGAACATGCGAATGATGGCTACGCGATTGCTGCTGAATAAGAGCTAACGCCGAGCTAACTTTAACTCAATAACATATTGAGGCCAATCCGACGTCTGTTGGATTGGCCTCAAACGTTGTCATTGATCTGAAGGCAAACAGGGCGCTGATTTCTGGGAATCCGAGTGCGAATTTCTAAACCAATTTCAACTGATACCGTGTGCCTTTGCCGGTTCCCGTTTTGGTGAAAGCATGTCTTTCAACCAAATCCTGTAAATCACGGGTCGCGGTGGCTCTCGATGTGCCGGTAACGGTGATGTAGTTTTCTGCACTAACCCCACCTTTGAACCCGTCAACCCCCTCACGGAACACGCGCGCAATCATCTTGAGCTGACGGTCATTCAAGCGGTCTTTGAAGCGATCAAAGAACTTGGTTTTCAGAATGATGAACTCAACAAGACTTTGGCACGTTTTTTGTGCCTCCAAAATGGTGCCGGCAAAATAGGCGAGCCAATCATCAATTTGTTTGCCTTTGTTACTTTGCTCCAATTTGTCGTAATAGTTCTTTCGGTGAGCCATGATGGTCTGTGACAAGGTAATCATGGCTGGTTTGCCAATTGCTTGGGCGATTACTTTTTCTGCGATCGCCCGCCCGATGCGGCCATTACCATCTTCAAAAGGGTGGATGCTTTCAAAATACAAATGTGCGATGCCAGCCCGCGTAAGGGCAGGCATAGGAGTTTCTGCACCCGGTGCTGTGGCGTTGAACCAATCTATAAATCGCGCCATTTCCTGGGGCAGCTGTCTTGAGGGCGGCGCTTCAAAATGCACGACCGGCTCTTCCAGTCTGCCTGACACCACTTGCATCGGCTCAGCATGTTCGCGGTAAGCGCCTACTTTATCAATATCTCGCCTGCCATTCATAATCATATTATGCCAGCCAAACAGCATTTTATCACTCAAAGGCAGTGCGAAGGCGCGATAGAGATCAACCATCATCTCAGCGATCCCAGCCTCAGCCGGTTTTGATGAACGCCCGTCCGTCGTTAAACCAAATTGTTTGCGGATTGAGGATTGCACGCTTTCGCGGTTCAAAAACTCGCCCTCAATCTCTGAAGTTTTGAGGGCTTCGTTTGACATGAAGTCGATGGTCAAGTTGAGCTTTTCGTCTTCCGTCACATGCAAATATGTGCCTAGGAACACACCCGAACGATGCAGGAAGTCATCCTCCTGCGCCTTTAGTTTCAAGGGGTCATATTCGAATTCAGGCCAGCTTTTCTGCTGCCAGTTCCATTTTTGAGTGTTGACCATGAGTTATATCCCGGAGTGATGTAACTCATATTATGACGAATTATGATGCATAAAGCCAGTAGATATGCATCACCGGCCATGCGGTTCACGAAATAGGTTTATGCGCTATGTGGTGCTGTAGCCACGAGCTGTTTACGGCAGTGATGGAATATAACCTTGTAAATGCTCCACTCAGAGTCAGAATTGCAAGGATAAAGCTCGATCTGCGAGATTGCGCACTTTGTTAGCTGAAAAGTCGCACTTCTAAATAGAACGCACCTCTTGCGTGCCGTGGCCGTCGTCTGGCGCGATGCTCAGGCAAATGGCGCCAGAGCTTGATGGCGTTGCCATCCTGCGAATAGGCGTATCGATAGATCGTCTCGTGACAGACGTAACTGGCCGAGCCCTGATAAAACCTGCTCTCAAACTTCAACCGGCCGGCAATTTGTTCAGGAGACCATCCGTGCTTGATCCGCTCAATAATGGCGTCCCGCAACTTCGGCAATCGTGTCAGTTTACGTAAATTATACCGGCGTTTCTTGGCCTTGTGGTCGGCCGTCGCACCGTAATAACCAGCAATGCTTGGCATCTCGGCATCGTCAAAGCTATTGCGTCGAAGCTCACGGAAAATCGTCGATCTGTGACGGCCAAGCTTTTCAGCTATCTCATCAACGCCAACTTTTGCTGCCCGCCAGCGCTCAATCTTACGCCGCTCCTCAATGCCAATTTGAGAATAGGGGCGTTTGAACGGTATCAACATGTGCATTTTCTTTCATGCAATAACCCATTGTTATCGCTGAAAAGTCGCACTTCAAAATAGAACGCACCCCCTTACAGGTCCGAGCCGCGAAATAGGGGTTATGGAACTGGCTTTATAGACATAGGATGCGGTTGGCTTTGCTGCGGCTGCTTAACGAGAAGCACAATCACTTGGTCAAGAATAACGATCAATTATAGCCATGACGCTGGCCCTTTTGGCAGACGTTTGTCAGGGTCAATGACGGCGAGAACTGGGCCGTCTTCACCGCTCCAGCGCCATAAAGCGATGCATCGACCGCCTGGTGACATGAATGACGGATAGATCACGCCATTAAAGCCGTCCTTCTTGAGCCGGTTTGTAAGCATATGCGTAACTGGTGTGCGGCCCGCATCCAAGTCTGCCCGCCATTCTATTCTGTGGATGTCCGGTGATAAACCAAGGTCCGCCATAGTCTGGTCGTCCGTTAGGTCTGCAAGCTTCGCACCGGCTAGTGCAAGCTGAACGACCGTTGCAGGATGCTGCACGAAGCCTTGGTTGTATTCGGCCCAAGCCGTCGACAACTCTAAAGCGGCATAAAGGCACGGTTGACCAACAGAGTTCCAGCGCCCGCCAAAGCTTGCTGCGCCTGCTCCAGAAAGCGGATCATGCGCCCAGCGGGGAACGAAAGCCCGCCATAGAATGAGTGGTTGGTCTTGTTCAGGCATAAACGCCCGAACGCACCGCCTCCAAATAGGCGATCACTTTGTCGGCTTTGCGTTCACGCACCAAATCATAGGCCGTTTTGCCCGCCCAACCTGGAATGGGTTGATGCTTGAACCAGATTGCAGCCCGGCTTTCGTCACCCGCCATCTCACCCGCCATGGCAATGATGCGAACAACTGGACTAAGGGCTTGATCAACTTTTCTAGCGCCACTTTTTGCCGTCAGCGTATTGCGCGCAACACCTGCCAGCAATGCAAGCTCGGTCAGAGTAACGCCAAGCCCGTCGGCGAGAAGACGCGCGGACAGGAAAGGTGCGTTGGCATCGCGGAAATGCTGCCCTGTGGATTGAAGCGCAAGATTGCTCATAGGACTATCTCTGATTTCATTTTCTATGCTCAATATACGCGCAACTGACGCTCAATTCAAGGGCGTAATGTTCCGCTCAGCACTGCTTTGAGCACAATCGACAAGAACGGCATTAGTCGTCTCTTCACGCAATACAGTTTCCACGTCGATACAAGTTTGCGGTTTGAACTTAACAAAATTCCAATGCCGGGATCGATACATATCGGCAAACGAGTTGGCCATGGCAACGAGCTTCTTCTTCAGACTAAAGATCATAAATCTGCCCTGCATTATGGGCTGAGCCGACATAGGCTCCAACGGTACGTCACATATGATGGTGCATAACCTTCTGGTTCAGCCTTTCGCCTGATGCGTCGTCACATTCGGTTGCAATGCGTTGATGACGCGTTTTTGTTCAACTGTCCTTAATCCGATGGCCGCCCCTGAAATGATCCTAGCTCCTGCAAGGGTCGGTAAGACATCAGGTCTGAGGGCGGCGGCTAAGTTCGACTGCGCTGGAAAGGTTCTTCTTGAAATTCCAATCCGGCACATGATGATCATCCGTATCAATCAACGCCGCGGTTTTTCTCGGTCTGCCGTTACTTCCTTCGGGTAGGCTGCGGTCTGAACCGGTCAAGGTGAGATCAAAGGCCGCTGCGCGCCGCGTGGCGGCCAAAACCCGTTGGTTCTGCGAAGGCTGGTTCGCGTCTTCCGCAACGCCGTGCCGCCGTTTCGTTATCCGCAAACCAGCCTTGCATCGCCGACAGGTCTTGAACCTTGGGTCTCCCCTTTTTGCCCTGTTCTCAAGAACCGCACCCGAAGGGAACACCGGCAAGAGCCGGAACCGCTCCGGGCGTTTGTGAAACAGGATGATGATCATGACCAGAACCGGAAATTTTAAGAAGAACCCTTCAAACCCGGCCAAAACAAACCGCGCCGCTACCGTCGAAATGGTGCGCCTCACCTGCCCCGACAGCGTACAAACGATACGGATTTCAGAAAGTTTCGGCCTTGCTGTCCTCGACAGTGACGGAATACGCGCAACTCACCAACGCATCACAACCGAATGCGCCGACGCCTTAAATGACGGCCTTAGCGAGAAGGCCATGCAAATCCATATGCAGCGTCTAGTCGGAGCCTATGTCGGTTCAGCCCATGGCGCAGGGCAGTTTTATTCAAAGGCTGTCACAGAAGCGCGCGATGCCACATCCAAACTTGCCAATGATGTCCGCGATGAAGATCTCGATGGCCCAGCAGGTTTTGACAGCAAAGCTCAACGCAAACGCGAATTTGCAGCTGATATGGCACTACAAGCCCACGCGCTTCGATGCGCAGCCGAAGGCGCAGTTGCCGCCTATGAACAGATCATCGGCGAAGCATGGAAGCCTTATGACCGCCAGCCAGAAATCGCCGGAGCCACAATCGACCGCAAGGCCGCAGCCCACCAAATGTCAGCCTTTGGTTGACGCATTTCGGGCAGGGCTTCGGCCCTGCCTTTTCAACTCAAACTGGATGTAACAGCAAGGCCAATCTCAAGTCAGATCGGCCTTTTGTCATGTCGCGCCGAGGCGCTTTCGCAAATTAGTATCCAGAACAATAAAATCAAACTTAACACTGGCGTCCATCGCTTGCCCGTCCCGGTTGGCGGTTTGGCAAGGCCTGTTTCCAGCACAATGGCTTTGCCATCCTACACTGGCGTTCCGGCCGCGCTGGCATTTCTCCAACGTCGATCACTTTTCCAAGGCGGTGCGCAAGAAACCAGCCTTGCCAAGATTTCCGCCGTGACGGGTTCGCGATGATCGCGAACCGAAAATACGGAGACAGGAAAATGGAAAGAAAATTAGAAGCAGCGCGTATAGATATCTATGCGAAAATCACTGACCGCATCATCGCCGATCTGAAGCGTGGTGTGCGGCCTTGGGTTCAGCCATGGCATGCCGGTGGCGGTATCACCCGGCCATTGCGCCATAATGGCCAACCTTATTCTGGGATCAATGTTCTACTGCTTTGGGCAGAGTCAGTTGCAAAAGGGCTTTCGTCCGCGACTTGGATGACATTCAAACAGGTCATTGAACTGGGTGGCTGCGTCCGCAAAGGTGAGACCGGTTCAACAGTCGTTTACGCCAATACGTTCACCAAGACCGAAACGGCTGACACCGGTCAAGAGATTGACCGAACTATTCCCTTCCTCAAAGCCTATAGCGTATTTTGCGTTGACCAGATTGATGGTCTACCGGAACGTTTCTACCTCAAGCAGCATGATGCAATCGATCCTGTACAGCGCATCGCACATGCGGATGCGTTCTTCGCGCAAACCGGTGCAATCATCCGCCATGGCGGATCTCAGGCTTTCTACATGCCATCAACCGACGTTATTCAGATGCCGCCTTTCGAAGCATTTAAGAGTGCTGAAACCTATACGGCGACACTTGCCCATGAATGTGTCCATTGGACATCCGCG
>JANOPZ010000122.1:0-26770 GCA_031422195.1 Limoniibacter sp. | reverse complement strand
ACCAGCACAGGCCCAAACACCTCTTCCTGTGCCAGTTTGGAATTTTCTGGCACGTTACCAAACAGGGCAGGGGCCACATAGGCCCCGGCGTCTGGAACATCAGGCGAAATGACACCACGCGCCAAACATTCAATTCCGCTTGTAATGGCCTCTTCAATATAGTTTTTAACTCTCGCGGCTTGTTTGCCATTGATCATTGCACCGAGATCGGCATCAAAATCATGCGGTGCAGCAACAAGCTGCGAAAACTGGATTGCCAGCATCGCGGCGAACTTTTCATAGACGGGTCTTTCAATCAAAACCCGCGCGCCGGCAGAACAGGTTTGTCCACTGTTTTGGATGATCGCATTCACAATTACCGGTGCGGCGGCCTCCAAATCAGCATCAGCAAAAACGATTTGCGCCGACTTGCCGCCAAGCTCCATTGTTGTGCCGCGGTTGTTTTGCGCGGCGGCTGTTTGAATGAGCGTGCCAGTCGTCGTTGACCCCGTAAACGTTACAAAGTCCACCAGTGGATGCGCTGCCAATGCCGCGCCAGCCTCATGCCCAAAGCCGGTCACAACATTAAACACGCCCGCTGGAAACCCGGCCTCTAGAGCAAGTTCAGCAAGGCGCAAACTGGTGAGTGAGGCGTCTTCAGCAGGCTTTGCAACAAAGGTGTTGCCCATGGCAATGGCCGAAGACATTTTGCGCGACAAAATTTGTAAGGGGTAATTCCACGGAATGATCCCTGCGACCACTCCGTGCGGTTCCCGCAATGTTAGTGCTGTATAGCCGTCAAGAAACGGGATCGTATCACCACCCAGTTTATCGCCCGCGCCGCCATAAAACTCTAGGTAACGAATGGTAGCCCTAACATCGGCCACTCCTTGTTTGTATGGCTTGCCGGTATCTCGACTTTCAAGTGCAGCCAGTGCGTCGCCGTCACGTTCAACCAAATGCATTAGCTTGGTGAGCAAGCGCCCGCGATCCAAAGGCGAGGTTTTTCGCCAGTGATCACTGTGAAACGTTTGATGCGACGATTGCACTGCTGCATCAATATCTGCCGCCGAAGATCGTGCAATAGAGGCAAATTCTAAGCCGTCAGAAGGGCAAAAAACCGCAATTGATTCGCCTGAAACGGCCGTAACTTTCTGTCCATTAATGAAGTTAAACCCTGTTGCAGCAGCCAAGTTGGCGTCATGAGTTTTTAACATTTTTATCCATGCTGCTTTCAAATGGCTCCTGAAACAAAATAGGCGAAAAAAACTTTATCGCCACGGCTATTTTCAGAAATTACCGCTTGCATATGACACATAAAAATACCAATTGCGCCATGCCCAAGGTCGCACGAGCCTGTGGGCGCCCACGGATGAACCGCCGGTCCGGCTTGCAACAGCAAAACCGGATAACTCGCCAAAAGCGGGGGATGGCAGGGGAAATCGAAGGAAAGCAGAACCGGCTTTTTGACCGGGGATGTGGCTGGAAGTTTGTATGTCCAGCCGGGCGCCTCAAAGCAACGACGGTGCGGGCCCTTTGCTCGATTTCAGAGTCCATATCTGAAATTCAAAGAGGCTGCCCTCTTGCCAAACGTGCGCCGGGATCTCCCGACAATCAATGGCAGACCACTGACTAAAGCTGGTTTGCGCCGTTCCCAAGCGCTGGCCCGCTATCCATCTGCACTGTTCAGGTGACCGCCGTCCATTGGTGGGTCTCATGCTCGGTACAGATGAGTTTTATCGTCTTTGTTTTGAACCCGTTTTGCCGGAGATTTTAGCTATGACCACACAACGCATCCGTGATTTTCTTGAAGCCAACCGCCACGACGGCCCTTGCCTCGTTGTTGATCTTGATGTGGTGCGCCAGAATTATTCTGCATATGCCCATGCTCTGCCAGACACGAAAATCTATTACGCTGTAAAAGCCAACCCAATGCCGGAAGTGCTGTCGCTTCTTGCTGCGATGGGTTCGTCGTTTGATTGTGCCTCTGTGCCTGAAATCAAAATGGCTTTGTCGGCGGGCGCAACCGCTGAACGCATTTCATTTGGCAACACGATTAAAAAAGAGCGCGATATTGCTACCGCTTTTGCGCTCGGCATTCGTCTGTTCGCCGTTGATGCCTTTGAAGAAGTTGAGAAAGTTTCCCGCGCCGCACCTGGCGCCCGCGTGTTTTGCCGTATTTTGTGCGACGGCGCAGGCGCTGAATGGCCGCTAAGCCGTAAGTTTGGTTGCGAGCCTTCCATGGCGACAGCTGTTCTTGATCACGCCCGTCTCTACGGTTTGCAGCCATGGGGCGTATCGTTCCATGTCGGTTCGCAGCAGCCCAACACCGGTGCTTGGGATGGGGCTTTGGCGTCTGCTGCACAGATATTTGCTGAAATGGCGGAGCGCGGCGTTGAACTCGGCATGGTCAATATGGGCGGTGGTTTCCCGACGCGCTATTTGAAAGACGTGCCTTCGGCTGAAGCCTACGGTGCCGCTATTCATGAGGCTTTGATGCGCCATTTTGGCAATAAAATGCCGCAAACCATTATTGAACCCGGCCGCGGCATGGTTGGTTCAGCCGGCACAATCAAAGCGGAAGTTATTTTGGTCTCGCGTAAAAGCGAAACAGAAACCATACGCTGGGTTTATCTGGACATTGGCAAATTTGGTGGTCTCGCCGAAACCATGGATGAAGCCATCCGCTATCCGATCAAAACCATCCATGATGGTGGCGATTTGGCTCCTTGCATTTTGGCTGGCCCAACCTGTGATAGCGCTGACGTGCTATATGAGAAAACACCGTATCATTTGCCGCTGTCTTTGACCGTTGGCGATGAAGTGTTGATCGAAGGCACTGGAGCCTACACCACCACATATTCTGCGGTGGCGTTTAACGGTTTCCCGCCTTTGGCGACATATTGTATCTGAATAGTCTTCATTGGCAGAACTGAAATCCTGATCACGGGGCGCTAGGGGTGGGGGTGACACCATCCACTACGCATGCGGCTTTACCCCCACCTTCTATCCCTCCCCTCAAGGGGGAGGGAGGCAGAATGGGACTTCAGGCTGAAGGATTTCAATCCATACCTTTTTTATTGGCTGGCTTCCGGAAAGGAACCCGACTGATGCTTGCACATAACATCAACACCCAAACTGAATCTGCGTTCACGATTACCTTAGAACGCCCCGAACAAATCACCGCGCGCGAAAACCTGCTTGACCGCGTAATGGGTGAAGTGCGTTTCCGCCGCGCCTCTGAACGGTTGCGTGAAGGCCGTTTGCCAGCAATTTCTTTGATCGCTTCGGACGGTTTTGGTGCTGTGACAGGCACAATTCGTCTTTGGCACGTTCAAGTAAATGGCTTGTGCGACGCATTGTTGCTTGGCCCGCTGGCCGTTGACCCCGCTTTTCAAGGCCTCGGCATTGGCGGCGTATTGATGAAATCTGCGCTGGCCCATGCCCGCAAGGCGGCATTCAGCGCGATTATTCTCGTTGGCGATCCTGAATATTACAACCGTTTTGGATTTGATGCAGCTCTTGCTGCAAACCTCTCCATGCCCGGCCCGTTTGAACGTCACCGTTTACTTGGTTTGGAGTTGCAATCTGGCGCTTTGACCTCTGCCAAGGGTTTGATTGCCCCGGTGGGGGCTAAAATTGCAATACCAAAAGCCCCGCACATGGCTGCCGCATAAAATCAACAGCCTTAATAGCGGCATGCAAAATTCTATGAACTCGCATGCCGTATTAGACTGTGAGGTGACCATGAAATTTGTCTACCGGGTTTCGGGGCGGTCTTTTTTGCGTTAAACACAATGAGCCAAATCAAACTTCCCGCCCGCCCCTCACGTTTTTCCGCAATCTCTGCTAGCAAAATTCAATCGATTAGACTATCAATCGACGTGATTATTAGGACAGAAACCCGAAAATAACATGCTAATGACCAGCCAAATTATCCCCGTTGAACCGTTTGATTGTGTCGTTTTTGGCGGCACTGGCGATCTTGCAGAGCGCAAATTGCTGCCTGCGCTTTATCACCGCCAATGCGAAGGTCAGTTCACCGAGCCTACCCGCATCATCGGCGCGTCGCGCTCAGAGATGAGCGATGATGACTACCGCGCGTTCGCTAAAACCGCGCTTGAGACGTTTTTAAAGCCCGGCGAACTGGTTGAAGACGAGCTGAACAAGTTTCTCGCCCGTCTGTTTTATCGCCGTATTGATGCGATGAGCGATGGCGGCTGGGGTGATCTGGCCAGTCTTCTGAACGAAGCACCAGAACGCATTCGCGCCTACTATCTGGCGGTCGGGCCAAATCTGTTTGGCGAAATTGCCAATCGCTTAAAGTCTGCCGGTTTGGTTACGCCCAAAGCCCGCATTATTGTTGAAAAACCAATCGGCCGCGATCTGGCTTCGGCCAAGCAGCTCAATGACTCGATCGGCGCTGTGTTTGCTGAAAACCGTATATTCCGTATTGACCATTATCTTGGCAAGGAAACCGTGCAGAATTTGATGGCACTGCGCTTTGCCAATTCTCTGTACGAGCCGCTGTGGAATTCATCGCACATCGACCATATCGAAATTACAGTTTCTGAGACGGTCGGTCTTGAAGACCGCGTCGGCTATTACGACAAGGCCGGCGCGATGCGCGATATGGTGCAGAACCATATTTTGCAATTGCTGTGCCTAGTGGCGATGGAGCCACCTGCTTCAACCAATGCTGATGCGGTTCGCGATGAAAAGCTGAAAGTTCTGCGCTCACTCAAACCCATCGAAAACGGCCATGTTGCCGACATGACGGTGCGCGGCCAATACCGTGCGGGGGCATCCGTTACCGGCGCTGTCAAAGGCTACGCCGAAGAACTCGGTGCAGAAAGCAACACAGAGACCTTTGTGGCAATCAAAGCTGAACTTGGCAATTGGCGCTGGGCAGGCGTGCCGTTTTACCTGCGCACCGGCAAACGGCTGACTTCGCGCGCCTCGGAAATTGTCATCGCTTTCAAGCCTGTTCCGCATTCAATCTTTGATGAAACCGCTGGCAAAATGTTTGCCAATAAACTTGTGATCAGGCTACAGCCCGATGAAGCTGTCCGCCAATGGATTATGATCAAAGACCCCGGCCCCGGTGGCATGCGCCTTCGCCATATGCCGCTCGACATGAGCTTTGCCGACGCCTTCAAAGTGCGCAGCCCCGATGCTTACGAACGCCTGTTGATGGACGTTATCCGCGGCAACCAGACTTTGTTCATGCGCCGGGATGAAGTCGAAGCCGCTTGGTCTTGGGTTGATCCGATCCTCAACTCTTGGGCGTCCTCCGGCCAACCGGCCTTGCCCTATATGGCTGGCACGTGGGGCCCGTCGGCGTCGATTGCGCTCATCGAGCGCGATGGCCGCACATGGCATGAGGGGTTTTAATCATGCTGCAAAATTTGAAAAAGATGGCTGATACAACGCCTGTCATTCACCGCTTTGCCTCGCCCCAACAACTTGCCAATCAACTTGCAAGCGACGTGCGTTTGGCTTTGGCTCTTACGTTGTGCAGCCACAATATGGCATCGATTGCGGTTTCCGGCGGATCCACTCCAAAAGCGTTTTTCAAAGCGCTGTCGAACGAAAAAATGGATTGGGCGAGGGTCAATATTCGTCTAGTTGATGAGCGCTGTGTTCCCGCTGATTCTGACCAACTCAATGCGCATTTGGTTGAAGATCATCTGATTGAGAACCACGCTTCCACCGCGCGCTTTACACCGCTTTATGACCATGCGTCGCTGAATGCCGAAGATGCTGCCCGCCGCGCGGCAGACCAATTGCAGACACGCGGTTTTGATTTGATCGTTTTGGGTATGGGCGCAGACGGCCACACAGCGTCTCTTTTTCCCAACGGCGACCGATTGGCCGAAGGATTGGATGCCAACGGCAAGTCCCGCATCATTTCCATGCGCGCTGCTGGTGCCGGTGTGCCGCGATTGACGTTGACCTTAGCCGAAATATTGCGAGCCACGCGCGTGATTTTGCATATTGAAGGCCAAGATAAAATGGCAGTGCTTGATCAGGCGTTAAGCGGTGATGACGCAACCGAAATGCCAATCCGCGCAGTGTTAAATGCGCCCGGTCTACCGCTGGAAATTTATTGGGCACCCAAAACCTGAACCCCAAAATCTGAACCCACTGATTTGACTACTGAATTAAAGGCCTGAACCATGACAGCAAATCGTCAGATTGAAGCTATTACGCAGCGTATTATTGAGCGCTCTCGCCCCACGCGCGAAGCGTATTTGGAGCGGGTCAAGACAGCGTCTGCACATCGAGTTCACCGATCAACGCTCTCTTGCGGAAATCTGGCACATGGTTTTGCGGTGTGCAGCCCGTCTGAGAAAGACGCGTTAGCTGGTAATGTGGTCGGCAATCTTGGCATCATTACCTCATACAACGACATGTTGTCTGCGCATCAGCCGTTTGAAACCTATCCCGCCATGATTAAGCAGGCTGTGCGCGAAGTGGGCGGTATAGCGCAAGTTGCAGGCGGCGTTCCGGCCATGTGCGATGGCGTGACGCAAGGCCAGCCGGGTATGGAACTGTCGCTGTTTTCGCGCGATGTCATTGCGATGTCGGCTGCAATTGGCCTCAGCCATAACATGTTTGATGCTGCGGTTTACCTTGGCGTTTGCGATAAAATCGTGCCTGGATTGTTGATTGCCGCGCTAACCTTCGGCCATTTGCCAGCCGTGTTTATTCCGGCCGGGCCAATGACATCGGGCCTTCCAAACAATGAAAAATCCCGTATCCGGCAATTATTTGCCGAAGGCAAAGTCGGGCGCAAAGAACTACTGGAAGCTGAGGCGAAATCCTATCACGGCCCCGGCACCTGCACGTTTTATGGCACAGCCAATTCGAACCAAATGTTGATGGAACTAATGGGCCTGCACACCCCCGGCACATCTTTCATCAACCCCGGCACGCCGTTGCGTGATGCACTGACAATCGAAGCTGCCCAGCACGCTATGTCGATCACGGCGCTCGGCAATGACTTCCGCCCCGCCGGTGAAATCATCGATGAGCGCTCCATTGTCAACGGCGTTGTCGGCCTTTGCACCACGGGCGGCTCAACCAATCACACCATTCATTTGATCGCGATGGCGGCCGCCGCTGGTATCAAGCTCACATGGACGGATATTTCTGATATTTCAGACGCCGTACCGCTGCTCGCCCGCGTTTATCCGAATGGCATGGCAGACGTGAACCATTTCAATGCCGCTGGCGGGCTTGGTTTTCTCATCCGCGAATTGCTGTCTGAAGGCATGATGCATGAAGACGCCCGCACCATTTGGGGCGATAGCTTGGCAGATTACACGGTGGAAGCAAAACTGAACGCGGATGGCACAGTTGAGCGCGTTCCTGCGCCGTTGATCAGTGGCGATGAAAAAGTGCTCGCACCGATCGGCAAAGCGTTCCAAGCAACCGGCGGCATTAAACTCCTCACCGGCAATCTTGGCAATGCCATCATCAAAACCTCCGCAGTCAAGCCCGAGCGCCATATTATTGAAGCGCCTGCTGTAGTGTTTGAAGACCAAAACAGTTTAATTACCGCATTCAAAGCGGGCCAGTTAGAGCGTGATTTTGTTGCCGTCATCCGATTCCAAGGGCCAAAAGCCAATGGCATGCCCGAATTGCACAAATTGCTGCCCTCGCTCGGCGTGTTGCAGGACAAAGGCTTCACAGTTGCCCTTGTCACCGATGGCCGCATGTCCGGCGCATCCGGCAAAGTGCCCGCCGCCATTCATGTCACGCCCGAAGCCAAAGACGGAGGGTTGATTGGTAAAGTGAAAACCGGCGATGTCGTGCGCGTTGATGCGGTGAACGGCACGCTGGAATTGATGGTTTCAGCCGCCGAACTTGCATTGCGTGCCCAAGCCGTTGGCGATCTTGCTGCGAATGATTTCGGCATGGGCCGCGAATTGTTCCACGCTATGCGCGCGCTGGCGACTAGGGCAGATGATGGCGCGAGCGCGTTTGCGGCTTGATTCAGGCAGCCTTTTCTTCTCCCACCAAATCCTCGTTTCCAAACACAATTACTTTATCACGGCCAGCTGCTTTAGCCCTGTAAAGCGCGACATCGGCCTGTTTTAAAAGCAAGGCCACATCCTTTTCGATGGGGTTTTGGGGATTGGCTATTCCTGTTACAACAGCGATGCTGGCGGTAACAGGAATTGACTTGTTATGAAACCAAATCGGTTCACGGCGTGTTGCGTGTGTAATGGATACCGCAATTAAATGGGCTATTTCAGGTGTGGAGTAACGCAATAGCACTGCAAATTCTTCACCCCCAACGCGGTAAACGGGGTCGCTGGCGCGTACGGCGTTTTTAAAGATCCGAGCACATTCAATCAACACAGCGTCGCCTGAGTCGTGGCCATACTGGTCATTTATTTTCTTGAAATGGTCCAAATCAATTAAAAGAACCGATACTGTTTCTTTTGCCTTCAATGCCCGGGTCAGATCAAAATTAAAACTGCGGCGATTAAGCAGGCCTGTTAAACCGTCCGTTTTAGCCTCTGCTTCCAGCATATTTTCTTTGTCGAACAGGCGTGTTTCCCGCGTTAGAAGGCAACCGAACAATAAAACCAGCACGATGTTGGCAAACGCCAACCTCATGGCAATGCTCATAGCATCGCTTTCAGATAAGCCCAAAGGAAGGTACGGGGTCATCAGCAGTGGCAAGCTGGCAATCATTCCAAGGACAACAAGCGGTGCCATCGCCGGTTTGGTGTACTCACGGTGCATGAGTTGGCCCCAAATGGCCGCTAAGAGGCCAACAATTGCAACCGAGGTAGCACCGAGCACAGATGCCTCGCCACCTTGAAACAAGCGAAAAGCCCCGACAAAAACTGTACAAATCAAAGCGGCAATCGGCCCGCCATAGGCAGCACCGATAACCACAAATATGTTCCGGGCATCATAATAAAATTGGCCGCCAACAACAACAGAATTGGCCATCACCATAATGGCGCATGTCGAAAATAATAAACCGCAGCAAACACTTTTTTGCTTTGGCGTCCATTTCTGGCGCGTAAATGCGCCAAAAAACATGTTTGCCACTGCAATCATGCCAACGGAAACAAGAATAGCGTTATAGACCAAATCGATGAGCATTGTGGCATTCTCCTTGCCACCACATCTGCCTTCAACCACTTAACCGACGTAAAGAATTGTGGTTAACGACGATCGATTATCTGGCATAATTAATAAATTCCTTAGCGTTATCCGATCAATCGCCTTGCCGCCTCTTTCGCAAAACTGATCGGTGTTTCTTGCCTGAACATGCGCGTGGTTGCCCAAATGCCCACCAGCAGCAAATACAGCATCTTGGCCATTTTGCGGGCCGCAATGAAGTTTTAGGTTTATCAATTCAGCTCATGTTCACGCTAAACCATATTCAACGCTTAAGGCCGCCAGCATTGCTGCTGACGGCCACGCTTCCTCCCAAGCGTTTGGTTTAACCGCGCGTTAAAATCACCGGTGTCAGCAAATCACCAAAGTTGCCGTCACCGCCATGGTGGCGGGCACAGCGGATCAACTCCACCGAAACGCCCGCATCCACCGCTTTCATTACAGATGTGTTGAGGCGGTGCAGATCATTGGCAACCATACGGATGGCTGCCTGTTGGTCATCGCTCATGGATGATGCCTGATCAGCGGCACGGGATTTGATGTCTGGTTTAGCGTTCATAATTGTATCCTTTCAGATTGGGTCACTCTGCCGCTGTGCGGAATTGCGAAGACTTGAATTGATCTTGTTCTGTGGATTCTTTCATCGCGGTGGTGGATGACTGGCCGCCGCTGATGGCGAGCGACACCGCATCAAAATATCCGGTGCCAACTTCGCGCTGGTGTTTGGTGGCCGTGTAACCGTTTACTTCAGCGGCAAACTCAGCCTCTTGCAACTCTGAGTATGCGCTCATCTGCCGGTCTTTATAGCCGCGCGCCAATTCAAACATGCCGAAGTTGAGCTGGTGAAAGCCAGCGAGTGTAATGAACTGGAATTTGTAGCCCATTGCGCCAAGTTCGCGCTGATACATCGCAATGGTTGCATCATCCAAATTCTTCTTCCAGTTAAACGAGGGCGAGCAATTATAGGCCAAGCGCTTGCCGGGGTGAACGCGGTGAACGGCTTCAGCAAATTTGCGTGCTTGGCCCAAATCTGGCTTCGATGTCTCCATCCAAATCAAATCGCAATGCGGCGCATATTTTATGGCACGGGCGATACATGGCTCCATGCCATTGCGCACGTGATAGAAGCCTTCAGCGGTGCGACCTGCTTCATAATCAACGAAAGGCTTATCATTATCGTCAATGTCTGACGTGAGTAATTTTGCAGCTTCAGCATCGGTGCGGGCAATCACCAGCGTCGATGTACCCATGACATCTGCCGCCAAACGGGCCGCATTCAAATTGCGAATATGCGCGCCAGTTGGGATTAAAACCTTGCCGCCCAAATGGCCGCATTTTTTCTCTGATGCAAGCTGATCCTCATAATGAACACCGGCAACGCCCGCCTCTATGAAAGCCTTCATAATTTCAAAAGCATTAAGCGGCCCGCCAAAACCGGCTTCGGCGTCAGCGACAATCGGCGCAAACCATGTATCGACAGATAAGCCATTGCCTTCCGAATGTTCAATCTGGTCGGCGCGCTGCAATGTTTTATTGATCCGCTTTGCCAGTTCCGGTGCTGCGTTGGCGGGGTAAAGTGATTGGTCTGGATACATAGAGGACGCAGTGTTGGAATCAGCCGCAACCTGCCAGCCCGACAGATATATGGCTTTCAATCCGGCGCGCACCATTTGCATCGCTTGGTTGCCGGTCATTGCGCCGAGCGCATTGACGAACGGCTCATCATCCAGCAATTGCCAAAGCCGGTTGGCCCCCATTTCAGCCAGCGTATAACGCATTTGGATGGAGCCGCGCAGTCGCTTCACGTCAGCCGGGGTATAAGGACGCTCGATGCCATCAAAGCGGCCTTGCGGTGCTGAAGGAACCAAATTGTAAAAATCTGTCATGAGAAAATCCGATCATAAATTTATGGCAGTTTTGATAGCCGAGCGCCACCTATAATTTCACCGTCGCAAAATAATGGATCAAAAAGCAAGAAAAACAGTGATTTTTTGCGATTAATCTGGTCACGGCGTATAATTATTGACAGACGACACTTGTAAAATTGTCAAAATTGTAAATTAAATATCGCAAAAATAGTGTTGTTATACAGGCTTTTTGTAAAATTCTAACAAGCCCGTTCATAATTGGAGAAGGACTATGGCTGATCAGAAAATTTTCGCAGGCCCGCGCATCAAACGCATTCGGCAAGAGCAAAATGAAACCCAAACCGCTATGGCGCAGGCTTTGGGAATTTCGCCCTCATATTTGAACCTGATAGAGCGCAATCAGCGGCCTTTAACAGTGCAATTGCTGCTGAAACTGGCTGCCGCTTACAAGATCAATCTTGAAACCCTGCAATCGGGCGATGTTGGCCTGGTGGCTGGTCTGCGCGAAGCATTTGGCGACCCGCTGCTGGATGGCGAGTTGCAATCAGATCGCGAAATTGCGGATCTTGCCGAGGGCACACCAAACGCCGCCGCAGCCTTTATCAAGCTGCACCGCGCTTACCGCGATACGCAAGCCCGCCTCACAGAACTGTCAGACATGCTGGCACGCACAGGGCAGGCCGCCCCTGTCATTCGCGCAAGGTTGCCGGCTGATGAGGTGCACGCTGTGCTTGAAGCGCGGCCCAACTATTTCAAGTCCATTGAGGAAGAAGCGCATGCTTTTCTGACGTTGATCAAGCCAGCTGATGATTTGCTTGGCGCTCTGAAAGCCTGGCTGAAATCCGAGCATGGTATCACCGTACGCGTTTTACCCGCTGATGTTATGCCAAATTGGCGGCGGCGCTATGAGCGGCATTCGCAGCGCCTGTTTATTTCAGAACGCTTGGCTATGCATGATCAATTGCGCGAGATTGCAATGGAGGCCTGCCAGTTGCGCATGCAAGTGGCGCTTGCTGCTGAAATCCGCGGCCTCAACGTTTCCTCTGATGAAGCGCGTCGCTTTGCCCGGTTTGAACTGGCGCGTTATGCCGCCCACGCGCTGATGATGCCGCGCCAAGCCTTCATTGAGGCAGCCCGCCGCGTGAAATATGATGTTGATGTACTGCGTGCGCGGTTTCGCGTTTCATGGGAGCAAGCGGCCATGCGGCTTACCACTATTGGCACAGACCCTGCCGCCGCCATTCCGATTTTTGCAGTTGAAATTGACCACGCCGCTTATCCGATCCGCCGTTTGGGAGCACAAGGCTTCCCGCAAGCGCGTTTTGGCGGGCGTTGCCCTAAACTGCCGATCCATTCGGCTTTTGCTGAGCCGGGCCGTGTGCTGGTAGAAACCGTTGAAATGCCCGATGGCGCAGAATTGGTGCTGATTGCCCGCACGCTTGAAGGCCCGCAAATGGCATTCCGCGAACGCCCGCGCCGCACGGCTTTAATGCTGGGGTTCGATGCTGCTTTTGCCGGCGATACGGTTTACAACCGCACGGGCACAGAAAAACCCACGCCAATCGGCCCGTCTTGCCGCCTTTGCGAGCGCCAAGGCTGCATGGCACGCGCCGAACCGCCACTCACCAAGCCTTTGGGTTTGGATGAGATGGTGACCGGTTTTTCAGTGTTTGATTATGCGTAAGGAATGGCCATCAATCTGAATCTGGCGAAGGTGTTGGGGAATAAAATGCGGCACGATCCGATTATTTGTAAATGTGCAAATAAAGCGCACTCTTATCTCGAATTGAAATGAAATTTGAACCAGCGATGAAAATGACAGTTTTTCTGGCCTGCTGGCTTTACCCGCGCTAAATTTGCCTGCCAATCAATTATGTAAGCCAGTGTAAACACGGCGCTGGGATTGCACTTTTGGTGATCCCATGACAGGCTGCTGTCAGGCTAGGCTCGTTTGCGTGGAGTGTTTCCCGATGCGTTGCATAATCAGTTTTTTCTCGTTTTTCTCATTTTTCTCGTTGTTCTTATTTTCGTTTTTCGGGGCAGCTCTTGCTGGCTCACCTGTTCAGTTTCCCGGCACAAACTGGTCGTTTATTCCTCCGCCGGGGTTTGTCTTGAAAGACTCAAAAACGAGTGGATTTAAGTTTAAGCACGCTAATGGTGCCGTAATAATAATGCTCCAGACTGCCCGTCAATCCGGCGATAAGGCTGATTTGGGTGCAATTAATTCGGTTTCTCATGTTGGAACACCCAACGAAGTTCGGCTGGAAAGGGCCGAAAATGTGACGGCTGGAGGCCGACCGGCCGTTCTTTCTACGTTCCGTTATACGCAAAGCCCGGTTCGAAGCTTTAACATCATCATCGAAGGTGAAGGCAGTACTGCCTTGATTTATTTTGCAGTGCCGGATTCTGCCCAAGGCATTGAACCTGCAACAATTGACGCGGCCTTGCTCAGCGCCACAGAAGACCAACGCAGCATGGAGCAGCGGCTGGAAGATTTGCCATATTTGATCAATGAAACCGCCGGTATGCGTGTCGTTAACATCATCAATAATCGTATTGTCTATCTCACCGATGGGCTGGGTGATCAGATGGATGAACATGTCGAGCAACCCTTTGTTGTTGTCTCGGTGTCTCCTGTCGGGCCAGGTGAGACTTTTGAGCCGGAACGCGATCTTACAAAAGTTGGTACGCAAATTCGTGCGCAATATGCAAACACCACCATTGTCTCAGAGCAGGTTGAAATGACACCGATGGGACCGGTGGCCGCAGTCAATTATTCCCGTGCGCCTGACGATAAAACCACAAGCGTGGCTGGCACCGCTTGGTTGTGGGCCGATGATGGGAATTATATGTTTGTCATCGCGCAGCACCCTGTCGATAAACCGGCTATGCTGGATCGCATGGTCAAAATACGCGACGGCATATCGAAGAGATGATCACCTGTAATTGACCAATTTCGCCTCGAGCCAGTTGGTCAAGATTTGGCTCTTTAATTGTGCCAGTCTTTGCAGTCCCGATCAGATCAACGGAACTACGGGTTCGCGATGCAAATTGCGGTGCAAATTGCAGTGACAGTGTAGTTCAACCGAAAATCCATTGGCAGTTCAATTTCAAGAACTCCACTTGAAACTTATTGATCCCAACCCTCAATAATTCTCAGGCTTTTCTGCCTTGACGCGGCGCAAATGAACATGTTTCACAGCGTGGCTAGAGCCAATATTCGGCTCTAACGGGACCAGCTCAATGGCCGACCAAACCATTTTCCGCACCGGCGTTTTGCTTGTGATTGGCGCGACACTATGTTGGAGCATAGGCGGCACGATTGACCGCTTCATTGCAATTGAAGACGCATGGGTTGTCGTATTTTGGCGCTCGCTTTTTGCCGGCATTTTCATCTTGGGCTTTATGCTGGCGCGGGATGGAGTTGGGGGCACCCGCAACTTGTTGTTGGCGGCGCGCTGGCCGACCGTTGTCGTTGGTGTTTGCTATGCCATTTCAACGATTTGCTTCATCTTAGCATTGTCTTATACCAGCGTGGCAAAAGTGCTTCTCATTCAAGCCGCTGTACCCATTGCAGCTGCCGCAATATCCTGGGTGCTTTTGCGCGAGAAAGTGCCGTTTCACACCATGGTTGCTATTGCTGCTGTCGTCGCTGGAATTGCAGTCATCTTTTCAGGGTCCATCGGGCAGGGCGGTACTTTTTTGGGTGATGTGTTTGCATCCGCAATCGTGCTCTCTTTCGCACTGTCCGTTGTCATTACGCGCAAATATCCCGGCATCCGGATGACACCGGCGGTGCTGCTGGGCGTAGCCATTGCAGGCACCATCGCATTTTTGATGTCCGGCCCATTGGCTGTTAGTGCGCGCGATTTAGGTTTTTTGGTGCTGTTTGGCATGGTCAATCTCGGGCTTGGTCTGGCGTTATTCGTAACCGGCGCACGGTTGATTCCGTCTGTCCTGTCAGCACTGCTGAGCGTGATTGAACCTATACTCGGCCCTGTTTGGGTTTGGCTGATCCACGGCGAAACGCCAACGCAATTGGTACTGTTTGGTGGCGCAATTGTTATGGCTGCTTTATGCTTCAACATGTATTTTGATTGGCGCGCAGCCAATAAAATTGTGAGTTCTGCTGCAAATTAGATGGTTTCTTGCAATTGTTGCGGTGCAACACCGAATTTTCTTGTTGCTGAGTTGACTCTTTCACGACGGGCAGGTGACAAGCGCGCATCATCAACAACCAAACAGGTCCATCTTGAATTCATCAAGCGCGTCGTTCACACCCAACGGGTTTATCTCCGCCGATCACGAACGCGAATATACAGAGTTCATTACGGAACACCCCGACATCGAAGCCGTGGAGTTTTTGATCGTTGATCCAAACGGTCTTGTGCGCGGAAAATGGGGCCCCGCAGACTCCCTAAAAAAGGCTTTTCAGGAAGGCGTCGCTTTTCCGATGTCTTTGCATGGGCTTGATGTTTGGGGCAGGGAGGTTGTTGAAACCGGTTTGCATATTGAAGACGGTGACCGCGATGGCTTCAACCGCGCGACCCGTGGCTCACTCTGTTTGGTACCCTGGACAAAACGCAAAACCGCCCAAGTGTTGCTGCAGACATTTACGCCGGAAGGCGAGGTTTTTGCTTGCGACAGCCGACAAGTGCTCAAAGCGCAACTGGCGGAAATTGCAAAGCGCGGGTTGTTTCCCGTTGCTGCCTTTGAGCTTGAATTTTACCTGCTGGAAAAAGCTGGGCGCGACGAGAGCGACATGCGCCCTGTTGGGGTTAGCGAAGGTCCGGATCGCTTGCGAATGTATGGCATGGATGATCTTGAGGAGCATTCAAAGTTCTTCAATTTGGTGCGCGAGAGCGCCGATGTTCAAGGCTTGCCGATTGATACAATTATCAAGGAGGCAGCGCCCGGTCAGTTTGAGGTCAATCTCAAACACCGTACCGATGCATTGCGCGCGTCAGACGATGTGATCATGCTCAAACGCATCATTCACGGCTGTGCACGGGCTTGCAATATGCGGGCGACCTTCATGGCCAAGCCGTTTATTGATTATGCCGGAAACGGCATGCATGTGCATTGCTCGGTTTTGGATGCGAGCGGCGAAAATATATTTTCTGGTATTGAAGGCCGCAAAAAACTGGAATTTGCAATCGCGGGCTTGCTTAAAACCATGCCGGAAGCTTTGTTGATTTTCATCAATTCGTGGAATGGTTTCCGCCGCATCACGCCGGGCTCATACGCACCAACGCAGGCTGTCTGGGCCGAAAACAACCGCTCGGTTGCTTTGCGCGTTCCGGCCTCCAATTCGGCCAATATGCGGTTTGAGCACCGCATTTCAGGTGCAGACGCCAACCCCTATTTGGTAATGGCAGCCTTGCTGCAGGCCATGATGGAAGGGATGGATATGGAAGAAGCGCCGCCGCCGCCCATCAAAGGCAACGCATACGAGCAATCCAACGCGCCGCAATTGCCAGACGATATGGACAATGCGCTGCAGCTCGCGATGAAGAGTGAGTTTCTCAAACGCGCGCTCGGCAAGGAACTGGCAAAAGTCTATTGTGATTTGAAGCGCGCTGAAATCCACGCCTTCTGGCAGGAAATTACGCCGCTCGAAAAAACCACCTATCGATAAACCGATATAGATAAAGTGTTTAGCGCCTTGAGTTTGCCATTTAAGGCGCTAACGTCTGTTTTCATGACTGCCATCAAGCGGTTACCTCGCCTCGAAATATTCACATCTTACCAAGGAAACATCCATGAAAAAAGCTTTCCTCGCCGCCACCGCACTGGTTGCAGCGCTTTATGTCAATGCTGCTACCGCCCAAGAACGCGTGGTTAATGTCTATAATTGGTCAGACTATATCGACGATACAATTCTTGCAGATTTCACCAAAGAAACCGGCATCAAAGTGGTTTACGACGTGTTTGACTCCAACGAAATTCTTGAAACCAAACTGCTCGCTGGTTCCACCGGTTACGATATTGTGGTGCCAACGGGTTCGTTTTTGGCCCGCCAAATAACGGCGGGTGTGTTTCAAAAGCTCGATAAATCCAAGCTAACAAACCTTGGCAATATGGATCCTGTCGTATCAGACCGCCTTACAAAATATGACCCCGGCAATGAGTATGCCATCAATTATATGTGGGGTACCACTGGCATTGGTTATAATGTCAAAATGGTCAAAGAGCGCCTCGGTGAAAATGCCGATATGACAACTTGGACTTCAGTTATGGACCCCGCTAATTTGGCCAAACTGGCCGATTGCGGCGTTATGATGCTTGATACTTCCGAGGAAATTGTGCCTGCATCGCTCAATTACTTGGGCCTCAATCCAGACAGCCAAGACACAGCGGATTTCGAAAAAGCAAAAGAACATTTATTGACGCTGCGCCCATCTATTCGCAAATTTCATTCGTCGGAATATATTAATGCGCTTGCCAACGGAGATATTTGTATTGCCGTAGGTTGGTCAGGCGATATTTTACAGGCCAAAGGCCGCGCCGAGGAAGCCGGTGCAGGTGTGGAAATCAATTATTCCATCCCAAAAGAAGGCGCATTAATGTGGTTTGATAACATGGCCATTCCTGCAGACGCTAAAAACGTTGCTGAAGCCCACGAGTTTTTGAACTATATCATGCGGCCCGAAGTTGCGGCAAAAGCCTCAAATTATATCCAATATGCAAGCGGCAACAAAGCATCGGTACCATTGCTTGATGCGGCAGTGAGCGGCAACCCCGCAATTTATCCGGATGAGGCCACGCTGAACAAACTTTATACAGTGTCTGCAAAAGACCAAAAAACCCAGCGTATTTTGACCCGGATATGGACGACCGTTGTTACCGGCCAATAAGACGCCCGTTAAAAATCTGACACAAACACAAGCCCGGAAGCAATTTCGGGCTTGATTGTTTTTAGCCAAAAGCCTTCAATTAAAAAAACGTTAAGATGGGGTCATCATGGCAGAAGCGGTTACGCAAGGGTTTGAGCCCGCAAAATCATTGGGCTCTATCCGGAGAGCTTTTGCACCTTGGAACGACCCTGCCGCCAAACCCTATGTCTCTTTTAAGAATATCACCAAACGCTTTGGAGAATTTGTAGCGGTCGATAATTTATCCCTCGATATTTTCAACCGCGAGTTCTTTGCCCTGCTTGGTGCCTCAGGTTGTGGAAAGTCTACCCTACTACGCATGCTCGCCGGTTTTGAAACACCAACCAGCGGCCAGATTATTTTGGATGGCGTCGATATGACCGGCATTCCGCCGCATAAGCGTCCGGTCAATATGATGTTCCAATCTTACGCTTTGTTTCCGCATATGACGGTCGCTGCAAATATCGCATTTGGTTTGAAGCAGGAAGGCATGGCCGGTTCTGAGATTGATGATCGCGTGGCTAAAATGCTGAAACTGGTCAAACTCGAGCAGTTTTCCAAACGAAAACCGCACCAGCTTTCCGGCGGTCAACGCCAGCGCGTGGCACTTGCGCGGTCTTTAGCCAAACGCCCTAAATTGCTGTTGTTGGATGAGCCGTTAGGTGCGCTCGATAAAAAACTGCGTGAAGAAACCCAGTTTGAATTAATGGATTTGCAGCAAGAGCTGAGCCTGACTTTTATCGTCGTCACACACGATCAGGAAGAAGCGATGACCATGGCCGACCGCATGGCTGTAATGGATAACGGCCGCATTATGCAGGTGGGAACGCCTGCTGAAACCTACGAAGCACCAAATTCAAAATTCATTGCAGATTTTATTGGCTCAGTAAATTTGTTTGAAGGCGAAGTTACGAAGGCCGCCAATGGCCATGTTGAGATAGCGGGTAAAGCCGGCCTGAACATTCAAGCTGATAATGGCGGTGATGCTGTCAAAGGCAATAACGTCTGGTTTGGTATTCGCCCGGAGAAAATGCGTATTTCATCGGCAAAACCGAAGAATGCCGACACCAATGCGGTTGAAGGCGAAGTCTGGGACATCGCTTACCTTGGCGACATGACCACCTATCACGTGAAACTGGCCGACGGTATGGTTGCCAAAGTGGCCTCAATGAATGCAGCCCGCACATCAGCAGAACAGCTGACTTGGGGTGATCGGGCGTGGATCGCATTTTCGCCGGATGCCGGCATTGTGTTGACAAAATAAGGGCCGCAAAATGGGAGCAACTTCATGAACAGCACCTTGGCCAGCGCGCTGTTAAAACGCATCGTGATTGTTGTGCCGTATGTTTGGCTGACGATTTTCTTTCTCATTCCTTTTTTGATTGTTCTGAAAATCTCGTTTTCTGCGCCTGAAACCGCCATACCGCCCTACATCCCTGCATTTGCTTGGACTGATGGCTGGGCTGGCTGGTTGGAAAAGGCCAAGGATTTTTCATTCGACAACTATTTGTGGATTTCAGAAGATCCGCTTTATCGCAACGCTTATTTCCAGAGTGTCTCGATTTCATTCATCGCAACCTGCATGACATTGCTGGTTGGCTATCCGCTGGCCTATGGCATGGCCCGTGCACCGCAAACTTTGCGGCCCATTTTGCTGATGCTGGTGATCCTGCCGTTTTGGACGTCATTTCTAATCCGCGTTTATGCTTGGATTGGAATTTTGAAGCCTGAGGGCCTGCTCAACCAGCTTTTGCTTTCGATGGGCGTGATCAACGAGCCTTTGATCATAATGGGCACGAATACAGCGATCTACATTGGCATTGTCTATTCATATTTGCCATTCATGGTGCTACCGATCTATGCCACACTCGAAAAAATGGACGGCTCTTTGATTGAGGCGGCACAAGATTTGGGCTGCACCGCCATTAGCGCATTTTGGAAAATCACTCTGCCGCTTTCCATCCCTGGAATCATTGCTGGCTTTATGTTGGTTTTCATTCCGGCCGTCGGCGAATTTGTGATCCCCGATCTCTTGGGCGGTTCAAAAACCCTCATGATCGGCAAAACACTATGGAACGAGTTTTTTGCCAATCGCGACTGGCCGGTGTCTTCTGCGGTGGCGGTGGTTCTGCTGCTGATCTTGGTTGTGCCAATTGCCTGGTTCCAAAATTATCAGGCCAAAGCAACAGAGGCGGGTCGCTGACATGTTAAAATGGACTCGCTTCAACATTGCTTCAGTTTTGCTCGGCTTTTCATTTCTTTACCTGCCAATTGCACTTCTGGTGATCTACTCATTTAACGAAGGCAAGCTCGTCACGGTATGGGCAGGGTTTTCCACAAAATGGTATGGCCAGTTGTTTCAAAACCAAGCGCTCATGGATGCTGCATGGGTAACACTGCGTGTTGGGCTTTTGTCAGCAACAATTGCCACTGTTTTGGGCACATTGGCCGCATTAGCTCTTAACCGCTATACCAGATTTCGCGGCCGCGTTCTGTTTTCTGGCATGGTCTACGCGCCATTGGTGATGCCTGAAGTTATAACGGGCCTATCATTGCTGTTGCTGTTTGTCGCAATCGGTTTTGACCGCGGTTTTTGGACTGTAACAATTGCGCATATTACCTTGACCATGTGCTTTGTGTCTGTCGTGGTGCAATCAAGGTTGGTTACGTTTGACCGCTCGCTCGAAGAAGCTGCAATGGATTTGGGCGCAACGCCTACCAAAGCTTTTTTTGCTGTTACTTTGCCCATCATCGCACCCGCAGTTGTGGCAGCCTGGATGCTAGCCTTTACGCTGTCGATTGATGATCTGGTTCTTGCCAGCTTCGTGTCTGGCCCCGGTGCTACAACGCTGCCGATGAAAATCTATTCGCAGGTGCGTTTGGGCGTAACACCTGAAATCAATGCAGCTTGCACAATTTTAATCGCGATCGTCGCCGTTGGCGTCATTATTGCCGCCATTGCGACCAAAAAACAAGAAGCCCAGCGCGTTAAAGACGAGCAATTCGCAATGCGAAATTGACCTAATCTCGTGTGCGTGGTGGCCTAAGCAACGCCACCACAAACCATAACGGCAGAATCACCATTGAACCGAGCATGATATTGGGCAGCGCCCACTTCCAGCCTTTTTGTAAAAGCTCAATAATTCTGTCCGGCGTCAGCCCGATGTTATTCAACACATCTTCAGCCGAAAAATTCAAGGCGTGCAAAGCTGCGCCCACCAGTAGCGACGCAATGACAATTTTGAAACAGGCGGTAATAAATCCGTACACAGCAGCGGTTGATCAAGGTTGCAATGCCAATGGTATGAGCGATCTTGGTTAACGCCTCACCAATGGCCGTCTATTGTTCTTCAAGCAATTTCAAATAAAGCGCCGAATGGTCGAGATCACCACCATCCAAATGCGCAACCAAATCTTGGAAGCGTTGACGTTGAATTTTAGCGAGCGGAAGGCTGACACCAATATCAGCGGCTGCTTCGAGCAAATTGTTGAGGTCTTTTAATTGAAAGGCAGAGCGTCCACCGGGTACGAAGTTTTGGTCTTCCATGCGCCTGCCATGTTGCTGAAAAATGATAGAGTCGGCAAATCCACCGGCGAGTGCCGCGCGCAATGCACCCTTGGCAACGCCTGCCTTTTCCGCCAGCAAAATGGCTTCAGCAACCGCGCCAATGGTAATTGCCACAATGCCTTGATTGGCCAGCTTGGCAATTTGCCCGGCGCCTGCTGGCCCAACATGAGTTGGTCTTCCCATCGCTTCAAAAACGGGAACCGCCCGCGTAAAAGCAGAAGCAGTGCCGCCGGCCATAATAGCCAGCGACGCTAGATCTGCGCCTTTGGTGCCGCCTGAAACAGGTGCGTCCAAAACTTCAATTCCTAACGCTTCCAAATGAGCGGCGTTAGCCTTGGCCTCAAGCGGTTTGATTGAGCTCATGTCGATAAACAATGTGCCCGGTCGCAAGGCTGCTGCAACACCTTGATTGAACAAAACGTCGTCTACCGCTTTGCCGTCAGATAGCATTGTAATCAGGCAATCCACATCACGAACCGCTTCGCTAGGGGACGATGCAATTTTACCGCCAAAGGCCTCTAAAGCTTCGGCTTTGCCATTTGCACGGTTCCAAGCCATGAGTTCAAAGCCGACCTGCAGCAAATTTCTTGCCATCGGCAAACCCATTAATCCAATTCCAACAAAGGCTATTTTCATTTTCATATTGCTCACTTCTTGGGAGAATTATGATTGATAGATGACATGAGCAGCGAATTTCGGTTGCCGCCAAAGAACACATTCAAGCGCTCATCGCCATTAATCGCTTCAGGGTGACCCTTTTCAAGGTCAAGAGTTCCAGTAAGGGCAACACTTTGATCTTTCAAAGCATAGGCCCCGTTTAATGTCAAAACCGCCTTGTCGAGGCCCACCCGCAACGGGTCAAACTGCAAAGTGCCTTGCGCCAACGACGCTTCAGCATCGATTTCTGAAAACAAAAACAAAGATGGCACGTTAGGCTTGAGCAGAAAAGACCGTTCTTTTCGTAATTCTTGAACGAGTTGATTTGCGTTAAACCCAATAATATTGCCTTCGCCCAGCCGAATTTTGATGGTGCCTCGAGCGGTTTCTAGAAAATTGGGATCGGCAATATTGGAACCATGCAAAATGGCGGAAATTGATCCGCGCGCTCGGGGTAAATCATCGAACAATGGGTTCAGTCCGCCGAGCGCTTGGGTTTCAATATTTTCAGCGAGAATGCGTAACTCACTACCAGCATTGTTCCGGCTGCTGAACGCCATTTGTAAAGCGCCGCCAAATGCTGCCGCGTCGTGGATGTCCAATGCCGCTGCATCTTTTGAAACTTGCAAGGATGCGGCGACCATTTTCAGCGTCGTTCCGCCAAAAGTGGCTGAATCTGCAGAGATTCGCAAGTCTGTTGAAAATAGTGGCCGATGAGATTGTTGAATTTTGGTCTCAAGTTCAAAAATCTCACTCAGCATCGCCAAATCAAGATTTTCAAAATCCAATGTCCCAGACAGTCTGGGCGGCAGAGCATTGGGTTGAAAGATAACGCTTCCGGTTCCTTTGTTTGTGCCAAGTTGCAATTGGCTGTCTTCCAGTTGCCATTTATCAGCATCACCTTTGAAAGCGCCATTTAAGGTCAAACCAAATGCAGCAAAATTAAAAGGTGTGGCAATGTTTTGCCACTTGGCGGCATTGAACAGCAAGGCAGCATGGGCCGAAACTGTGCCTTCAAAATACGGGGTAGGCAACAAACGAGTTAAGCCCGAGAAGCTTGCGGTTAGTGGTTTGGACAAAAATGAAACGCGCGTTCTTGCATTGGAGCCCGCCACCATCATCACAACGTCACCACTATCCATTTCAACTTTGGTTGGTTCACCACGCCATATGCCTTGAGCATGCAATTGGCCGTTGCGCCTTCCCGGCATCCAAACGAGTTGGCCCTCAATGTTGCTGATGATATCTGTAGCTGCTCGGTCCAGTATTATTGTGCCGCCAATTATTGTGATCGGGCCCGGGGCTTGATCTAAAATATTTGCCACGGTTTCTGCGCTCGGTGGTTCTGGCAATTTGGCAATTAAAGCCGCAAACTGCTTTGCCAGCTTTGCTTGATCGCCAAATGGCAATTGCCAAGTGTCATTTTCCGCCCGTGCCCGTATTATTGGCTTTTCTAGAGTAATTGATGTTATTCGTGTTTTGCCCATGAGCGCTGCAAAAACCGAAAATGATATCCGCATTAAGGGCGCTTTGAGCACCGGAGTGTCGTCGTTTGAATTTTGCCAATTATGAAACGACACGTCTTTGAATACTGCAGTCAAAGACGGATAAAAACTAATGACAGGTGGAGCCTGCAACACGACCCGTCTACCGGTGAGCTCTTCGAACTGCTGTGTGAGGGGTGAATTTGAGAGGCGTTGCCCTGCAATAAATGAGGCTATTGCGCCCAAAGCAAGTGCAATCGCTAAAAGGCCAAAGCCAATCCACATTCCGCGTCTAACCAAAAACGATGCCATGAAGACCGGCCAAATCCAATAGTATCCACCTGCGTTGTTGAGATAGCGACTTTCGGCGGCCAACGCAAAGGTGGACCGGTTGGTTAATAAGAAATGAAAGCAATATTTACCGCGTTGGGATGAAGCATTCCAATGTCGAAAAATTCAATAATTCTGGCCATAGTCTGCTGTCAATGCACCTCCATTGTGAGCGCAACGTGGAAAAATACAGATTTCGCCCATAGGCTTCTTTTTTGCCCGTTTGTCCTGCAGCAATAATTATTGAGCCCGGTTTCAGTGCCAAGTTATTTTTGACGTGGTGCCGGCGTGCGCATTGCGCTTGATTTACTGCGCTGGTCAGCCGACAAGCAAAATTATGATCCCTGCGCCCACGGTTCTAAAAATTATGCCCGACCGGCATTTTGTTCAGGCTTTGAAGCCTTTGGCTGTTAAGGCAGCGCTGGTTGGCGTGATCGCGGTTGTTTTGTTACCGATTTTAGCAACTTTCATTGCTGCCGTTTCAGGATCATTTGTAACCGGGCGCGGTTTGGCGGCAAGTTTATTGCCAGCGGCCACCCAATCGACGCTGTTTTTGGCCCTTTTTGTTGGTGTTGGCACTGCGTTAACCGGCATGCTGACTGCCTGGCTGGTCACAGCATATCGGTTTAAGGGTTCGCAATTCCTTGAAATTGCCTTGGCATTGCCTTTGGCCTTCCCGGCATATGTTGTGGCATACGCCTACACGGTTTTTCTTGATCATCCCGGTCCGGTTCAAACCCTGTTAAGGGACATAACCGGCTGGCAAGCGCGGGATTATTGGTTTCCAAATGTGCGCTCATTGGGCGGCGCAATTTTGATGTTCGTGCTGGTGCTTTACCCTTATGTCTATTTGCTTGCACGTGCTGCATTTTTACGCCAATCGGCAGGCGCATTTCAAACAGCCCGCACGTTGGGGGCGTCTCCAATCCGGGCGTTTTGGTCAGTCAGCGCCCCGATGGCACGTCCTGCGGTGATGGCCGGTGTGGCGTTGGTTCTCATGGAGACAATGGCCGATTTTGGCACTGTTGCCCATTTTGGGGTGCAAACCTTTGCAACGGCCATTTATCAAAGCTGGTTTTCCTTTGGAGATAGGGCCGCTGCGGCACAACTTTCATTGTGCTTACTCATTGTGGTTGTTGTTTTGCTGGCCTTGGAACGCAAGCAACGCAGCAAAATCAGCCGCTTTAGCCGTGGTCGCCACGAGGTGCGGATGGCACCGATATCGCTCAAAGGTTGGCGCGCTGTTTTTGCTTTCGTTATCTGCATGGCGCCAGTTCTTTTTGGTTTTGTTTTGCCGGTAATTTTGCTTTTGCAACTTGCACTGACATCTGACCAAAGCCTTATGTCGCCTCGTTATCTTGGATTTATAGGTAATTCGCTGAAACTGGCAGCTATGGCTGCCAGCCTTACGATGTGTGTGGCTTTGTTTCTGGGTTTTTCCAGACGCTTCATACCATCACGACTAACGGGGCTCGGATTTGATTTAGCAGGCCTTGGCTACGCCGTTCCGGGAGGCGTCATTGCAATTGGCTTGCTTGTACCTTTTGCCGCTTTTGATAATGCGCTCGATGCGTGGCTGAGACTTAACTTTAATGTTTCAAGCGGTCTTTTGTTTACCGGTTCGTCTGCGCTCCTCATCATCGCTTATTTGGTACGGTTTCTGTCACCGGCTCTTGGCGCGTTTGAAACCGGCATGGGCACGATCAAACCAAACATGGATAAAGCAGCCCGCACGCTTGGAAGCACCACAAAACAGATCATCATCCGTTTGCATCTGCCATTGCTCAGCACCAGCCTAATGACGGGAGCCTTGATTGTCTTTGTCGACGTCATGAAAGAACTTCCAGCCACTTTAATATTGCGGCCCTTTAATTACGATACACTTGCTGTGCAGGCTTACCGGCTGGCATCTGATGAGCGTTTGGCCGATGCGGCGGTTCCATCTTTGATCATTGTAGCTTTTGGATTGTTGCCAGTGATTTTGCTTTGCCGCAGTTTGGCCAAATCCAAGTAACTTACCAAATAAATTGAGCGCATAAAAAAGGCCGCTCAATCGAGAGCGGCCAATTGGCTGTCAGAGTTCTACAAATACAGAGGCGTTATTTGTAACCAACAGCGTTATATGTTTCCTGGGCTTTGGCTTGGTTTGCGCCATAAGCAGCAACATTGATCGTATCAGCCTTAAACGTTCCAAGCTGTTGAATGGGCGAGTCCGTTGTTAGTCCAGCCACGACCGGATATTCGTCATTGCCCGAAGCAAAATATTGTTGGGCTTGATCAGAAGCCAAGTACTCTAAAAATTTAATCGCGTTGTCTTTATGCGGTGCATTAGCGGCCACACCTGCGCCAGAAATATTGACATGTGTTCCGCGGCCATCCTGATCGGGGAAAATCATGCCCATGTTATCCTTAGCAGCAACAGCCCAGTCTTCCTGTTTGCGCAATGCGCGGCCCCAATAATAAGTGTTCGAAATGGCTATTGGGCAAGCACCTGATGCAACCGCCTTTAACTGGTCCGTATCGCCACCCTCCGGTTCGCGCGCTAAATTATCTTTTACGCCTTGCGCCCATGCTTTGGCTGAGGCTTCACCATTGGCCTCAATGAAGGCTGCTAGCAATGATAACATATAGATATTGCTCGATGACCGGGTGCAAATCATACCTTTGTATTTTGGGTCTGCCAAAGCGGCATAAGTTTTTGGTGGCTCTGTGACTTTGGCCTTGTCATAAAATATCACACGGGCGCGCTGTGAAAAGCCATACCAATTACCGTCGGGGTCTCGCAGATTAGCTGGAATACGATTGTTCAAGGTTTCTGAAACAATTGGCTGAAACAGTCCGTCTTTTTGCGCGGCCCAAATC
>JANOPZ010000121.1:0-7158 GCA_031422195.1 Limoniibacter sp. | reverse complement strand
TGTCGAAAGAGCGCAAGGGGCTGGCGGCAGGCAGTGGCTCGATTTCAAACACATCAAGGCCAGCTGCAGTAACATGGCCGGAAGTGAGCGCTGCTATCAAAGCCGTTTCGTCAATAATTGGGCCGCGGGCCACATTGATGATGATGACACCGGGCTTCATGCGGGCAAATGCGGCGGCGTTGAGCATATGATGGTTGTCGGGGGTTAGGGCGCATGCCAGAAAAATGACATCAGCTTTTTCAAGCAGTGCTCCCAAAGGCAGTTGCACCGCGTTTACCTGCTCCAAAGAAGAAGGCGCAATGGGTGCTACATCCGAACCAATTACCGTCATACCAAAGGCATGTGCGCGCCGGCAGATTTCACGGCCGATGCCGCCAAGCCCCACCACACCCGCAACTTTGCCGGCTAAAGAGATGCCTTCAAACCGGGTCCATTTTCCTGCGCGCACGTCGCGATCCATTTTATGGATATGGCGTGTCAGATTGAGCAAATGGCCTAATGCGAGATCAGCCACTTCGTTGTTAAACATGCCGGGCGTGTTGTAAACTGGGAGGTTTAACCGCGTTGCTGTGGGCTTGTGAACATTATCCGTGCCGATACCCCAACGTACCAAACCGCGTAAACGTCCAGAAACGCCGACCTCTAATGTTGCGCCGTCAAGCGCGTCATCGCCAGCAATCGCGATATCAACTTTTGGCAACATTTCAGCCATTTCTGCTGGACCAAACTGTTGGCCAACCAAAGGTGGCACCCAGACACTGAAGCCATGGCTGTTAATTTCCTCTTCATACCGATTGATATGACGCTGAAGATGGCCGCACGTAACAAGAATTTTTGCTGTCATTTTTTTAACGCTTTCATTCCGTCGTAAATTGCTTCAGCAACCCGAAAGTTGATCTCTTCATCGATATCAACGGCCTCAAATGGGTCCATCTCAAACATATAAGGGCGCATGCCAACCCTATTCTGGCGCGATATCAGGTTCTCTTTAGAGAAAATATAAATGCATGAGTTT
Source organism: Limoniibacter sp. (assembly GCA_031422195.1). Taxonomy (GTDB): domain Bacteria; phylum Pseudomonadota; class Alphaproteobacteria; order Rhizobiales; family Rhizobiaceae; genus JALOTE01. The sequence goes on along the minus strand of JANOPZ010000121.1, from coordinate 6,143 downwards.
TCGTCATACAAAGGCGGTAAATCTTGCGTCCGCAAAAGAATAGCCGGATTATGGTTTACGGCTCTGGCAAGCGAGTCCCAAAGGCGCGTTTGAACTCTGGTCACTGAAAACAGTGAATCATTGATCGGATAGTTGGTAAAAAATGTGTCAACTGCCGCCTTCAAGGTTTCTTTTGAAAGCAGTGGATTTGTCGAATGCGTTTGCAAATAGAACTCGCTGTCGACAACTGAAATGTCATGTAAAAGCACATTGTTCATCGGCGTTGTACCAGCACGCAGGTGTTCTGGCCTGTCAATCAATTGAACCTGCGGATAGTCGCGTTGGCAAATATCTTGGACCGTTGCAGAATCTGTATCTATGACCACTTTGTCGATCCCATCGGTGGCAACCAAGACGTCGAGCATATGCTGGAATAGCGGTAAACCGTTTCCAAACGGCCGGTAGTTTTTGCCTTTCACCCGCTCGGATGAGTGCCGCATCGGCATGAGTGCAACCAGCTTATGTTTCATATCAATTCTCCGGGTTCAATTTTTTTCAAAGTTATTTCGGGCGCTAAAGATATTTGCCGTGTAGAATCCAATTATGATTAAAATTGCTCATTTATAGAGGCTGCCAAGCCAGCAATAGATGCAGTACGCTTAAAGCGAGCAAAGCAATTATTGGCCCAAGGCTTGTTTCTCGCTCAAACCGCCACCGCTCTTGGCCAATAAAAGCTAACGATTTGTGAGAAACGAGAGGGCAGAGATAAAAGCCGTAGCCCGCCAACATAGCGAGGGGCATAGAGTGTGGCCCGGCGAACGGCCAAAGCAACGCAAAGGCCAAAAGGATAAAGATACCGGTAAAACCATTGATGCGGTGCCAAATCACTTGATTGGATAAGGTGTAAAGCTGCATATGCATGCCGCCATAACGCTCTGCAAAAAAGGCCAAGGACAGCATTAGCGAAAGCATCGGTGACGTCATTTGCACCGAACCATCAATGAGAAGCAAAACCTGCGGGAATATAAAAAGGATCGCAAAAATCCCTGCCGTCATGGTCCAGAAAGATAAATTCAATCCTTTCTTCGCCAATTTGATCAGCTCGACCCGATTGCCTTCAGCATTGACTTTCGCCATCGTCGGCAGACGGGAATAAAATGGCGCTTGTGACATTTGGCTTGCAATGGTTACCAATCGAAGCGTTAACAAGTAGGCCGCAGACACCTCTACGCTCGCAATTTGAGGCATCACCATTCCGCTACCTTGAATAATTCCGGTGCTGAATAACACCCCTATTCCCGAACGCCAGCCTGCTGCCCAAGCAACACGAAACAACTCGGGGTTCCATTTTGGCTGCTGTTCAATAGCTTCCGATTCTTTTTGGTCGTGAAGCACAATTTTCCGATACCGAGAATTCACGGCAAAACTCACAATTGTCCAAAACGTATATGACGCTGCAATCCAAACCAGATTGGCTGTAAAAATCACAACCAAGCAGGTAGAGAAAATCTGCAACAGCCCAATGACACTTTCAATTTGCCGTAATCTGGCAATTCGGTCGCAACCCACCAGCACTGAAGCGTTATATCCATTCATTGATGCGAACGGGACGGCGACAAGGGTCAACATCCATGCCTGCCATCCTTCATTCGGATTTGAAAGGGTGGTGACCGGACCCATCATAACCAGAGTGCCAATAAGGGCTATGAGCAGTGTTCCAACCAAAGCCATGATCAAATACACCCGCCCTGAGGTGCTAACCATGCTATCCAAATTCAGCGGCGCGCTGGCTATATCCGGGGCGCCTTTAGGACGTATTTGATGCTTAACGGTTTGCTGTAATTCTTGAAGCGACCCACCGCCGCGGGCAACAGCAATAAACCGCGAAAAGGTTGGCGTTATGCCGAAATCAATCCACAGCATCATGACCATAATGCTACTCTGCAATTGCCAAATCAGTACTTGATTCAAATCTAAGTGTGTCAAAACGATTGGCAACAGCAATGCCAAGCCACCAATGCGAACTCCAATACTAATCCAAGTATTAATTGTGGCTGATTGCAAAATTTGCTTCATTAATTAAAGCTTTCAAAATAATAAATAAGAGCAATAACCCTTTTTTATATGGAATTCTATATTTATTATGCTGTTTTGAATTTTTGATATCGTTTGCACAACAGGTTTGCTCTTCAATATTAAGGTAAAACCAGTTATTTTCTAAATTCAGGGGAAGCCAAAAACCACTGGTAAGTAGCCTGAAGTCCTTTATCCAAATCGATGTGTGCTCGCCAGCCCATATCCGCGAGACGGCTGACATCCATTAGTTTTCGTAGGGTCCCATCAGGTTTGGTTGGGTCGGTTTTGATATGACCTGTAAATTCAGTGACTTTAGCGATTGCATGAGCCAGCTCAAGAATCGAGATATCGACACCGGTACCGACGTTAATGTGGCTCAGCATTGGTTGCGTGTTGCTATTATAGATTGCACGGTCAAGGTCTAAAACAAACAAACTGGCTTCGGCCATATCATCCACATGCAAAAATTCCCGCCGCGGCGTGCCTGATCCCCAAATCGTGACCTCAGACAACCCAGCGCGGGTCGCCTCATGAAAGCGCCGGATTAAAGCTGGCATGACATGGCTATTTTCGGGATGGAAATTATCGCCGGGCCCATACAAATTAGTTGGCATCACGGAACGATAGTCGGTGCCATGCTGGCGATTATAGCTCTCACAGAGCTTAATTCCAGCAATTTTAGCCACGGCGTAGGGTTCGTTGGTTGGCTCAAGTATTCCAGTTAGCAGGGCATCCTCGCGCATTGGTTGCGCTGCTTGGCGAGGATAAATACACGATGATCCAAGTTGTAAAAGCCGCTGTACCCCAGCATCAAAGGCTTGATGAATGACATTGCATTCAATCATGAGATTCTCGTAAATGAAGTCCGCTGGATAAGTGCTGTTGGCATGAATACCGCCCACCTTTGCCGCAGCCAAGATAACCACATCCGGACGTTCAGCCTGCATGAACTCACGCACCGCTTGCTGGCTTGTCAGGTCAAGCTCAAGATGGGTCCGTGTAATTACCTCGATATCGTGACCTGCAGCACGGCGCTGTTCAAGTTGGCGCAGTATCGCACTGCCAACCATGCCACGGTGACCTGCGATATAAACGCGTTCTTTTTTCATTGAATTGGCCATTGTTTAAGTCGCACCGTGGGCTGCGATGCGTTTGAACAGGAAATCGCCTTGAATTGTTTTTCCATTTTTATATGACATATCCGTCACGTAAACGCCGTTGAGTGCAAACCCGTGTGTTGCCAACCAACTAACAACCTCAGGGCAAAGAACTTGCCCGATATAAAGTTCAACAAATGAAAGCTCTACAAATATCCAGTCAAATTGTTGCAACAAGCTTTTACAGCCTTGCAAAACCTGCATTTCATAGCCCTGTACGTCGATTTTCAGGAGAGCCGGGGATTTAATGTCTGCAAGACTCAAAATGCTGTCTAAGGGGGCGACTTGAACTGTCTCAACTCTAACCTCGTGGGTTCCCGGATACACTTCAGATTGCATCCCTAAGCTCAACAACGAAGAGCTGTCTGCCCGTGCCGAAACGTGTATCGGCAAACTCATTTCGGTAGCGCCCAAGGCCACCCGGTGCAGTTTCACGCGATCTTGGCCTAAGGTTACGCGTTCAAATTTGGCCACCGCTTCAGACAACGGTTCGAACGAATGAATTTGCGCATTTGGTAGGCTGTTTAGGGCCATCAAAGCGAACTGCCCGCAATTGGCACCAACATCAACAACTGTGCAAACGGGTCCAAGTATTTCCAGCATAGTGCGGTGTTCGTGGCTTGGCGACACACCAATCCGCAGTGCCCGTCGAAACAAGGGGTTTTGCAAACTTCTAAAAGCTTTTTCTAACTTCCGAAAAATATCACGCATTTTGGCCAACTGCCGCTATTTTTGCTTGGCACACAAAATCTTCAACCATACGAATGAGCGAAATGTGTTCTATTTCATCAGTTTGGGCGTTTTGCATCTCGAACTTGCAGATGATTTCTTGCGCGTTTGACCCGCGGATAATCGTTGCATGTGTCTGATAAAGTACCTGCGTCAGGCTCAATATTAACCAGTCGCTCAAGTGGCGCATTCCGATGAAGCAGACCCCGTACATGCCGTTAAGCCTCCAAACTGATTGGCATGCCATGTCCATGCAACTTCAGAAAAGCATGGCGTTGTGCCATTTTAAGATCGGAAGCAACCATTTCAGCGCACATCTCTTGAGCCGTAATCTCAGGGGTCCAGCCGAGTAATTGTTTTGCTTTACTAGCATCACCCAGCAGAGTTTCCACTTCAGCAGGTCTAAAATAGCGGGGGTCGATCTGCAAAATCACATCACCCTGCTTGATCGCCGGAGCTTTATCACCTTTGACGGCAGACACTGTGGCAATTTCATCCACACCAGTGCCAGTAAACTCAAGTTCCACGCCCAATTCGGCTGCTGACCATTCAATGAATTCCCGAACAGAATATTGCACGCCAGTGGCGATTACGAAATCATCTGGTTGCTCTTGCTGCAACATCATCCACTGCATGCGGACGTAGTCCTTGGCATGGCCCCAGTCGCGGAGACTATCGATATTGCCCATATAAAGGCACTTTTCCAAACCTTGCGCTATATTAGCCAAACCCCGGGTAATTTTACGGGTAACAAAGGTTTCGCCACGGCGCGGGCTCTCGTGATTGAATAAAATACCGTTACAAGCATACATTCCATAAGCTTCGCGATAATTTACCGTCATCCAGTAGGCATAAAGTTTGGCGACTGCATAAGGTGAGCGCGGGTGAAATGGCGTGGTTTCGCGCTGTGGTGTTTCTTGTACAAGACCATATAATTCTGATGTGGAAGCTTGATAAAAGCGCGTTTCTTTTTCAAGCTTTAGAAATCTGATTGCTTCTAGCAGGCGCAACGTGCCCATTGCATCAACATCGGCGGTATATTCTGGAGCCTCAAAACTTACCGCAACATGCGACTGGGCACCAAGATTATAAACTTCGTCGGGTTTCACTTCACTCATAATACGGGTTAGATTCGAACTATCCGTCAAATCGCCATAGTGTAAAATGAAGTGCGCGTTATCAATGTGCGGATCTTGATAAATGTGATCGACGCGTTGTGTGTTGAACATTGATGCCCGGCGCTTGATGCCATGGACCTCATACCCTTTGTCCAGAAGGAATTCTGCTAAATAGGAACCATCTTGCCCGGTTATTCCGGTAATAAGTGCTTTTTTCATCATATTCTTGACTCTTTTTGTATTTTTGCCGGCAGTGTTTTATTGGCTAAGCGTTCGATTTCGGCATGAACACCTTCCAAGATATTTGCACCGTCCCATTTTTCGATAGCCCGTTGTCTTGCCGCCAAACCCAGTTCAGCCCGCCGTATTGGGTCATCAAGAAGTGCTTCGAGCGCCTTTGCCATAGCAATAGCATCACCTGGAGCAACGATTACACCGCAGCCCGTCACCTCTGAGCCTAATGCAGTATCAATATGCGTTGTTGCTAAAACCGGACGACCAGACGCCAAAATATTGGTCAGCTTTGACGGCAAAAGGAGATCTGCGGCACCCCCGATTTGGGGCAATAAATGTACATCTGCCATCCCGAGTAGATCGTTTAATCGGTTGAGAGGTTGTAAAGGAATAAACCGGATGAATGGAAAATCACGCGCCATCTCCGTTATTTGAGCAAGCATTGGGCCGTTCCCGCATATAACGATGGTTAGGTCGCTGCGATGCATAAGATGTCGTGACATGTCCACGATAATCTCAATACCTTGCTTATTGGCAATGTTACCCGAATAGAGCGCTACAAATGGCGTCTGAATTTTCAATTCAGCCTTTAAAAGCGACTGCCCGCTTAAAGGTGAAACAACCGATAGATCTGCCCAGTTTCTAAATTCATATGTTCGATGGGGTGCCACACCCTTCGTTATCAGCCGAGCAACCATTGGAGGCGAAATTGAGCTAACCTTATCAAACCGGGTCAACATCCATTTTTCGAAAGCATTTGCGGCTCGCGCAATAAGTGTCCCTTTTTTCAACAGCCCTGTAGCGATAGCAGCTTCAACTTCAAAATCCTGGATATGCAGCCAGGTTTTGG
>JANOPZ010000120.1:0-32162 GCA_031422195.1 Limoniibacter sp. | reverse complement strand
GTTGCGCCATCTGTATCGGTTTTTTCAACCGCAAACCCGTAAGCCCATTGATCGGGAAATATCCGCATATCAATATCAGGGCCGAGCACCATTGCGGTGCTTTCGCGCTGCTTGAAGCGTTCATACATGCCAATTTTTTCGTGCACCACAACATCATTGCGGGTCAGCGCCATAACCTCGCCAACCTGCATCAAATGCGGGATGACATGAGCAGGGTTAGGGTCGATGCGCACGGCTGTTTCACCCAGCCAAGCGGCTAAGAGTTCTGCCTCAGAGATACCAAGTTGCGCGGCCAATTCACGCTCGCGCAGTTTTGGGTTTTGGGTTTGCGCCGCACGGATATCTGCCGCGACGAGCCGGGTTTGAAGTGTCATTATGGTACCTGCTTACGCCTATTTATTAAGGATCAACTTGCCCTGTTTGGTGACCCTCAGCCGGTAAACCGCGTTTTCATGCAAAATCCCAACTTCAGCCTCACCGAGCAATAAATGCTGGCTGTCGAGAACGCGCAGTTTTTCAACCTGTATTTCGACGGGGGTGAAAATTGGAGTTTTGCTGTCTAAATCCATGGTTTTTCTGATGTCATCACGTTTATTTAGAAGCGTTTGCCGTTTTGGGCGCCTGGCTGGCAACGAGGCTGGCTTGGCATCAGTTATTTCAGAGTCGGTAAAACTCGATAATTCAAACTTGACTATCACAGTCATGTTTCATAAACATCATCCGTCACCGTAAGAATGTCAAGCAGTTCTTGCGTCTTTTATGAGTGGCCAAAACCGTTTATGTGCAAGCCAGCCTCCGCCAGCCAGCCATTTTCCAAAAAACAAAATGGAGTGGATTGATGGGGACTAAATTTGCCCGAGGGCTTTTAATTTCAACCAGCGCAGTTGCGCTGTTAGCGCTGCAACCAGCATTGGCTGTAGCACAAACCGCGCCGGTTACGCCTTCCGCAACACAAGCCACTGCGCCAAAACAAGGGCGGGTTACCCTGTTAAAACGCCTGATTTTGGGTGCTGGCCGCGTTAAAGTGGCGACCGATACACCGCAGGCCGTAACCGTGCTGGAGCAAGAAGATCTCGATGAGAAAATCATGGATGATCTTGGCGATATCACCGATAAAATTCCCGGCGTCAAAGCCACCGGCGGCGATTCAAACATTCTTGGCAGCAACTTTAACATTCGTGGTTTTGGCCCTCAAGAAGTCGGCTCTAACCAAGAAGGCCGTGTGTTGCTGACTGTTGATGGCGCAACCAAATATTACGAATCCTACCGGATGGGCGGTATTTTTGCTGACCCGTCCTTGTTCAAGCGCGTTGAAGTTTTGCGCGGGCCTGCCTCCGGCACGCTTTACGGTTCGGGAGTATTGGGCGGCGTGATCAACTTCACCACCAAAGATGCCTCCGACTTTTTAGAGGACGGCGACAAGGGTGCGATCCGCGTTAAAATGGAAGGTGACAGCAACCAAAAAGGCTATGTCGCTTCAGCAATTTTGGCGTTGCGTGCCAGCGAAAACGCTGAGTTTCTGGTGTCAGGCAATTACCGCGATGTGCAAAACATCATTGCGGGTGGCGGGTTTGAAAAAATCGGCACTGCCGGTCAATTTCCATCCGGTTTGCTGAAAGGCACGTTCTATATGGATGAGGCCAAAGAGCAGGTTTTACGCGCCTCATATTCACATACCGAAACCGATGGACTGTCTGCAACCTCTCCAGGGGGTTTGCCGGTGACAATGCCGCCGCTTGTTCCGCGCAGCACCAGCGATACGACTTATATCCTGTCCTATGAGGATGAAGCGTCAGACAATCCGTGGCTCGACCTTAAAATCCAAGCGTCTTATTCTGAGCAGATCAATAAGCAAGAGCAGTTTATCAATGCTGAGTTTTCTTACGCTTATTGGGAGCTGAAAGGCGAGAACACGTTTGAGTGGGAAGGCGAAGGGTATGAAAACTTCCTAACGGTTGGCCTGCAAGGCAAATACCATGAGCGCCGGCGTTTTGATCTTGATGGCACCGGCATCGGCTCACACCCCGAAGGCAACCAGACTGTTATTGGCGCATTTGCCCAGAACGAATTTATTTGGGATGAAAAACTGACGATCATCGGCGGCATCCGCGCCGACTGGCAATCTATGGAGGCAACCGGCACGTCATTGTTTATCAACGGAAATCCCAATTTTGCTAAACGCCCGATTCAACCGGTTGAGGTTTCCGACATTGCTTTAGCGCCTAAACTTGCAGTTCACTACAAACTGACCGACACGTTGTCGTTGTTTGGTTCATATGCTTACACGCAACGTTTGCCGGGTATCGACGAAGAATTCTCGTTCATCGCCACCACTGTGCAAGGCAAACTGAACAAAGAAACCGCCCACACTGTTGAGCTTGGGTTTGGTCAGGAACTGCCTGACGTGTTCCAAGACGGTGATCAATTCAGCTATAAACTCACCGGCTTTTACAACGATGTTCAAAACCGTATTGTTCGAGGTGGGGATACGCTGCCCGTCTCAACCAAACCGTTTGTCAACGCCGGTGAAACAATCATTTACGGCGTTGAACTCGAAGGCTCATACGACACTGAATATGCGTTTGCCAGTTTTGCAGCGTCTCTCATTCGTGGCGATGAAAAGCTGACAGGGCGCCCCGCAACCTCGATTGCGCCCGACGAGGTCTCATTTACACTTGGTGGCAAGCTACCGGATTACGACATCCGCTTTGGCTGGGATGCCCGCCTTGTTGCCGCGCAAACCCGCTGGCCGGAAGCCTTGCCGCCAACCGCCGACGATCAACGGCGCCTCAAAGCCTTTAATGTCCACGACATTTTTGCGTCATGGAAGCCGCAGGAGGGAACGCTGAAAGGCTTTGAACTGACAGGCCGCGTCAATAATATTTTTGACAACAACTATCAGGAATATTTGCAAACGGCAGGCCCTGCCAAAGGCCGCAGCTTCAAAGCGTCGATGGCGTATACGGCGAAGTTTTGAGGGATGATGAACAATACCCGGCGGGCGCAAAAATATCGGCCGCCGGTAAACCCGCGAACGCCGCGGGTTTGATTGTCTATTCAGAGCCGTATTTTCCGGCCAACATAAGGGCATAAATGAATTGGCTGATTACGACAAAACACCTTTCGAATATTTGTCGATTGAACCCTATGGCTTGCTCGACTTTATCGCTTCTGGTTTTGAAGGCGGTCTGCACCCTGAACTCCGCCGCCTCATGCATGAGTGCAAAGCTGCGGCGTCAAATCTGCAAAACGCCAATGTTGTGCAGTTTCCGTCGCAGCAAAACGTGGCGGGGAGCGCGCCGGTGAAGGCAATCGATCCATCTCAAGTTCAGGCTGAAAATGTCACTATTGTCGACTTTGCTGCCTCCTCTGCCAAAGCCGGCGTCGTGAAGGCAGGGCCTAAATGAGCGCCTGTAATCACGGTCCGTTTGGTAATCGCAAGCTGCTGGTGAACGCCGGTTTGGATCCGTTTGAGTTGGCGTTTTTGCAAATATCTCGGTATTTTTTTGCGGCGTTTTCAGATCCTGAAACGCGCCATTGGACCACAGCATTTGCGCTGGCAAAGCGCAGCTGGGGCGCAATTCACGGGCCCGCGATTGCAACCGGCATTGTTGAGGTGCTGGACGCTATGCGCATTACACGGCGTGAAACATTTATGTTTTCAAATCCGGTTTGCCCGAACTGCAGCGCTAAAATCTCGGACCATGAACGGCATTTAATGGCCTGTGTTGTGGCGGTGCGCAAAGGCCACCGCGCCAAACTGAATGCAGGAGCACTGATGCTGTTTAACGGGCAGGAGCCGCGGGTGTTTATCGCTGCGCTGGATGCGTTTATAGGTGGATTTGGCCTGGGCGTTTTGGACTACACCAGCGACGATCTGGTACGGTCTAACCCGTCGCGAAACTTGTAGTGTTGGTTATAAACACAGCACGGATATCATGTGCTGTCACACGGGCGCAGGGCTTATGGATGGTGAAAGATTGCGTCGGAGCATTTTTCCTAAACGCTATGATGACTGTTTTAACCGGCGGGCAGTCGGACTCAGGGCAATTGATTTCAGAGACAGAGACTTGAACGTCTGCGCCTAGTATTTGATAGCATTCGCGCCAAATGCGTTCGATCTCGACGCAGCTGATCAGTGTTTTTACCTAATTTAACCACATGGCTTATCACTTTCCAAAGGCGTGGATTTCTGCGGCTCCCGTTGCTGTGCCAATCACCAACCAAGTGCCGGATTTTGCCCAAGCCAAAGCCGAGATTTTATGGCCGTCAGGTTTTCGCAATTCTTTTGGCACGCCGTAATTAAGCCTTGCCAGTTGCTCGCCGCGCATCGCGCAGCCCAGCGCCATGATGTCTTCAACGCTGTGCCAGCCAACGCGTTGCAGACCGCCTGCCAGAAACCCCTCTTCAACGGGCGCATGGTTCATCGGGCCTTGCGTCATCTCTGGTTTTGTAGGTTTACGCCTAACGCCCTCTTCAAACACATCAATGGGTTCTACAGTACCTGGCGTCGGCACTCAGCAGGGCACGAAAATCACCAGCAGACTTCGGACAAAAAGCGGCTCAAACGAGACCAGATGCGGAACGGAAACTTGGCAAGGCCGCACCCTAGCTGGATGTCAGTGTCGGCGTCGAACTGGATTGCACTTGAACGAGCGCGTTCTCATCAACCGGCTCGGCATCCATCAGCGCAACAATGGCGGTTCCAATTTCAACCAAACGCGATGGCACCCCGCCGGTCATGCTTTCGCTGGAGGCAACTTCAAGGTCTTTTGCATTGGCTTCCCAGCGCTTCAACACTGTCATTTTCTGCTCTGGGGTGAGCGAGTCCGTTTTTACGATATCCATGGGACTGTCGAAAACGCTTTCGGGCGTTAGCAACGCTTGATCATAATCTTTTGCGGAATACATCATTGTCTCTTTCTGAGGATAACGCGGGTACAAAACAACGCAGCACAAGAACAATGGTTCCTGAAATCAAAAAAGTTGCCGAATTTATTGAGCGGCAGCCTTGGTTTTAGTGCCAAAAAACAACGCCTGGCTGATCACCGCTTTGACCATGTCTGGCAAATATGGCTTGGTGATGAGGAATGTCGGCTCAGGACGCTCGCCCGTTAAAAGGCGCTCTGGAAAAGCTGTAATGAAAATCACAGGCACATCGATTTGAAGCAAAATTTTGGCCACGGCATCCATTCCGGATGTGCCGTCGGCAAGTTGAATATCAGCTAAAATAAGGCCGGGGCGCTTTTGTGCGGCCAGTGCTAAGGCTTGGCTTTCAGTGCGGGCAATTCCTGTAACGTTATGACCCAGCGAATTCACAATATCTTCGATGTCCATCGCTATGATCGGCTCATCCTCAATGATCATCACATCTGTGGCCACTTGATTTGAAATGGTGGCTGACGCCTCGGCCAGCAAATGTGAAACCGTGATGGCATCACATACCAAGATCAAGGCGATTTCACCTGCCTTGAAGCCCTCCAGCGCACTCAGCAAAAAAGCCTGACGCGCTTTTGGTGAAATTGCTGACAAATGCTTTTGTGCGGAAGATTCCCATGGCTCACTGTGGTGGCTATTGCGCATATTCAAAGGTACTGACTGCCACAACCGGCAGTAATCGCGGTAGAGCGCGATACGAACATCCTCGGCATCCTGCATGAGGCTGGGGTCAGCAATAATCGCTTCCAAAAGTGCCGCTACATATGCGTCACCGCTTTGCTGATCGCCGGCCAGCGCACGTGAGTAACGCCGTAAAAACGGCAAATGTGGTGCAATTAATAAAGCCAAATTCATATCGTTTTTCCCTCGCACTCAAAACAGCGTATTTGGCAACAAGCGCAATACGCCGCATAAAACCACAAATGCACAGCATTAAAAAAAGTTCCGATAAATAAGTTTTTATTTCTGGAACCAAGTTATCGTAACAACGTTATCAGGTCTATGCGAACCGGCTGCATCACATGTTGCCATCGCCAGACGGCCACCCGTGTGGTGAAAAGGTGAAAAATGGCTGAAAATTCCAATAGCCGACGAAACGCTAACAAAAACCAAAAAGACAAAGCAAAAACCATGTACGGTCATCAACCAGTGCCTTCTGCCGTTCCGGATATGCTTGGGGTAAAACTCAAAGCCTATTACGGAGAGATTATAAACGAACCCATTCCAGACCGGTTGATGGATTTGATGGCTGCGCTTGAGGCGCAAAGCGCTACCAAAAAACTGTCAGATGAAGCGCTGCTAATGGATGATCGAGAAGTCAATGATGGCGAAGTCGATATTGGTGAAGTCGATATTGGCGAAGTCGATGATGGCAAAAATCAATGAGCCCGTCACAAGAGTTTGCTGCTGAACTTACCGCAGCCATTCCTGGACTTCGTGCCTTCGGGATGTCGCTCAGCATGAAAGCCGACCGCGCTGACGATCTTGTGCAGGAGACTATGCTGAAGGCATGGAAGCATCATGGCAGTTTTGAGCCCGGTACTAACATGAAGGCGTGGCTCTATACCATTTTACGCAATGAGTTTTATAGCCAAATCCGCAAGCGCAAACGGGAAGTAGAAGATGCAGAAGGTGTAATCGCCGGTAGAGTTACCGTTGAAGGCAACCAGCTCAGCCACCTTGACTTGTCAGATATGAAAATCGCTCTTGCACACTTACCGGAAGACCAGCGAGAGGCCATCATTTTGGTCGGCGCATCCGGCTTTAGTTATGAGGAGGCCGCAGATATTTGCCAAGTTGCCGTGGGCACCATTAAAAGCCGGGTCAGCCGGGCCCGCTTGCGCCTTAATGAAATATTGGGGCTTGGTGAAATTGAAGGCACACCAAATAAAAAGTCGCGAGCGGCTTCCGAAGCGACAAACTCAGCCTGAAAGCCGCTGCGCTTTTACATCAGCTTAAGATATAAAGCAAAATGATGACCGGTATTGGAATACCAATAACCCAAAGTAAAATTCCACGCATCTTAGCACCTTCTCTCATTGCAGCGACCTGACAACAACGGTTGACGTTGTAAATTGTTCCGGCCCGGTTGGCTGCTTCCGCACAGTGATCTGCTTTGTGATCCCGCCTTGGAACTAAACTGGCCTTTGTGTGTTTAATTCTCAATGCACACCTAACGGAGGCTGAAATGTCCAAAGATAAGAAAAAAGAATCCAAGGGGAAACCCAAAAAAGACACTGCTAAATCCAGCACGTCAGCATCGAGCGTTGACATGGTTGCGACGACTGTACCAGCTGGCAAATCCGGCGCGAATGTAAAGCCCAATCCGGGTGCTAAGCGCTAAATAACTTTTATTGCACAGCGCCCCTTTGCGGTTTTGTGCCCACCTCTTTTCCAGGAGAATTACAATGAACTCGATTATTTATCTTGTCGGCCTAGTCGTTATCGTATTGGCGATTTTATCGTTTCTAGGTTTGAATTGATCTTCCGCATCCTTTCAAATCCCACTTCGTTTTTTTGAGGAGTACTCACCATGAGCACAACATCCATACCCTTGGCCACTGTACCATCATCACCTGTTTCGATCGAAGCTGGCTCGCGTAATTACGTCGACTGGGGTGCAATTTTGGCAGGTGTGGCTATTTCGTCTGGATTGCTTTCAATTTTCGCTGCTTTTACAGCTGCAATAGGATTGGCTTTGGTACCAGCAGCCATCGGCAGCAGCATGGCTACAATTATGTTTTTGGTTGCTACCGCACTGTGGGCTTTGTGGATTCAACTCTCCAGCACAATGGCGGGCGCTTACATCACCGGCCGTATGCGGCACCGTATCGGCGATGCTAAACAGCCTGAAGTTGAAATGCGGGATGGAGCGCACGGCCTAATTATGTGGGCGGTCAGCGTTGTCTTAAGCGCAATTTTTGCGGGTTGGATTGCAACGGCAGCGGGTTCCGCGGTTAGCAAAGCCGATTTAAACACAGCCTATTTCGTTGAACGGATGATCCGCCCGCAAATAGCTGGCGCTGTGGTTCCAGTAGATGCGGTGGCTCAAGCCCAAGCCTCAACTTTGCTTAACAGAGTCATGCTTGTGCCAAACGAAACTGATCAGGTTTATCTTTCGGGACAAATTTCCGCATTAGCGGGCATTCCTGAGGCTGAAGCTGCAAACCGGGTTGAACAAACTCTTCTTGAAATGCGCACAGCTGCGGATAATGCCCGCCGCTCAGGTATCTTACTGGCGTTTTTCACGGCAGTTTCGCTGCTAATCGGCGCAGTCAGTGCGTGGTGGGCTGCCGGAAAAGGTGGCGAGCACCGCGATCAGGGCATAGACCACAGCTATTTAACCCGTTTTCGATAATCAAAAATAGTTTGAAAAAATAATACAGAAGGCCGGGAACAAAACCCGGCCTTCAGACGTTTTTATTCCTGTCTGCGTTTCGTGGGGTCAAACGGGTGGGGCCTTGCCAAACATTTTTCATACCGCGTCGAGTAAAATTATGACAAGCGACCACGAAGCACTTCTCAAATTGGCGCTTGGCGCCAATGGTATGGGCACTTGGGAGCTAAACTTGGTCTCTGGCAAAGTGACATGGTCCGAACGAACCTGCGCACTGCATGGCGTTAATCCCAATGATATAAAAGACAGAGTGCCAACAGCAGAGGATGCGATGATACATCCGGCTGACATGTTGCGGCTGCGTGAATTGCATAAAAAAATCATTGATGGTCAAGACAGCTATGATATCGAATATCGCACACTGTGGGATAACAGCACCCACTGGATTGCCGCGCGCGGCTCAGTACTGGAACGTACTGCCAAAGGCCCGACAAAGTTGATTGGTGTGGTGTGGGACATCACAGCACAAAAAGATGCGGAAAGCGCCAGATTAACCGAAGCATCGCGGCTCGCTGCCATATTTGCAGCGTCGCAAGACGCGCTTTATGCGGTGTCTTTGGACGGCCATATTGAAACGTGGAACCCGGCTGCAGAAACCTTGTTTGGTTACACAGCATCTGAAATTTGTGGACGCCACATTTCTATTTTGGTCGACGAAAAGCACCTTCAAGAACAGGATTTCAATTTGGCCAGCGTGACGGCCGGGCAAACAATTGGCCCGTTGGATACCATTCGAATGCGCAAAGATGGCAGGCCATTTAATGCATCGATTTCGGTTGGCCCGATGCGCGCACCGGATGGCACAGTCATTGGAATGTCTGCCGCAGTGCACGACATTTCTGACCGCAAAGAGTGGGAGGCGCGCCAGATTTTAATGTCGCGCGAGCTTTCGCACCGCGTTAAAAACTCATTTGCGGTTCTGCAATCGATCCTGCGATCCACACTAAAAGTGGCGCGAAATCCTGAACATTTTGCTGAGTCGTTTTCAGGCCGGTTGCATAGTCTGGCTGCCGCGCAGGATATTTTGAGCGCCAATGATTGGCGCGGCGCCGAACTTGGCGCATTGGCAACAAAGCAGCTTGCGTTCTATCTCGAAGGCGCACCCGGACAGATAATAATCTCAGGGCCGCCAGTTAACCTACCCGCTGATTACGCAGCGCCTTTTGGCCTGATACTCAATGAGCTGGCAACCAATGCGGTTAAATACGGCGCACTATCAATTGAAGGCGGGACCGTAGAATTCATGTGGCGCATTGAAGCTGCGCCCTATCAACGCCGACGCTTGATTGCGACATGGACAGAGAAAGGCGGGCCGGATGCTTCTTTGCACGGCCCAGACGGTTTTGGCACCACATTAATCGAGAAAAGCCTTGCCAGCGCTAAAGTGACCCGCACTTTCAAACCAGAAGGTTTTAGCTGCCAAATACAGGCCGATTTGAAAGAACTGTAATTCTGTCGGAACCGCGGAACTGAATTGTATTTCGCGCGTTGACATTTTGTGCGCAGAGCGAGCTTCCCCGGCAAAGCTTACCCCGCTTAAAGCCAATGTGCCACGCACCATAAGATGTCTTGCTTTCGATCCCCTCCCCGAAAGCAAGACATTCTTTTTTTTGCTTAGCGTTCTCGCCTGAGCTTAAGCGCTAAATTGAAATTAAAGCTGGTGCGGATGATGCTGATTGTTGTGCTTGGTTTGGTTGATGTTGTTTTAATGTCGCCATCCCATGGCAGAGATAAAGCAATGATCAAAGAAGTGCCCAGCGCTTCGGGCGTATTGGTTGCTTAAAGTGTCCGTACGTGGTGCCGTGTCGGCTACCGAACAAAGCCGTAGGGCGGGCAAATTTAAGAAAGCTGCAAAAATGACTACGCGCCTGATTTTGTGCGCTGCTTATGAATGAAGTAAAGGCGAAATGTTAATCCGGTTCGGCGTTTGAATTGCTAAAATCAGGCAGACAAATGGTCGGGCCAGACACATAAGACGTGCCCATCATATTGCCAGGAATTGAACTCAGCGAGCCGTCTATCGTGCGATAAGATGGCGGCCAATTTATTGTCATACCAGTGTTGAACGCCCTAGAATATCGGGAAACATGTTGGCTGACAGAGTTTCTATTTGGATCATAAGTCATCAGACGAACCTCCGCTTGATATTGAGCACAACGTTGGAAAAAGGCATTGGTTCCCTAATTCAGCGTTTCGTTAAGTGCCAATTCATAGGCACGCACACCGCCATTGTCGGCAAGCTGGATGAGAAACTCACCCGGCGAAACCATATCAACGCCTTCCGGCAACAACAGTAAACCACGCGAGATTTTTATGTCATAACGTGTTTGGCCAATCGTGATATTGGCTTCAAAGCCCGGCCAGGACCTTGGAATGCATGGCTTGACACGCAGCTTATCACCTTCGCGCGTAAGACCTAAAACAGCCTCAAGACCGGCGCGATACATCCAACCGGCAGAACCGGTATACCATGTCCAGCCGCCACGGCCAGCGTGCGGGGCTACAGAGTAAACATCTGCTGCCATCACATAGGGTTCCACGCGATAACGTGCGGCCTCTTGCGGCGTGCGAGCATGGTTGATCGGATTAATCATCGAGAACAATTCATAGGCCCGGTTGGCCTGACCAAGTTGTGCGTGCGCGAAAATCGACCAAATTACGCCATGCGTATACTGGCCGCCGTTCTCACGAATGCCGGGCGGATAGGCCTTAATGTAACCCGGTTCCTGAGCAGATTTATCAAATGGTGGCGTAAACAACAGTGCGAGCTTATCATCTCCCCTCACCAATTGAGTGTAGGATTGATTCATCGCCGCAGTTGCGCGATCAATTGATGCGCCGCCAGAAATCACCGCCCAAGATTGCGCAATGGCATCAATTTGGCATTCGTCACTTCGGGCAGATCCAAGCGGCGCTCCATTGTCAAAAAATCCGCGCCGATACCACTCGCCATCCCAGCCATCTCGCTCCAAAGCAATCGCCAGTTCTGAAAGCCTGTTAGTCCAAGCGGCTACCCGCGTAGTGTCGCCGCGTGCTTCTGCCAGCGGAATAAAGGCGTTTAAGGTTTTGAACAAAAACCAGCCAAGCCAAACGCTTTCGCCTTTGCCATTTTCGCCGACACGGTTCATGCCGTCGTTCCAATCGCCGGTTCCCATCAGTGGCAATCCGTGCATTCCTTTGCCAAGGCTTAGATCCAGCGCCCGCGCACAGTGCTCAAACAGGGTGGCACTCTCCTCCGATATTGAAGGGACAAAAAAAGCGTCATGATCTCCGGGCGCAAGCCGCTGGCCTTCAATAAATGGAACCAGCTCATCAAGGATCGCCGTATCGCCGGTCACTCTGATATAGTGCTCAACGCAATATCCCAGCCAAACGGTATCGTCTGAAATACGGGTTCTAACACCTGAACCCGTTGACGGCAGCCACCAATGCTGCACGTCGCCGTCCACAAACTGGCGGGCCGCAGCGCGCAACATATGCTCCCGCGCCAGCGCCGGCCGACTTAACAACAAAGATAGCGAGTCTTGCAACTGATCACGGAAACCATAAGCGCCACTGGCTTGATAAAAGCCGGTGCGCGCCCACATCCGGCAGGCCAACGATTGGTAAATCAACCAGCCATTCATCAGAATATCAAAAGATTTATCTGGCGTTTTAACCTGAACTGCACCGAGCGTTTCTTTCCAAAAACGATTGGTTTCAAGGATAGACGCATCAGCGCCCTGCTCGCGCGCTTCAAGAACCAATTGAGAAGCACTAGCGTCGTCTTTAGCCGCCCCGAGTAAAATTTCAACGTCCTCGCTGGCATTTGGTTCAAGCGTAATTTTCACTTGGATTGCGCAACATGGGTCAAACCCCGCTCCAAATGCTCCGGACAGTGGCGTGTTAGAACGCAATGCGGCCGGGTTCGAAACAGTGCCAAACGCGCCCAAGAACTCTCGCCGGTCGCACGTAAAACTGCTTTGCCTGCCGCCGGCATCAACAAATGCCACTTGGTTTGAAGCCGCGATATTCCACGGATTACGGGCAAACAGTGCGCCGGTTTTTTCGTCAACAGCGGTTGTAATGAAAGCTGCGTTGGCGCTGCGCGACGCGCCCAAAACCCACTCAGCATAAAATGTTATTGTGAGTTTGCGTCTTACTTTAGATGTATTGGTAATACGCAGTTTGGAAAATTTGAGAGATTTGGTCAGGTGTACGGACTGCCTCATCTCAAGCTTCAAATTATCGGCCTCGCGCTCAAACGCTGTGTAACCAAAACCATGCCGCGCTATGTGTGTGCCTTGGGTGGAATTCATTGGTTTTAATGTGGGGGAAATAACAACGCCTGTAATGTCGTCCGTAACATACATGGCTTCACCCGGCGCATTAGAAACGGCATCATTGCTCCAAGGTGTAATCTGGTTTTCGCGGGCATTGCCAAACCAGCTGTAGCCGCCGCCATCACTGGCAGATTGAAAGCCAAAAACACTATTGGCAACAACATTAATCCAAGGCGCAGGAGCCGGATTATTGGCATCCATAGCAATCACATATTCACGGCCATCAGCACTAAAGCCACCGCGACCATTGAAAAACTCCAACGCGGGCAAAACGGTTTTTGAGCCAATAGGTTTCATATCAATTTCTATCGGAACCGGTGATACGAGTTCCAATTTATGCGCCAAAGCATCAAGCCGCTCCAGCTGGCTGGCAAGGTCGCCCCTGCGCGCTACCAGCACCACACGCGCTACAGCAGGCAAAACCCATAAGCTATCAGGCTGCATCAAATCTGCCCTCAAGGTATAGACATCGCCGGTTGAAGCACCCTGCGCTTTGGGTGAAACGCACTTGCGAACAAGCGCCTCAATGGCAAGCTGCAAGTCCTGAATATAAGATGACATGCGCTCGTTTAAGATCACCACATCAACAGCGAGTTGCTTTGTTTTCCAATATTCAAAGGCGCGCAACACTTCGTGCACCAGCTCAATATCTTCCATATCGTCAATTCGCACTAAAATAATCGGCCGGTCACCGGAAATTCCATGTGGCCAAAGCGACGATTGCGGCCCCAAATCGCGGCTAAGTGTTTTTGAACCTGGACGCATTGCGCCATTGGCATAAATTAAGTGGCCAGCTAGCGTTTGAAACGCATGGGCTTCTTCGTGGTTGATAGATAAATGGCGCAATTGTATTTGCGCCTGCGTCCATGACAACGTTGCTGCGCGATCATAAGCTGCTGCCTGCCGGTGCCGATCTACAAGATCCAACACATCTTTTCTCGTTGAGGCCACAACTGTCCACAGCGTAAAACTAGCGTGACGTCCGGCCGGAATACGCACGCGGCGACGCAAGGCAAACACGGAATCAAGGGTTGCACCATCGGTGTTGGATAGAGACGCGGGACTTCTCATCGCGAGCGGATTTCGCCGCGTGCCGCCAAAGCCCAAAAAGTTAGCCCGACCAGTTTCAAACTCAAAGGGCGAAGTTTCTACCCCATCGACCAACATGAACTGAGCCACCCAGATTTCAGGTTCGTTAGGGTCACGCCGCCGACGCGTTGCCAATAATGTTTCGAATTCAGGCAGATATTCGGTTTGGACAAACATTTTGGAAAAGGCGGGGTGCGCTAAATCTGCCGCCTGCGGTGCCAGCACCAGTTCTGCATAGCTTGTGAGCTCAATCTCTTTGGAACTCAGTGAGGCATTGGTAACAGTAACGCGCCTTGCCTCGGCGTCATCTTCCGGCGAAACGACAATTTCAGTTGTCGTAAAAAAATTGCCATCGGCCCGCGTTATCTCAGCTTTGTCTTCGGTGAACGAAGCAGAATAGTGCTCAGGAACTGCGATATCCGGCATCAGGCCAGCAGACCATAGTTTCCCGGATTTGATATCCCGCAGATAAAAAACGCTGCCCCAATCATCGCTGATGCTGTCTTCCCGCCAGCGCGTTATAGCCAAGCCATTCCACTTGCTGTTGCCACTGCCAGAAGCTGTAATCAAAACGCTATAGCGGCCATTGGATACCAAATGCGTGGCTGGTGATGCCATGGCACTAAGTTCAATTAAGCGGGCGGAAGGCGCTAGTATCTCGTTGCTTGTTTCGCTGCTCGCGGGTTCGGTGCGCAAATGCGTCAGTGGCACTTCGCGCGGCGCACGTTCCTGAAGCAGCAATTCAGTGGCACGCACGATAGGCTCTGCATGAAAGCGTTCACGCATCAGGCCGTTTTTAACAGTGTTCAAAACCGCCACAATCGTCATGCCTTGATGGTGGGCAAAATAAGCCCGAACAATGGCCGCCGTCTCTCCTTTACGCAATCGTGATGGCGTGAAATCCAATGCTTCATAAAAACCATAGGCGCCACTGGCGCCCATGGCTTCCAGACGCCGGTAATTTTCAACCGCTAAATGCGGTTCAATCATTGATGCAAGACCGGTGGCATAAGGTGCGATGACGATATTTTCACCAAGGCCGCGTTTAAGACCAAGACCGGGAATGCCGAAATTCGAATATTGATAGGTTGATTCAATATCGCGCGCGTTAAAGGCAGATTCAGATATGCCCCAAGGAATACTGCGTTTGGCAGCAAAACCCATTTGTCGGCGCACGACCAAGCGTGTTGTTTCATCAAGCAGGCCGCCACTGGGTGCCCGCATCACGAGAGACGGCATTAAATATTCAAACATTGAGCCGGACCATGACATCAAGACCGCACCGCCTTTGACTGCGGTCACGCTGCGGCCAAGCCTGAACCAGTGCCGTGTGCGCAGATCACCTTTTGCAATTGCGAAAAAACTGCCAAGCCGCGCCTCAGAGGCCAGCATGTCGTAACAGCTTTCATCACGCATGGCTTCCGGCACTCGAAAGCCAATAGAAAACAACAGGCGTTGCGGATCAAGCAGAAAGCCAAATTCCATGCCCATGGCTAAGTTTCGGGACTGATCTTCCAGCTTTTTCAATCTGGCTTTGATTGCCCGAGTTGCGTCGATATTTAGCGAGGCATCACGAAACTGGCTTTCAATTGTTTCGCCAACCATTTTGGCTGCACTGATTAGCGGGGCTGTCAAATTTGGTTCACGTTCAAACGCCAATTCGTTGACAGCCGATTGGATTGAGCCAACTTGAACAGAAAACTCAATCAAACGAACTGAAATCATATCGGGATCTTTGCGCGCTTTGATCAAGCTTCGTTGGAAGGCTGCAATTTGCTTTTCAAGGCTTAAGCGCTGCGGACGTAACTTCCGGTCGTCATCGGGCAAGTTGGTGCATTCTTGAGCCAAGATATCTGCCGCATCGCTGATGCCATCAAGACTGACCAAATCATCGATCGGCTCGGTTGCCCAAGCCGAGCAGCAGTTGGCCAAAGCTATCAAATGACCAGCGAGATTGCCGCTATCCACACTGGAAACGTATTTGGGTTCGAGCGGCAGCAATGTTTGCGTGTCATACCAATTGTAGAGATGCCCGCGATATTTTTCCATGCGCGCCACAGTTGCCATAGTGGCCTCAAGTTTTACCAAAGTATCGCTAAGGCCTAGCCATCCAAACTCTTTGGCGCTGGCAAGCGAAAGCAGGTACAGACCAATATTGGTCGGCGATGTGCGGTGAGCAACTCTGGGATCAGGATCTTCTTGAAAATTATCCGGAGGCAGCATGGAATCTGAGGCCGTAACAAATGTATCGAAATAGCGCCATGTGCGCCGCGCAATGAGCCGCAAGGCGTGTGTGTCAGTTGATGACACGCTCTGGGTATCGGCCAATTTTGGAACGCGGCTCATCCAATAAGCAGCGGCAGGCGCACCCAACCAAAGGCAACCGAAGGTGAGGATCGCAATCGAAAAGCCGTCAAACCTTGCGAACGCCAACACAAAAGCGAGAACACCTGCAACTGCGCTAGCGCCCATTATGCGGTAATGCTTTGCCAAACCAGGCGTTGGGCCAACACCAGTTTGGGCCGCTGTAGTCCATTCGAGCATATCCTTATGGCTGATCGATAGGCGGTATAAAGCACGTATAATGGCATCTGTTACCATTCCTGCCTGATGCGCCAGAAACATCAGATTAGCGGCGCAGAAAGACAGTGTTGAGCCAAAGTCATTCAAGATGGCTTTAACAACGCTTTCAAGCGTATGACGCCGTTTTCGCGGCATCGCACCTGAAATTGCCGGAAGCAAAGGTGGAATCACGCTAAGTGAAACAATACCGACCGTCCAAAATGCAGCGCTGACAGTAGGAAGTATTATCCACCCTAAAAACAGACAGATAACGGTCATCAGCGGCACAAGCGACCGGCGAAGATTATCCAGCATTTTCCAACGCCCAAGAACCGGAACGCGCAAAGCAAGCGGGTGAATGTTCTTCGTCATTAGCCAAGGCAACAACTGCCAATCTCCGCGCGTCCAGCGGTGTTGGCGCGATGCAGATACCATATAACGCTCGGGGTACTCCTCCACGACTTCTATATCGGTCACCAAAGCTGAGCGTGCAAAAACACCTTCAAACAAATCGTGGCTAAGCATCGTATTATCAGGAATTCTACCGGCTAGTGCCGCTTCGAAGGCTGCAATATCGTAAATACCTTTGCCGGCAAAAGAGCCCTCACCAAACAAATCCTGATAGACGTCAGATACCGCAAAAACATAAGGGTCAGTGCCGCGCGGCGTTGAGAAAATCCGTTGAAACAGCGAACCATTATGCCCGGTTGGCAATGATGGCGTGACACGCGGCTGCAGCACGCCATAACCACTGATGACGCGGCCGGAATCCGCATCAAAGCGTGGCTGATTGAGCGGATGGGCAATTTTACCAATTAAGCGCCGCGCGGCATCCCGTGGCAATTTGGTATCAGCATCAAGGGTCAACACGTAGCGGACAGCCTTGGGAACCGTGCCTTCGATCACAGAAAATCCAGCTGAATTCTCGCCCAAAAGCAATTGGTTCAACTCATGAAGTTTGCCACGTTTACGCTCCCATCCCATCCACACGCCCTGTTGTGCATTGTATTTACGTGGGCGGTGCAGAAGCAGAAAACGGTCACCATCGTAGCGCTTGTTCAGCGCGGCAATTCCGGCGCGGGCAATTTCTAAAACTTTAAGATCAGCAGGCGATGGCTCTTCACTCAGACTATCAGCCCAATCTGTAACCAGCGCAAAGTAAAGTTCGCCTTCGCTATTGGAAAGGTAATGCACTTCCAGCCGGTCGACCATATCTTCGGTATCGTCGCGCGATGTCAGCAAAATGGGCACTGCAATTATCGTACGCATATGTTCTGGCACAGCGTCTCGCAAAACCAAACCCGGCAATGTAGCCGCATCCAGCAATCGTGTCGTGGCAAAATTAATAATCGAAAGACCCGCCTCAGAAGCCGGTATCAGGGCTGCTATGACCAATACAAACAAGACTCCAACCGGCAGTGCATCAGGCATTGCAACTATGATTGCTGCCAAAGCACTTAAAGTCACAATCGCAATGGCTCCAAGATAGCCGGCTAAACCAGACCTGCGGATAGCATTTCGCAAGCGGCGTAACGGTGGGGCGTTAAAACCCAGCTCGGTTTCCAGTCGGTTTTTACCCCGCCCAATGAGATAATATCCTGGGTCACGCTCTGCGCTTTCATCATCGCCGCGGGCAGTATCTGCAAATGACAAACAGGTTTTTGCTACATTAATCTCGCTGTGCTTCGACCCCCGCGCCAATTGTTCAATAGCGGTGCGGTAAATCGTGCGGCTTGGAAAATCCATTTCGCCATAACGGGATTTTTCGCGCAACTCTTTATCAACAAGGCTGACGCTGTCGAACCAGATTTCCCAGTTCATGTCAGAGATCAGGCGCATACTTGTGACAATATTGCGAACCGTTACATTGGCTGTGGCTTGCCTCTGATGCTCATCTGCAACTGCGATATCAAATGAGCCGCCTTCGGATTTCAGCTTAGAATTGACCCGGTCCAAAACTATTGCGGCGTCACCCTCTTGGTCGCGCAAGCGATGCACCAGTTGCACGACAAAGGATTGCGGCAAGGTTGTTTGGTCAATTTTCTTATAAAACTCTTTGTTGAATTCGGCTTTGTTTTGTGTCCCCAACACCTGATCTGCAAATTGATCGGCTTCCTCGCGGCTGCGCCTTGCGGCGATCATACGGAGGGATAATCGGCGCAAATTCTCGATGAGCATTAAACGCAAGCTAATGGCAACAGCCCATAATTCGCCAATCGTCAGCGGTTGAACGATCTGATATTCATTGACAAAGTCGGTCAGCAAGTCGGGGTCAAACCGGCTGTCTGTGTGTGCAACGTGAGCCCACACCAAACCAAAAATACGGGGATGCCCGGCTAAATGACCGCCTTCTAATTTTGGCAATTGATCATAATAACCTTGCGGAAGATCGGCCTCAATTTGTGCAATCTGTTCTTCAACTTGATGGTAGTTATCAATCAACCATTCGGCGGCCGGGGTTACCGTTTTGCCGGCAGCAATGGCATCTGCGATTTCCAAATATGCGAGCTGCAATGCTGCGGCATTGTCTTTCAATCGCTCAATAACTGAATGGACTTGAACCGGTTTTGTTGTGGTGGTTTGCGAAGCTGCTAAGCTGCGCGCATGCTCTCGCGCCCGCTCAATACCGAAAATCTCCGCACTGACCGGCTTACTATCTTCCCATCCGTTAATCTTAGTTCTTTTGAATATGTCGTTCAGCCGGGCCATTAGAACTCCTTCTGAAATGGGTCGGTGGCAAAGCGAAGGCGCGCCCATGCGGCACCCGAACCACAACTGACAATTTCAACGCGCTAAGGGATAAATGGTTCCTTTGCGTATTTCAGATGCTCTTGGCGAAAGCTGCCTTCAGTGCCGGCAGCTGCGAAGTCTGACATCAGCGCGTGTGAGACAAAATTGCGTATTTGAATAACGGAGGCTTTTTGGTTCATTTATCGATTGCGAGATCGAAATGACACAGAAAGCCGGAGCATCTAAGGTTGCAGCAGTGACGCTGATCCAAAACATCGGCAGCAAGACACGGCAGACTTATTTTGCGGAAGAGAAAATCCGTTTGCAAATTGTGGCTTTGCAAAACAGGTATTGGGCAGCAGCCATCGATATGCATGCTCAAATCAAACAAGCGAATTGGAATGTGCGCGGCCCAGCGATTATCGCGGTCCATAAACTGTTTGATACCGTTTCTGAAGACGTTGAAATTTTTCAGATATAATTGCTGAGCGCTCGGGCGGCCTTGGCTGCACTTTGCATTTCGACTTGCCGCCAAGACCGCTTTTTGCCAATCGGTTCATGACGCAATCAAAACGGCAGATGATCTGGGCGATGTGACGACGGCGGAGTTATTTACTGAACTCTCCCGCGGCATTGATCAGCAATTGTGGTTGGTAGAATCACATATTTCGCCCTATTGAAACTGATTGTCTTCTTAAGAACTTTCGGCTGCATTGCCGCTTATGGCGAAGCGTCGGACGTTTCAGTTTCTGGAGTTTTGTAATGCGGGCCCGAAAGAAACTCCCCTAGAGCGGCCATACTCGCAATATGGCTGCAAAGCACTTTGACAGTCATCAAAATTGGCACTGCCAGCATGGTTCCCGCGATACCCCATTCCCATGTCCAGAACGTCAGGAAAATGAGGATGGCGACTGAATTGAGTTGCAGACGCCGCCCAAGAAACACAGGCGTGACAAACTGGTTTTCAAGTGCGTTCAGGAGAGCGTAGGCCGCCGGAATAAGCATGGCGTAGCTCAATGAATCGAACGTCGCAATTGCAACAAACCCCGCGAGCAACACCCCAAAGACTGCTCCGACATAAGGAATAAAATTGAAAATAAAAGCCAAAACCGCCCACAGATACGGCATAGGCATACCCAAGGCGAAAAAAGTGATGCCAACGCAAATGCCAAGGCCAAGATTAATCACTGAAACGGTCAAGATATAGGCAGAGATCTCACCTTCAACATCGTAAACAATACGCAGGCCGCGTTTCTTATCTGACAGTGTTGGGAGAACTCTGATTAGTTTTTCATAAAACAGATCCCCTGATGCCATCATAAATGCGGCAGTTACAGCCGTTAAAACAATCGTAGCCCCCACATTGACTGAGTAGCCCGCACTTTGAAAAGCATAGTTCATCAAAGACGGAGATGCTGTGGTCAATATTTCAGCTGCCTGCACACTCGGTTCGGCAATTTTATCTGTTGTGGCTATTTGGCCTGCAAATGTTGTCAGAGGTTTTAGCCAGTCATTGAACACGTGAAGCCGCTCAATGAATTTCTGGGTATATTGAGGTGCTTCTGCAATGAACGCGGTAATGGGCGCGCCAAGTGCATAAATCAAAGTTACAGCCAAAAGCATCAGCGAAACCATAAAGACAGTTGCACTCAGCCAAGCGGGGACGCCCTTCTTTGACGCTTTCCTGATGATCGGTCGAAAGGTCAGCGCAATAAAAAACGCCATGGTAACCGGCAGAAGAAATTCGCGTGCAAAATCAAGTGCGAAGGCCGATAAAATCAATAATATTCCCAAAAGAATCCGCGAATAGCCAGGGGCCGGCCGGTCATAAGAGCCAACTGCAGAGCTATCCGGGGTTTCGGCTGATGACACTGGTTAACCGCTAAAGCCGACCCGTTAGAATCATCACGATTACGATCAGCAATGCTATGGTGACCACACCGGATGGGAGGTAACCCCAACTGCGGCTGTAGCCCCAGCTTGGCAATGCTCCAACCAGAAAGAGAACTAAGATTACGAGTAATACGGTGCTAGTCATGACGACATCCTTGCATGTGGGACACCTCCATCAACGAACAGCGCGTCAATTGGTTCCTTTCAATTTTGTTAGATAATGCGGAACCAAAAAGCGGCCTCTGCGTTGGGGTTACTGAACGGGCTCAATGGTCGGCATTCAAAGCTGCAAAACTTCCTTTTCACGGGCCCGAAAAATCCAAGGAGATAAACCTATGAGCGTTGTTAAAAATACCGAAGCCGATTTTGCGGCATTGCGCGATGATCTGAGCCTGTTGAAAAATGATATGGCTACGCTGGTTTCAAACATGCGGGCTTCCGCCACTTCCAGTGCGCAAAACGTTGCCGGACAAGCTGAACAACGTGCACGCGAACTGTATAGCAGTGCAACGGCTGAAGGTGAAAAAGCTGCTAAAATGGTTGGTCAAAAGGTCGAAGAACAGCCCGTTACTGCACTGCTGTTGGCGCTTGGTATCGGCTACATTACCGGCCGCATGATGCAGCGATGATGCAGCTCAAGGTGGCCAACCTAGCTGCCGGGTTGGCCCGCCCGGCCCTATCAGCTTATGGGCGTTCGGCAGGGCGGAAACTTGGCGTGTTGCTGGCTACAGGCGCCATGCTTGTTGTATCAACAATTGCCATTTCCGGTTTTCTGCTTTGGGCGCTTTGGGAGTATGTGCGGCCACTTGTAGGCCCTGTCGGTGCTCCGCTTATCTTGGCCGCAGCTGTCACACTTTTTGCAATGATAATCGGCCTCATTGCGAAGTATGCGCTGCGCGCTCAACGCACACCGCCATACCGCCGCCCTACCCTAATGACCCCTGAAGCAATGATCGAGGAAGTGGAAGGGGTCGTTCGAAAGCAAAAAGTGCCAGTCTTGCTGGCCGCTGCTCTATTTGGGATTTTTGCTGGCAGCCAAAGGCACTAAAACAAAGCCAGCCAGTGCATTCACTGGCACGGAACGGTGGGATGCTATCAGACCGATTCTGAGATTTGTGCCAAGACCCTAAATATCCATGAAGCCGCACTGTTGATGCGGCTTCAATAGCAGTTGGCATGTGATGCTGGTGTGTTGCCTGCCAAACGCGTCTCGTTTCCACCGCTGCAATAAACCACACCCAGAGTGCAAATTTATCTTTATGCCGCCTTTATATTTGGCCGCATCAATTCATCTTGAGCCCTTTTGTGCTCTGGCGCTATTCTTTTGCCATAACTGATCAGGAGCCATAATCATGGGCGAAATATTATTTTTTGGCGGCGGCCTTTTGGCTTTCCTCTGCCTTGCGGCCTATGCCGCTTCACTGGTGAAATTGTAACATGGGTGCCGATCTTATTTTGGGCGGCGTGGTCGCATCAGTTCTGTTGATTTATTTGCTGGTTGCGCTTTTGCGCCCCGAAAAATTCTAAGGATATTTTGATATGAGTTTTTCAGGTTGGGCGGAAATCTCTGTTGTTTTAGGCCTTGTTGCGCTGACCTCGCCGTTTCTCGGCGTCTATATGGCGCGCGTTTTCGCGGGTGAGCGCACGATTTTGTCGCCGGTAATCGATCCAGTTGAACGCATATTTTACGCCGCAGCTGGTGTCGACAAGACCAAGAGCCAAGATTGGCTGACGTTCACAATGGCCATGCTGGCGTTCAACGCGGTCGGTTTTTTTCTGTTGTATGGGATTTTACGCTTGCAAGATGTGCTGCCGCTTAACCCAGCCGAGCTTCCGGCGCTGAGTTCTCATTTGGCATTTAACACCGCCGTAAGCTTTGTCACCAACACCAACTGGCAGTCATACGCCGGCGAAACCACGATGAGCCATTTGAGCCAGATGGCTGGCTTGACCGTGCAAAACTTTGTTTCTGCCGCCACCGGCATTGCATTGGCTTTGGCTATTACACGGGCCTTTGTCAGCAAAGGAATGTCAGCCAAACCTGTTGGCGATAAATCTAAAAACGAAACCACTGCTGTTGGCCTTGGCAATTTCTGGGTCGATATGACACGCGCAGTTCTCTATGTGCTTTTGCCAATCGCCCTGATTTTAGCCTTGGTGTTTGTGGCCCTTGGCGTGCCGCAAACCTTGCAGGCTTCAGTTCCGGTCACAACACTTGAAGGCGCACAGCAAACCATTGCAATGGGGCCGGTGGCTTCACAATTGGCGATCAAACAACTCGGCACGAATGGCGGCGGATTCTTTAATGCCAATAGCGCCCACCCCTTTGAAAACCCAAGCGCCTACACCAACATCATTCAAATCTGGGCGATTTTAGCCCTTTCATTTGCTCTCACACTGACTTTTGGCCGCATGGTTGGCGATAAACGGCAAGGCTGGGCGCTGTTTTCTGTGATGGGTGTTTTAATGCTGGCCGCCATTGCGGGTACATATTTTGCTGAGGCTTCCGGCAATCCTATCATCACCGCGCTTGGAGTGGATGGCGCCATGGGCAATATGGAAGGTAAAGAAGTACGCTTTGGCGTTGATATGTCGGCGCTTTGGGCTTCGGCCACGGCCGGCACATCCAATGGCGCGGTGAATGCGATGCATGCCAGTTTCACGCCTCTGGGCGGTATGGTGCCGTTATTTCTCATTCAACTCGGTGAGGTTGTGCCGGGCGGCGTTGGCTCAGGTCTTTATGGCATAATCATTTTTGCTGTGCTGGCGGTGTTCGTGGCAGGCCTGATGGTTGGCCGCACGCCTGAATATCTGGGCAAAAAGATAGGAGCAAAAGAGATAAAGCTCGCCATGCTCGCGGTTTTGATTTTGCCAATGGTTATCTTGAGTTTCACGGCAATTTCTGCCGTTCTTGAGGTTGGCCGTGCCGGTGTTCTCAACAGCGGGCCGCATGGTTTAAGCGAAATTCTTTATGCTTATTCTTCGGCGGCGGGCAACAATGGCTCGGCATTTGCGGGCCTCACCGCAAATTCGCCATGGTATAACACCACCCTTGGAATTGCGATGCTGCTTGGCCGTTTTGCTTACGTCATACCTGTGATGGCTCTGGCAGGAAGTATCGCAACCAAAGTCAAAACACCGCCCTCATCAGGCACGTTTCCAACCACCGGGCCATTGTTTGTTGGCCTAGCCATTGGCGTGATCCTTATTCTTGGCGGCCTGCAATTCTTCCCTTCATTGGCGCTTGGCCCGATCGTGGAGCACTTCTTGATGCTCGACGGCGTGACGTATTGAAGTGGCATCCCAAATGAAAGACGCAACCACAATGTTAACCGCAACTGCAAAGCCGACTTCTGCATTTAGTTCGGCGCTGATTATGCGTGCGCTTCGCGACGCGTTTGTGAAACTTGATCCACGCAAATTGGTGCGAAGCCCAGTGATATTTGTCACTGAAGTTGTTGCCGCCTTCGTGACCTATATTGCCATTCGCGACGCTATTTTGGGGCTTCCATTTAGTTTTAACGCTCAAATCGCTGCCTGGCTTTGGTTTACGGTGCTTTTTGCAACTTTTGCAGAAGCCATTGCTGAAGGCCGCGGGCGGGCGCAGGCTGACGCCTTGCGCAAATTGCGCAGTGATGTGTTTGCCAAACGCCTCAATGACCCGCGCAATCGCCAGGCGTTTGAAACTATTGCATCAGGCGCGCTAAACCGTGGCGACGTGATCTTGGTTGAGGCAGGTGATTTGATTGCGGCCGATGGCGATGTGATTGAAGGCGTTGCCTCGGTCAATGAAAGCGCGGTTACCGGCGAATCTGCGCCTGTCATCCGTGAAAGCGGTGGCGACCGGAGTGCCGTTACGGGCGGAACCATGGTGCTTTCAGATTGGATTGTTGTACAGGTCACTGCAAAGGCCGGTGAGACGTTTCTCGACCGCATGATTGCCTTGGTTGAAGGCGCAAAACGCCAAAAGACGCCCAATGAAATTGCGCTTGATGTGCTGCTTGCAGGCATGACGATCATCTTTCTGATTGCTGTTGTTTCGTTGGTTGGCATTGCATCGTTTGACGGCGTGCCGCCAAGTGTGCCGGTGCTGATTGCTTTGTTTGTGACGCTCATCCCCACGACCATTGGCGGCCTTTTGTCGGCCATCGGTATTGCGGGCATGGACCGTTTGGTGCGCTTTAACGTAATTGCCACGTCTGGCCGCGCGGTTGAGGCGGCGGGCGATGTTGATACATTATTGCTCGATAAAACGGGTACAATCACTTATGGCAACCGCATGGCAGATGGCTTTATGCCGGTTGGCGGGGTGAGCGAAAGCGCATTGGCTAACGCGGTACTTATGTCATCCTTAGCCGACGAAACACCTGAAGGCCGTTCCATTGTTGATCTTGCGATGAGCCGTTATGGCCTGAGCAAACCCGAACTGAATACCAGTGCGATATTTGTTCCATTTACCGCGCAAAGCAGAATGTCTGGCATCGATATTGATGGACGCATTATCCGGAAAGGCGCGGTGGACAGCGTTATCAAATCGCTTGGCATTGACCCGCCTGCTGATTTCTCTTTGGCAGTAGAACGAATCGCACGCAGTGGTGGAACGCCTTTGGCGGTTTCTGAGAACGGCAATTTGCTTGGCGTCATTCACCTTAAAGATATTGTGAAGCCCGGCATTAAAGAACGCTTTGCCGCTTTGCGTGCAATGGGTATCCGCACTGTTATGATTACCGGCGACAATCGCATTACTGCCGCTGCTATTGCAACAGAAGCCGGAGTGGATGATTTTATTGCTGAAGCAACACCGCAAGATAAGCTCGATTATATCCGTGAAGCGCAGAGCGGCGGCAGACTTGTAGCTATGTGCGGTGATGGCACCAATGATGCACCTGCGTTGGCGCAGGCCGATGTTGGCGTCGCTTTGCAAACCGGCACGCAGGCCGCTCGCGATGCCGCCAATATGGTGGATCTAGATTCCAACCCGACAAAACTGATTGAGATCGTCGAAATTGGCAAGCAAATGCTGATGACACGCGGCGCGCTGACGACGTTTTC
Source organism: Limoniibacter sp. (assembly GCA_031422195.1). Classification (GTDB taxonomy): domain Bacteria; phylum Pseudomonadota; class Alphaproteobacteria; order Rhizobiales; family Rhizobiaceae; genus JALOTE01. The sequence continues at coordinate 6,179 of JANOPZ010000120.1, read as the reverse complement.
AATTGCCAATGATGTGGCAAAATATTTCGCCATTTTGCCGGCTTTGTTTCTGGCAACTTACCCGCAGCTTAATGCTCTGAACGTGATGGGGCTGACCAATGCGGAAAGCGCCATTCTCTCAGCAGTGATATTTAACGCGCTCGTGATTGTATGTCTTATCCCTCTGGCTTTGCGGGGCGTGACATACAAGGCCGCTGGCGCAGGCGCGATTTTGCGGCGCAACCTGCTAATCTATGGCCTTGGCGGTTTGATTGCCCCGTTTATCGGAATTAAACTCATCGATATGGTCATTTCGTTTCTAGGATTGATGTAAAAAATGTTTGCTCACATTCGCCCCGCTCTTGTTATGCTGGTTCTGTTTTCGGTACTTACCGGTTTGATCTACCCATTGGCCGTGACCGGCATTGCACAGGCTGTATTGCCGGTTCAAGCCAATGGCAGCCTGATCTTGCGTGACAATGCAGTTATAGGATCAAACTTGATTGGCCAGAATTTCAGCGCAGAGAACTATTTTCATCCGCGTTTATCTGCAGCGGGTAGCGGCTATGATGCTGCAGCTTCAAGCGGGTCAAACCTTGGACCAACATCCAAAGCTTTGATGGAACGTATTTCCAGCGATGTCGCTAGACTTGGCGGAACCAATATTCCTGCCGACGCAGTGACAACGTCTGCATCTGGCCTTGATCCGCATATCAGCCCTGAAAATGCGATGTTGCAAATTTCTCGTGTGGCACTGGCACGAAAAATGGACGAAAGCGCAATCCGTGCATTGGTTGAAACTCAGATTGAAAGCCGCGGTTTTGGTATTCTCGGTGAACCCCGGGTCAACGTGCTCAAGCTAAACCTTGAACTTGATAGATTAAGTCCCGCGTAAGCGTGTAAGAATAATTCATGAGCACGAGAGACGACAACAAACAGCGGCCGGATGACCGGTTGGTGCTTGCCAACCAAGTTGGCAGGGGGCGGCTTAAGATATTTCTTGGTATGGCGCCCGGTGTCGGCAAAACCTATGCCATGCTCGACAGTGCAAGGCGGTTAAGTGCTCAAGGCGTTGATGTTGTTGCCGGAATCATTGAAACACACGGCCGCGCTGAAACCAAAGCTTTGTGTGAAAGCCTCGAAACTTTACCGCGCCGTACATTGGTTTACCGCGGGCAAAACCTGGAAGAGTTTGATATTGACGCCGCCTTGGCCCGCAAGCCTACTTTGTTGCTGGTCGATGAATTGGCGCACACCAACGCACCTGATTGCCGCCACCCGAAGCGCTGGCAAGATGTTTATGAACTTCTTGACGCAGGCATTGATGTTCATACCACACTGAACGTTCAACATTTGGAATCGCTGAGCGATGTTGTCGCGCGCATTACCGGTGTTCGGGTTGCAGAAACTGTTCCTGACACCGTGTTTGAATCCGCCGACGAAATTTCGGTTATTGACGTTACCCCGCAGGATTTGCTGGCACGGCTGGCTGATGGCAAGATTTATGCCGCACCGATGGCTGCCCGTGCTCGGGAGAATTTTTTCAAGCCGGGCAATCTTACAGCTCTGCGGGAACTGGCACTGCGCCGCGTGGCCGAACGGGTTGACCACCAGCTTGTTGGTTATATGCAAGCCAATTCAATTGAGGGCCCGTGGCCAACCAGCGAGCGCATTATGGCGCTGGTTGGCCCGGACGGTTTGGGCAGCTCTGTCGTTCGGGCCGCCAACCGGATAGCCGATCAGCTCAAAGCGCCTTTCATAGCGGTTACCGTTGAAAACCCTGAAAAGCTTCGGTCTCCTGCAAAAGAATCAGGAATAGATGAAGCATTGGCTTTGGCCGGACGGCTGAGCGGACGCGTTGAAAGGCTAACCAGCCAGGATTTGCCGGGCGAAATTTTAAGCTACGCCCGCAAAAACAATGTCACGCAGATTTTCATTGGGCGGGCCAAATCCCGCCGCTGGCGCGAAATCACCGGCAAATCTCTGGTCATTGAACTGATCCGGCGCGCCGAAGGTGTGGCCGTTCACGTTGTCAGTGAAATTGGAGACGCGATAAAACCTGCTGCAAAAACCACCAAGACAGAAACAACGAGCGCGGCCCAGCCGCTTGATCCGCTCTTTTGGCCAATTCACTATTGGCGAAAGATTGTGCCTTTTTTCAGCGGTCTTGCCGCTGTCGGTCTTATGATCTTGCTTTGCTTGCTGGTGAGGGGTCTAGCAACAGGTGCCAATGTGGCGATGCTGTTTTTGGCGGCAGTTCTTTTCAGCGCGGTGTCTCATGGCGTGCGTCCGGCGATTGTGACGGCACTTGCAGCTTTCTTTTCTTATAATTTCTTTTTCACCGAGCCGCTTTATTCGTTGGCTGTGCGTGAATGGCATGATTTGCTGGCGATGTTTGTTTTCCTGACTGTAGCTATCACGACGGGCACATTGGCGGGCCGCGTAAGAAACCAAGCACTAGCCGCGCGCGCACGAATGATTGCGCTCAGCACACTTTATGATTTTTCAAAACGGCTGGGTTCAAAAACAAGTATCGATGAACTCGGCCATGCGGTGGTGCTGCAGATTCACCGCCTGACAGAAAATCCGGGAGTTTTGTTATTGCCGCAGGCTGATAATCTGGCGGTCAGCTATGCGTGGCCGCCTGACGATCAATTGCCGGAGCGCGATTTTGCTGCGGCACGCTGGGCGTTTTCCCATGGTGAGGCAACAGGTGCTGGCACAGGCACATTGCCGTCGTCACAATGGCATTTCCGGCCGCTCAAGGCGGCAGGCGTCACGCGCGGGGTATTTGGTTTGCAAACCAAATCTGCGCCGCGAGGCGACGTGCTCGAAACCATTGATTCCGTGCTGGATCAAGGCGCAATTGCAATTGAACGTATCAATTTCGCCGCGGGTGCCGCCAATGTTCATGCGCTGACTGAAACCGATAAATTACGCTCGGCTTTGCTGTCGTCGATCAGCCATGATCTGCGCACCCCGCTAACCTCTGTGCTCGGGGCGGCAAGTACATTGCGCCATGATTATGACACGTTGGATGCCGCGCAGCGCAGCGATTTGCTTTCCACAATTGAAGATGAGGCCCAAAGGCTTGACCGGTTTGTCGAGAACCTGCTCGATATGACACAATTGGAGGCTGGCGTTTTATCGCCAAAAAAAGAATGGCTCGATCTTGAAGACACAATCAACAACGCTTTGCGTCGTTTGACGCGCGAATTGCAAGCAAGACATGTGATCCGCAGTTTCAGCCCCGACTTGCCGCCGGTTCTTGCGGATTCAGTTTTGCTGGAAACGGTATTGATTAACCTGCTGGATAATGCCGCCAAACACACAAACGGCTCGGTTGAGATTAGTGCAACACATGAAGACATGCTGGCAGTGATAAGCGTTACCGACGATGGCCGCGGTATCTCGCCGGGTAGAATCGAACGGGTTTTTGAAAAATTTTACCGCGGGGAAGACGAAACACGCGCCGGTGTTGGGCTTGGGCTGTCAATTTGCAAAGGCTTGGTTGAAGCGATGGGCGGGCAACTTTCTGTTGAAAGCCCGGTTGCTGAAGGCAAAGGAACACGCTTTACTGTTAAATTGAAAATGGCGGCACCATCGGGCAAACCACTCCATGAGTGAAAGTAAGCTGCGGGTTCTCATCGTTGATGATGAACCGCAAATATTGCGTTTTCTGCGCGCCAGTCTAACCGCCAATGGTTATGATGTCGTAGAAGCAACTACAGGCGCTGAAGCTTTAAAGCACGCGTCCGCTGACGCACCTGATGTTATTTTGCTCGATCTTGGCCTTCCTGATATGGATGGAAAGGATGTGCTGCGCGCCCTTCGGGAAGGCAGCCAGACACCGGTTATTGTTATTTCGGCGCGGGCCCGGGAAACAGAAAAAATCGAGGCGCTGGACCTTGGTGCTGATGATTACGTCAATAAACCATTTGGGATGGGGGAGCTGTTGGCGCGCTTGAGAGCTGCTTTGCGCCACCGTCTCGCACGGCAAGGCGAAGCGCCGTTGTTTCAGGTCGGGCCTGTCACTGTTGATCTTGTCAAAAGATTGGTTACGCGTGACGGAAAGCGCGTTTTGCTCACCCCCAAAGAGTATGAGCTTTTGCGCGCGCTGATAACCCATGCGGGTAAAGTGATCACCCAGCGCCAGCTACTTCAAGCCGTATGGGGTCCGGCCCATGTTGAAGATGCGGCTTATTTGCGGGTGTATATCGGGCAATTGCGCCGCAAACTTGAGCCAGACCCAAATGCGCCCCTGCTGATTGAAACCGAGCCCGGCGTTGGCTACCGGTTGCGCGATGAATAGGCTGGCATCGCTAATCGGTAAATCGACCGCCACTTTGCCAAACAGCCTTTAGTCTTAACGAAATGAAAGCTGAAAGCGGCCTCTCCTGCGCCATTAAACGGCATGCTGTCAGGCCAATACCGATATTCTCCCCAAGATTGCCATGGTGCCACAATGCTGCTGCACCAGCTTCAAATGCAGGCATGCCACCAGCCAATGCGTGCCAATCACGGTTTAACGTGCCGGCAACACATCGCACGGTTTAACGTGCCGACAACATATCGCACGATTTAACGTGCCGACAACATATCGCGCATTTGCCGGATGGCATCGCCTATTTGTTCACCGAAACGCAGAAGATTGCCGCCGAGTAAATAGACGCAATCCTCGCCGTATATTTTTTTCAGTTCAGGCAAACGTTCCAATGTCATGCCGCCGCCGGGGCTAGGAAGGATAGAGTGACCAATGCCTGAGGTGGACTGACAAGCTTGGACAATTTGCTGGCATTCCTCTAACGTAAAACCAAACCTGCCACCAAAGTTTGGAAATACTGAAATATCAGCGCCTGCAAGACGCATCATTTCTCCAAACAACATAGCATGGGAATAGCCGTGGTCCGGCGACAAAACGTAAGGCCCTAAATGACTTGGATGCGCCATAATGGGCAAGCCAAAATCAGGATCTTGTGCCAAACGATTTATGGCATCAAACCCCAGCAGCCCCGGAATGACCAAAATGCCCGCCGCCCCTGCTTCTTTGGCATAATAGGCTAAATCGCTAACCTGGTCACCGTGGCCGCCTATGTTTGCGAAATAGAGGGCCCGGCTATTATCACCGCTTTGCGCCCGTTCGTCGTTGGCGCGCGAAACTGCATCAGCACAAGCGCGCACTCTTTCACGAAATGGCGCTGCATCTTGATTTGATAGGCCATGATCTTCTTTGATGATATCTGCACCGGCTACGGCGGTTAAATAGCACATCCTCGCCAACGTCTGGGTGGATGAGCCCTGCGGCTTGATCACGGGGCAGACATAACCACCAGTTTTCCGCCCGGTAAGATGGCGCAATCCATCTTTTCCAAACCGCGCACCTGGAAACCGCGCCGTAATATCCGCATTATGCAAAAGCCCGATGGCCTTCACTCCCGGCAGCATTGAGGCATTTCCAAGAATGACATTGATCAGTTGGGGAAGCTCCCGTCCGGCGGCGTCAATATGATAACTTATGCGAGCTGTCCAAACACCATGGCAAGTGGCGCCTACATCTTCGACCCGCCCCAAAACCACATTTTCTATGTACCCTTCTGGCACCACATCACGCGGGATTTCAACGGTGTTTTCTAGTGCAATGGCTTCGGCCCTTGAGGCCGCATCATCATCGTTTTGAGCAACAATTCGGTAGATAACTGAAAATCGATCCATCAAATTTCCTATTGGCCCAGCGGGCCATATTTAAGTGGGCCCCGCACAAGGCGGGGCCAACAACGATAAATCAACGCGGCGGTAAAGGAATCCAGTCTGCCACTGCAACGTCGGCATGTTGGAATGCAGGCATTTTAGCACCGAGTTCTTCCATGTTTTTAATATCGGAAGAGTTCAAAAACTCTTGTGTAATCAACGTTGGCGGCACCACCACTGACGCTCCAGGATCTTTACCGGATAACAATAATGCCAATGCCCTGACGGACACTTCGCCGACGACCGATGGATTGGTGGCAACCGTTGCAACCCATGCAGACCCCGTTTCACGCATCGCAGATATATCAGCGGTTGAAATGTCAGCTGAATAGATATCGACGCTGCCACTCATACCCGCTTCGTCAACCGCAATTTTTACGCCTTTTGCAAATTCATCATATGGGGCGAAAACGACTGTAATGTTCGGGTTTGCTTGCAAAGCGGCGCGCGCC
>JANOPZ010000119.1:0-12800 GCA_031422195.1 Limoniibacter sp. | reverse complement strand
GTGATGCACTGGCAAATTTGCTTGGTTTTGCCGGCCATAAAGTCACCAAAGAATATTACATCAATGATGCCGGCGGCCAAGTCGATGTGCTCGCCCAGTCAGCGTTACTGCGTTATCGTGAGGCACTTGGCGAAGACATCGGTGAAATTCCAAACGGCTATTATCCCGGTGATTATTTGAAGCCGGTGGGTGCGGCGCTTGCGCAATCCTACGGCGAAAAACTAAAGACAATGCACAAGGACGCGTCAGCTGCTATTGCAAAACGGGTTGCCATCGACATGATGATGGAGCTCATTAGAAGTGATTTGGCCGCGCTTAATGTGCGGCAGGAAATATTTTTCTCCGAGCGTTCCCTGTACGATAACGACGCAATAGCAATTCGAGAAACAATCAATGATTTGACGATGAAAGGCCATGTTTACCGTGGCACTTTACCGCCGCCAAAAGGCGAATTACCGGATGACTGGGAGCCACGCGAGCAAACTTTGTTCCGCTCAACAGACATTGGCGATGATATAGACAGACCGCTGATGAAATCAGATGGCAGTTATACATACTTTGCCAGTGATGTTGCTTATTTCAAAAATAAGCATGACCGTGGCTTTGAGCAAATGGTTTTCATACTTGGTGCGGACCATGGAGGCTATGTCAAACGCATGGAAGCGTTGGCCAAGGCTATTGCAGGCGATGACGCCAAAATTGATGTCCTGCTATGCCAATTGGTGAAACTTTATCGCAACGGTGAGCCATTTCGTATGTCTAAACGGTCTGGCAATTTTGTAACGCTCCGCGACGTCGTTGATGAAGTGGGTTACAGTGCTGTTCGCTTCATGATGCTATATCGCAAAGCTGAAGCACCATTAGACTTTGATTTTGCCAAGGTCACCGAGCAATCCAAAGACAACCCGGTGTTTTATGTGCAATATGCCGCTGCGCGCTCAGCTTCGGTTTTTAGGCAGGCCGGTGAGGCTTTCGGACCAGAATTTGCACAGCCAGTTGCCTTTGCGTCCGGTGCAGAATTGCTGACTGATCAAAGCGAAATTGATCTTATTCGAATGGTTGCCAATTGGCCGCGCGTTATTGAACTGGCAAGCCGAGCAATGGAGCCACACCGGATCGCTTTTTTCCTTTATGAATTGGCAAGTGCCTTCCATGCGCATTGGAATAAAGGAAATGATGCTCCGGAATTACGATTTATTAAGCACGATAATGCAAACTTGACTTTAGCACGTTTGGGTTTGGTCCAGGCCGTACTCAATGTGCTCAATGCCGGATTGGCGATTGTCGGGGCGGATGCACCAACTGAGATGCGGTAACACGTCTCAAAAACGTGTCTTTGTTTGTCCACATTGAGGCGATATCGCCTTCAACGGTGGCTCCGAAGCTGCCACCGGCCAATGTGTGAGAGTGGTGCCATGTCTGATCGTAATTATACGCCTTCAAGTCTTCCGCGTGACAGAGAACGTTTCGCAGAGTTGTCTGATTTGTTGAGTGATATCGATCAAAGTCCAACCGTGGCGTCGCATCAGCCTGTCGAAATTGCGCAAGAAGGTGGCTTATTTGTAAAAGAAGGTGGCTTGTTTGAAAAAGCAGGCGGCCCGTTTGAAAAAGCAGGCGGCTCGTTTGAAAAAGAAGATGGCTTGTTTGAAAATGTGTTCGCCAATGTGGACACCAATTATCCTTTGCGCCCCCGTGAAGTAACCTTAGCAACGCCCTCTGCTGCGCGCAGCTGGCAGGCCACACCGGGGTCATTTTCACGGGCAACGCCTGTTGCCGTGCCGCTAGCACCCGGCCCCTTTGATAATTGGGATATGCGGCCAGCAGCTGGTACCAACGCACAAATCTTGGCCGAAACGTGGTTTCCAGATAGCGGCGATAACAAAGCGCCGGCAATTTCAATGCCAGAACCAAATTTCAGCCCAGAGCTTTCAGATGAAGAGGCTTTTCAATCCGTACTAGAGGGTTTGGAAGGCGATCTTTTTGGTGACGAAGAATTAGCGGCTTTAACCGAGCCTGCCTCGGCAACCCTAGAAACCGGCACTTCAGGCTTAATTGATCAAGAATCGCCGGGTAAATATAGCCATTTTGAGCCTGAGCAATTGCCAGACGCTGAAACAACGTGGGCAGCTGGTCCGGTTACAGACTATGAAGCCGTTTTTGAAGATGCAATATTTGACGAGATCGCTCCCGTTTCTACACCTCAAAGCTCAGCATATGACATCTCTGTGCCTGAACTCGAAGACTTTTCCGCTAATTTCGCGAACAATACTCAGGCGAGGCCTTCCCTCGACACAATCGTTCCAGTTGCAGTGATGGCCAGCGGCATTGCTGTTGCCGCTCGCGCCAATGCGTCACGCGAAATGTCCGCAGAATACACGAATATCCCGGCATCGACTTTGCCTGCTGCAGCCAGTTTTGCGCCTAATTTAACGCCCGCATTTACTGAAATGGCATCACCTTACGACGAGGTTCCCGTTACTGGCTCATTGATTGTTCCAGAATTTGTAACTGCTGAGCCGGTTGACGCGCAAAACAACACGGACTTTGATGATTTTGATATTCGCGATTTTGAAGCACCTTCGCCTGCGCCACGCTCGCAATTTAGTCCGCAACCGCAACAAATTATGGTCCACGAGCCATCACAAAAACCGTCTGCTGAGAATGTTGTAGATGAACTGAATGATGTTAACTTTGACAATGTTTTCGACCAGGATTTCAATCCTACCGATGAACTGGCAAATGTTGTTGGCGCTAATGTTGATGATAACGAATTTGTCTCCGATTTTAGGGACGACGAAATCGCACCAATTCCCGTAATGCCGCCGGTTGTGAATGCGCGAGCCGGTCGCGTTAAATGGCTGGCTTTGGGTGCGCTAGGACTAGCATTGGTTGGTGGTTTGGCCGTTTATGGCAGCATTGGCGACAGTGGAATTGATAGCGGTGAAGCACCTGCAATTGTCCGCGCTGACAATGAACCTGTACGGGTTTTGCCAGTGGATCCAGAGGGCACTATCGTGCCCAATCAAGACCGTGTGGTATTTGATAAAGTTGGCGGTGGAAATGTTGTTCCAGAACAGCAGCAAGAAACCCTTGTTGATGGCCGCCAAGAACCTGCAATCGCATCAACCCCAGTCAAAGAAGAAGATCGCGTATTGACTGGCGATAATTCTGCCGAAGGCAATGTTGGAAACGGCACTGCGATTGCACCACGTGCCGTTCAAACTGTTACAGTACGTCCGGACGGCACCTTGGTTGCCAATCAGCCGGTAGAGCAGCCGGCCGCATCTCAAGCTGAAGTTGTCCCTGAAACAAGGCCTGAGGGTACACCTGAGCCTGCTGTCCCGCAGCCGATGCCGCAGCTACCAATTGCAGAAGCGGCAATTGAGGCTGTGCCTGAAAAAGCCGTTCCGCCAGCCAACGAAGCGGCTGAAGCTAACGTGCCGGTGCGCGTTGTTGAGCTGAAACCCGTTGTCCAAAAACAAAAAACCAGTACGCCAAAGGCTCTGGATGCTGTGCCTTCGCGACCGTCTGACCAACCGGTGAATATTGTAAACAACGAAGCACCTGCGGTGCCGGAGCAACCAGCAGACCAGCAATCTGCGGCAGTAGAACCGGCGTCAACACCTGCTGCTGGCAGTTATTTGATGCAAATTGCATCAACGCCAACTGAAGAATCAGCAACAGCGACCCTGCGCAGCCTTTCCGGTAAGTTTGGTTCAGTTCTTGCGGGCAAAGATTACGTCATTCAAAAAGCCGATGTTCCCGGGAAAGGCACCGTTTATCGAGTGCGCATTGTGGCGGGCTCAAAGGACGCGGCCGCTAAACTGTGTTCCAGCTATAAATCAGCCGGTGGCTCTTGCTTTGTGACACGCTAAAGCGGGGTTCGGTTTGATTGAAACATCAGATCAAAACAACACCGCTGAAGGGTTTGATTTTAGACCGGTTTCTCAACTGATCAATAATACTCATGATCAAAAACCGTCGAGGCCTTTTTTACATCTGGCACTGAAGGTTTGGGGTTCGAATTTCCGATTACAGGTTCAATAATGACAGCTCCACTTGCCGCTATCTTTGGTATTTTAGGCACGAAACTAACGCCCGAAGAGGCTGTGTTTTTTAAGAAAATACAGCCTTGGGGTTACATTTTGTTTGGTCGAAATGTTGAAAGCGCAGCACAACTGCGCAGCCTTACGGGCAGTTTGCGCTTAATTGCAGGTCGCAGAAAGCTGCCTATATTTATTGATCAAGAAGGCGGGCGCGTCCAGCGCTTACGCCCACCTTTAGCTCCAACATATCCAACGGGCCGCGCGATTGGCGATCTTTATCGCTCAAACAAAAATATGGGCTTGCGTGCTGCTTGGTTGATGTCGCGGTTGCATGCTTTTGACTTACAAGCTTACGGAATTAACGCAGACTGTTTGCCGGTGCTTGATGTGCCCGTTGAAGGGGCGCATGATGTCATTGGTGATAGAGCCTATCACACAGACCCTTATGTTGTAGCTGAAATTGGCTTATCGGCTGCGCAAGGTCTGATTGATGGCGGCGTTCTACCGGTCATCAAACATATACCGGGCCATGGCAGGGGCGCTGCAGACAGCCATTTGGCGTTACCGTTGGTTGATACGCCGCACGCTGAGCTTAGCCGCACAGATTTTGTTCCGTTTAGAGCGCTGAATAAAACTGGCATGGCGATGACGGCACATGTTACCTATTCTGATATTGATCCAAAACACTGCGCGACCCTGTCATCAAAGGTCATTTCCAAGATTATTCGCAAAGAAATTGGCTTCAAAGGCCTTTTAATGAGCGACGATGTGTCGATGAAAGCGCTTTCTGGGGATTTTGCTTCACGTGCTGGTGCAATCTTCGCTGCAGGGTGCGATATCGTTTTGCATTGCAACGGCGATATGGCCGAAATGCAGGCTTTGTCTCAGGTCATTGGCCCGCTTGAAGGCAAATCATTACGTCGGGCTGAGCGGGCGGTTAAACCGCTGGGCAAGGTGAAGGAAGACCATGAAAGCGCATTACGCGCAGAGTTTGCGGAACTTTTCGCTGCGGCCTAACAGGTGCGCTGGGTTTCAGTGTGAAAATTTGCCTCTTGCGGGAGGCAATTTATGAGCCGCCTTACAGCGGCTAAAGCCACCCGCGATGGCAATTTTGAAAATATGTGGGGCGAAAGTGACTCGCCCGATACGGCTGAGCGGTTGAATCTTGATATTGGCGGGTTTGAGGGCCCGCTTGATCTGTTGCTGCATTTGGCGCGTGAACAAAAGGTTGATCTTCTTCAAATCTCAGTTCTAGAACTCGCCGAACAATATTTGGTGTTTGTCGAAAAAGCGCGCGTATTGCGGCTGGATTTAGCCGCTGATTATCTGGTGATGGCGGCGTGGCTGGCCTACCTTAAATCAAGGCTGCTGCTGCCAAAACTTGATAACGGTAAAGCCGGGCCAGTTGAAGAACTCGCATCACTTTTGCAATTTCGGTTGAAACGATTGGAAGCCATGCGAAAAGTGGCTGCTGAACTTATGGCAGGCAATATGCTTGGGCGCGATGTGTTTGAGCGCGGTGCGCCCGAGGCGACCATAACCAGTGACGAAAGCAGTTTTACAGCAACACTTTATGATTTGCTGGCTGCTTACGCTGATATGCGCACCCGCAACGTCAATTCGTCAATTACCATTACACAGCGGCGCGTTTGGGCGCTAAAAGAAGCGCGCGAAATTTTGCAGCGATTGATCGGTGAAATCGACGATTGGGCCGACCTTGATCATTGGTTGATCCGCTATATCGTTTCGCCCGAAGAACGCGCCACCGCAATTGCCAGCTCGTTTGCAGCCAGCCTTGAGCTGGTTAAAGAACGGCTTATCGATTTGAAACAAGACAGCGCTTTTGGCCCATTAATGCTGCGCAGAGCGGTTGTGGCCGTGAAAGCGGGAGATACATAATGGACGAAATGGAACAGGGCCAAATGGAACAGGGTCAAGCCGCAACATCAGAAGATCGTGATGATGGCGTTGATTTTGTTGGCTCAATCTTTGAAAATCCTGTTGTACGCCTGCAACGTGCTGAAACATCGCGCATGATAGAAGCGCTCATTTTTGCTTCAGCTGAACCGGTAAGCAAAAAGGCCTTGGAAGCACGTTTGCCGGAAGGCACCGACATTTCAGGCGCTTTGGAACATTTGAGTGAAATTTATGCCAAACGTGGTGTCAATTTAATTGAGCATGCCGAACATTATGTGTTTCGCACGGCTAGCGATTTATCGTTTCTGCTCAATCGCGATATCGAAACCCGCAAGAAACTGTCGCGCGCCGCATTGGAAGTTATGGCCATTATCGCGTACCACCAGCCCGTTACGCGCGCTGAAATTGAAGAAGTGCGCGGTGTTGATACATCAAAAGGCACACTCGATATTTTGCTGGAATCGGGCTGGGTTAAAATGCGTGGCCGCCGCCGCACGCCGGGCCGCCCCGTAACCTACGGCACGACCTTGGCATTTCTCAGCCATTTCGGCCTTGAAACATTAAATGATCTGCCAGGCGTTGAAGAACTCAAAGGCGCAGGCTTGTTGACCGTGCGTGTACCGGATCAATTCAAAATGCCGATGCCTTCATCTGACATGGAAGCACTGGGCGATGATGAAGATGCGCTAACAGATATTGATTTGGAAGAACTTGGCTTGTTGACGCCAGGAATTGTTGACTCAGAGAGTCGGGAATGATTGATCGGTGTTTGTGATCATACTATTCAAAGCCAGCTAAATGAACGAAGTGAACCGTCAGCCAGCCCGCCAACCCGTGGGCGTTTCGTTTGCGGCAAGTCTTGGCTTTGAAAATATTTGCCACACTTATTCGTCCGGCGCGCAGATATTACATGATTTCTCATTGAGTGTTGAACCCGGCAAAATACTCTGTTTGCTTGGGCCATCGGGTTCCGGTAAAAGCACATTGCTCAGTATTGCGAGCGGAGTTGAGCGCCAAACCAGTGGCCGCGTGACGATGAACGATACTGAAATTGCCGGACCCAGACTTTTTCTGCCACCAGAAAAGCGGTCAATTGGCATGGTTTTTCAGGATTATGCGCTTTTTCCGCATATGACATTGGCGCAGAACGTCGCTTATGGCCTTAATAAATTATCGCGAACTGAAGCCCGAAGCTCTGCGTTGAGTGCGTTGGAGCGCGTCAGCCTGACTGGCTATGCAGACCGCTATCCGCATGAAATTTCTGGTGGTGAACAACAGCGTGTCGCCCTCGCGCGGGCTTTGGCACCACGTCCGGCAATCTTGCTTCTTGATGAACCGTTTTCGGGCCTGGACTCGCGACTTCGAGATGCCATCCGAGGCGAGACGTTGTCTGCATTACGTGAAAGCCGCGCTACGGCCATTATTGTAACGCACGATGCCAAAGAGGCTATGATGCTTGGCGACAGATTGGCGCTGCTAAACAAAGGCCGTTTGGTGCAGCATGGCAGCATGGAAGAACTCTACAACAAGCCAAACAGTTTGTTTGCCGCTGCTTTCTTCACACCAGTCAATATTTTTGCAGGCACTGTCCGGGATCATTATCTGGATACGCCGCTTGGCAGTTTGGATGCGCCGGGCATAAAAAATGGCTTGATGGCGTCTGCGAGCATTAGAATTAGCGGTGTTTTGGCCCATACGCACTGCAATTCAGGTGGTGGCACCGTACCAGCCCGCATCTTATCGCGCCGGTTTTTAGGTGATGCTGAGTTTATGTTGTTTTCCGTGAACGGCGCGTCAGCACCAGTGCAGGCACAAATGCCGTGCGGGCTTGTTCCGCAAGAGTTGAACGATGTTTATCTTTCTATTGACCCCCGCGCCGTTTGTGTATTTGAAACTGACAAAGAAAAGTCCTAGATAGACGGTAGCTGAAAAAATTATAGGAGTTGGTGTTCATGGGTAGTTTTTCAATCTGGCATTGGCTGATTGTTTTGGCAGTAGTGCTGCTTCTGTTTGGCCGTGGTAAAATCCCTGAATTGATGGGTGATGTCGCAAAAGGCATTAAGAACTTCAAAAACGGCATGGCTGATGACAAGACAGATAATGCCGCAGAAGATGTTGCAAAAACCGTTGACCATAATGCAAACGAGAAGAAGTAGGCCTGATTTTTAAGGCTGAGCGTGAAATGAAAGTGAACGGCAATGCTTGAAGTCGGCTGGTCTGAGCTTCTGGTCATAGCGATTGTAATGATTGTTGTGGTCGGGCCAAAAGACTTGCCGAAAATGCTGCGCACCTTTGCAGGTTTCGCTAAAAAAGCACGTGGCATGGCCAATGAGTTTCAGTCTCAGTTTACCGATGCGATGCGGGACGCCGAACTTGACGATGTGCGCAAAACAATCGCCGACGTGCGCAGCCTGAACCCGAAAAATGCTTTGAAAGACGCATTTGACCCTATCCGCAAGGCTGGCGAAGACGTTAAGCGAGAGATGCAAGGCATTAAAAGTGAAGCACAAAATTCTATTTCAGCTTCGTCTGGCACGCCGGTAACGGCTGCGTCTTTGCCGGTTGCTGATCCAGCGCCTTTTGTTGCACCAACGCCTTCGGCGGTGTTGCCCGTTGCCATTCCGTCAGAGTTGGCTCCGGTTACAGCAAAAGCAAAAGTCACTGCTAAAAAAGCGACAGCCGCACAACCTGAACCGACAAAAAAAACGAGAGCTACCAAACCCGTTGCCAAGAAGGCTGAAGTTAAAGCATGAGTGGCAAGCCACATTTTGATGACGATGTTGAAAGCTCAAGCGCACCGCTAATCGAGCATTTGATTGAACTGCGCAAAAGGTTGATGTGGTCGATTGGTGCGTTTTTCGTGGCTTTTCTAATTTGCTTTGCCTATGCACAACCGCTTTTCAATATGCTCGTGCAGCCGTTCAAATGGGCGGTGGAATGGGCTGGCATTGATCATCGGGAAGTTGAGTTAATCTACACTGCGCCGCAAGAGTTTTTCTTCACCCAACTTAAAGTTGCTATGTTTGGCGCTGCGGTTTTATCTTTTCCGATGGTTGCAACGCAGATTTATAAATTTGTTGCGCCAGGGCTATACAAAAGCGAGCGTGGTGCATTTTTGCCGTTTTTGATAGCATCGCCAGTCCTATTCTTGATTGGCGCCGCTCTGGTCTATTTTTTCTTCACACCAATGGTGATGTGGTTTTTCCTTGGCATGGAGCAATCTGGTTCCGATACCGAAGTTAAAATTCAATTGCTGCCCAAAGTGTCTGAGTACCTCAGCCTCATTATGACGTTGGTGTTTGCCTTTGGGCTGGTGTTCCAATTGCCGGTCGTGACGACTTTGCTCGCGCGTGCTGGCTTAGCCACTGCTGATGGCATGGCTGAAAAGCGCAAATACGCCATTGTTGCTGCGTTTGTTGTTGCAGCGGTGCTCACCCCACCAGACCCGATTAGCCAGATCAGCTTGGCGCTGCCGACGATATTGCTCTATGAGATCGGCATTTATTGCGCCCGGATTATTGAAAAAGGCAGGCTTAAAACGCCAGTTGAAGAAACCTTGCCTGCAAAGGTGGGCGAGTAGCCCCATTTCACCGGTTGAAGCCGCCTCACAAGCAATCTATGGCAGGCGCACGACATTTAATTTGGTGATGCCATGCTTGATATCCGCTTTATCCGCGAAAACCCCACCGTGCTTGATGAGGCGCTGGCAAAACGCGGTGCTTCACCTCAGTCCGCTACACTGATTGCGCTCGACGAACAGCGCCGCGCTCACATCACCAAAGTGCAAGAAGCGCAAAGCCGACGCAATGCGGCTTCTAAAGAAATCGGCGCGGCAATGGGCAAGGGCGATGCTGCCACCGCCGACCGGTTAAAAGCCGAAGTTGCTGAAATCAAATTTTTTTTGAGTGGAGCCGAAACGCTTGAGCGCAAACTCAATGATGACTTGAATGATGCTTTGGCCCGCATTCCCAACATCCCAGCGGCTGACGTGCCCGTCGGGCCGGATGAGCATGCAAACGTGGTTCTGCGCAACCATGGTTCAATCCGCAATTTTGAAACCACACCCAAAGAACATTACGAGCTGGGTGAAGCCTTGGGTATGATGGATTTTGAACGTGCCGCCAAGATTTCAGGTTCGCGGTTTACGGTGCTGTCGAGCCAGTTAGCGCGATTGGAACGCGCGCTTGGGCAGTTCATGCTGGATTTGCATACAAGCGAGCACGGCTACACCGAAATCAACCCGCCGCTGTTGGTGAATAACCGAACTATGTTCGGGACAGGGCAATTGCCAAAATTTGGCGACGATCTCTTCTTTGGTGCTTCTATGATTTCGCGATCTGATCAAGCCAATCAAGTTATGGAAACGTGTTTTAAACCTGAACATAAAGATCGAATTGCCGATGGCGAAAGCTTTTCCAAGATCGTTTCTGAAATTTTTGAGTCAGCGCCAACTGAAGAAAAATTTTGGCTCATCCCCACAGCCGAAGTTCCCATGACCAATCTCGTCGCCGGTGAAATCCTTTCCGAAAAAGAACTGCCGTTACGCTTCACCGCGCTTACTCCCTGCTTCCGATCAGAAGCGGGTTCTGCAGGGCGGGATACACGCGGCATGCTGCGCCAACATCAATTTATGAAGGTGGAGCTGGTGAGTATAACGACGCCGGAAGCCTCGAAGGATGAGCACGAGCGTATGACGAAATGCGCCGAAGAAGTGCTGAAACGTTTGGCTATTCCGTATCGTACGATGGTTCTATCAACCGGCGATATGGGTTTTGGTGCAACAAAAACCTATGATATTGAGGCGTGGCTGCCGGGACAAAATGCTTACCGCGAGATTTCATCGTGCTCAAACTGCGGGGATTTTCAGGCCCGCCGTATGAACACCCGCACGCGGGCTTCAACAATTGATGACACCCGCTTTGTGCACACGCTCAACGGTTCAGGCATTGCAGTTGGGCGCGCCTTGATTGCGGTTTTGGAAAATTACCAAAACGCGGACGGTTCAATCACCGTGCCAGAAGTGTTACGGCCATATATGGGCGGTGTTTCATTGATTGCGAAAGCCGCCTGACATGAAAATCACTTTGTCTGACCGCGAAGGATTTGCCGCGTTTATTTTGCGCGCGCGGGCAGGGGGATTTGGAAACGCGCACTTGTTTAGCGCGATCGAGGCCATACCACGTCGCGCATTTGTGCCGCCGATGGCTGCCAACGTTTCTTATATCGCGCGTTCTATTCCCATTGATTGCGGTGAAACAATGGAAGGGCTCGATCTCCAAGCCCAGATGATTTCCTATTTGAACGTTGATCTTAAATGCCGCGTTTTGGAAATCGGCACAGGTTCCGGCTTTACAGCGGCTGTGCTTGGCGCATTGACAGCACGTGTTGTTTCAATCGACCGTTACCACCGCTTGGCAGAGGCGGCACGAATGCGTGTCGAACAATTGAATATCAAAAATGTGATCATCCGCCAAGAGGATGCCACAGCACTTGATGCCAGTGCAGGCACCTTTGACCGCATTATTTCATGGTCAGCGTTTGAAACCTTGCCGCGCCACTTTCTCGATTTAATTTCCACAAACGGCGTAATGGTCGCGCCATTGGGTGCGAGCGAAACCGTTCAGCGCATTGTTCGCCTTACCAAAATTGGCAGCCGCTTTGAGCGCGAAGATTTGAGTACTGGTCGCTTCACCACGATTCAAGGCGGTTTGGCTGCGATTTTATAGGGCTTACTTTTTATTAACCATACCATTTAACCGTGCAGTAACCCTGATGCGTTTTAATAAGCGGGTCAGTTGTTCCGTGTGTTGGACATTGCATTGGCGGGTATGCGTAAATGAGTTCAGAGTTCCAAGTTCGCGCTTTAATGCGTATTGGTTTTGCAATGTTGGGTGCCAGTGCATTGGCAGGGTGCAGCTCTGACTCGCAGCGTTTTCAATCCCTTTACGCATCTGTGCAGCCGCCACAAATTCAGCAAGTCGCTTTAACCAATCAGCCAATGCCAGGTGTTGATTCGTCTATGTCAACAGGCTCAATTGGCCGGGTTGGCATACGTCCGGCACTTGATGTTGGACAAAACGGTGTTCGGCAAATAGTGCAGCAAACAGCGCGGCCGCTTTTGCCACAGCCAACTTACAATAACCAAATAATCTCCAACGGTTCTGCGGCTCCTGTTGCTGTTGCACGCAATACTGCGCTGGCGCCAGTCTCGATTTCGCAATTGAAAACGCCTGCGCGCGCTGCCGTTGAGCCTATTTCAATTCCCAGACAGGTTGCAGTGGTTCAGCCCGTTGTTGCACCGCAGCCAAAGCTTGCACCGGTTGCGTTAAAAACGCCTGCCAATTTAATAGACCCTGTTGAAACCGGCTCAGTTGCCACAGCAGCTCAGAACATAAACTCTGCCCCGCAATTGGGTGGCGGCTGGAGTGCTGTTAACGGCACACAGGTTACCATGCGCGAAGGGGAAACTGTCTATAATTTGTCGCGCCGTTTTGGGGTGCCTGCCTCTGAAATTCTTCGTGTGAACGGCATCGACAAAGCGGGCAGCGTTCAATCTGGCCAAACCTTGGTCATTCCGACATATCAATATTCTGCGGATGCGGGCGTCTCTGCGCCGGACAATAACCCTGATACTGCGGTGGCCAAGGGTTCACGCGGAACTATTTTTGATATTCCAGCAAACAAAGTGCCCGCACCGACACATCGCCCGGATAATCAATTTGCAGTGCTGCCGACTGTTCCGCAAACTAAGGCCAAGTCTGTTGATAGATTAGCAACAGGCGCAATTGCCTCACAGGCTCCAGCCGATTCAACAGTCGATTCAACAGCCAATGCAAC
>JANOPZ010000118.1:0-18019 GCA_031422195.1 Limoniibacter sp. | reverse complement strand
CCTGATTGGCAACAGAGTTTGCAATTGGGTTGTCTAAGGTGCCAAAGACAGCAGCTTCAACAATACCCGGATTGGCCTTTTTGACATCTTTCCAAGCCACATCGCGGCGATCGAGAGGCGCTATGCCGGGCACATAAACATACCCTGCGGTAAAGGCGGTTCCATTGTCTTTTAGGGCCTGCTCCAAAGCAAGTTTGCCTAGCAAATAATCAGACTGTTCAATTTGCGGAATGGCTGGATTTTCAACGTTCACATCGAAAGCCACAACTTTAATACCGGCTGCAACGGCGCGCTGGGCGGCGTCCTTCATCGATTCGGTCAAACCGTGTTGGATAATAATGCCCTGAACTCCCAGTGCAATGGCTTGATCAACCATGTCGGCCTGCAAAGCAGCATCTTGACGGCTGTCAAAAACTTGCAATTGCACACCGAGAGCTTTGGCCTGATTTTCAACGCCTGAAAGATAGGATTGAAAAAAATCTCCCGTCGACAAATAACGCACCAAAGCGATTTTAACATCGGCAGGCTTATCAAAAGGTGCTGGCATTTCGGCGAAAGCCGAACCCACCATCCCAAAAGCTAAGCCCACGCCCCCCATAAATTTTAACACTTCCCGTCTCAGCATGATAATTCTCCTCTCATAAGCTGAACTAAGTTTTGTGCCCCGTGCCACGTTTCGCACTGAGGTAAAAAGTGAAGACAAGCGCCCCTACCAAAACCACGCCTTTGACAAAGTCTTGCGTGTAATATGGTGCGTTCATCATTGTGAGTCCTTGCAGCAATATCCCGACGAAAAGTGCACCCATTGCAGTGCCAAAAGCATTCGGGCGGGCAGCTCCCAAAACTGCAAAACCGATAAGTGCGGCAGCGACACTGTCCAAAAGCAGGTTGTTTCCGCTGGCGATATCGCCGCGACCCAAACGGGCGGCCAATAAAATGCCCCCAATTGAGGCCATCACGCCGGAGATCATATAGGCCGCGATTTTATACCGATTTACGTTTGCCCCAACCAGAGCGGCAGCCCGCTCGTTAGAGCCTACGGCATACATGATCCGCCCATGCCTCGTTAGTTCGAGAAATACCCAGATCAGCACACAGGCAACGATGAAAACAACGACGGGAACCGGAAGCAAATCTTCTATAAACATATCGAACCGGTGACGCCCCAACCAAAGGAATGCGCTGGAAAATGTGCCTTCAGCAACATTGCCATTTGGAAGGCTCATGCCCGTTGCGATGGAATTTCCTTGTGTCGGTATGCGCTGCAGGCCAATCAAAAGGAACATCATTCCCAATGTGGCCAATAGATCAGGAACCCGAAATTTGACGATTAATAGACCATTAACCAAGCCAACAAGCGCACCCATCGCAAGGCAAAGACACACAGCCGTAAACGCCGACTGTTCCAAAATAACCATCGAATAGGCCGACAGCATTAGAGCGGATGTCGCGACCGACCCGATTGAAAGGTCAAATCCACCCACCACCAGAGTACACGTCACGCCGAGTGCCAAAATGCCCGTGATGGCCACAGATTGCAGGATGAATACTGCAGATTTAGGCGAAGCAAACCCGGATGCGGCGATGCTGAAATAAATCGCTAATCCGGCGAGGAGCAGCAGGAACCCAAACCGAATAGCAAAGGTCAATAATTTTTCATGCTTCATCATAGGTTTGCCATCGAAATTTCGCGTGGCGTACCAGAAACTTGCGCAACCAAAGAATTCATATCCACTTTAGCATTCAAATGCTCGCCCACAACAGAACCTTCGTGCAGCACGATGATGCGATCGGCAATTTCCAATGCTTCGTCCAGTTCCGACACAAAAATCAATGTCGCGCGTTTGATTGCTGTTTTGCGGATATGGCGCCCAATATCGCGCCGTGCACCAATATCAACGCCTTGAAACGGCTCATCAAGCAAAAGCACTTTGCAATCAGCAAGCAGCCAGCGGCCTATCATTACTTTTTGCTGGTTGCCTCCAGACAAAGTGCCGATGGCATCCTTCCCCGACCGGCACACAATGCCCAATTGCTTGATGATGTTTTCTGTAGCCCGCTTTTGCAGCTTTTTGCTCAACAAAGATAACCGGCTGAATTTCACGAAAAACGGCAATGTCATATTATTGTCGATATCAAACGCCGGAATTACAGCATTGCTTGCGCGGTCTTTGGACGACATAAAGACGCCCGCTGCTATGGCTTGGACAGGCGAGCGCGGTTGATAGGGCTTGCCACTTAAAAGCATCTGTCCCGATCTCGGCTTGCCCAGACCAAAAACAATATCGGCAAACTCACTTTTCCCGCTGCCTAACAAGCCGGTAATGGCGACAATTTCGCCATCCGCAAACGCCAGATCAAAGGGCCTGCTATTGGCCCTTAGTGTCATGTTTTGAAGTTCCAAGACCGGCGCCATTCCACTTTGGGGCTCAAAGTCCACTTGTGTAATCTTGCGCCCCAGCATCGCAGACACGGCGCCGTCATAGTCAAGCGGCGCTTTATCAAACACACCCGAAATTGCACCGTCGCGCATACAAATGATGCGGTCAGCGATACGGCGTATGTCGGACATCCGGTGGGAAATGTACAGAATTGCAACGCCCTGCGCACGTAACCGATCAATCAAAGCAAACAGCCTGTCTGCCTCCACCGCAGACAATGAAGAGGTGGGCTCATCGAGAATAAGAACCTTCGGACTGTAAGCCATAGCGCGGGCAATTGCGATCATCTGGCGGTCGGCAACCCCTAAATCTGATACCCGCTGCCTGACATCCACATTGAGACCCATGCTGGCTGCAACAGCTTGGGCCTCTTTTCTCAAAACTTTGTCGCGCAGCATTAAGCGCGCGCCTGGTTCAGTTAATCGGCTCAGCATTAGATTGGTGGCAACATCAAGGTCAGGGATCACACCATCGTCGATCGACTGATGGACTGTTACCACCCCGTGTGAAAGAGCAGCAGCAGCATTCGGCGGCGCATAAGGCTTGCCGTTCAATGTCATTTGCCCGGCATCTGCACGGAACGAACCGCACATGATTTTCACCAATGTTGATTTTCCGGCCCCATTGGCTCCCATCAGAACAACAACTTCGCCGGGGCGCATATCAAGGTCAAATCCAAGCAGAACATTGACCCTGCCGAAGGATTTTTTAAGGCCTCTGATTGCAAAAACATCCGTCATCAAACGCGCCTAAAACACGATTAAAATCCCAACATTGACCGAGCATGGGCAAGAATTTTACCTTTGTCAACTAGATTGTCTATTGACGAATTTGGCCAAATTCCTGATAAAGATAAGCTGCTTCTGCATTTAGGAGTGTTAACATGACTGATACCGCTTTCTTAGCTTTGACCCCCGATACGCTTGCTGAACGTCTCTCGGGCTTGATCCCG
The DNA here is from genome assembly GCA_031422195.1 of Limoniibacter sp. Classification (GTDB taxonomy): domain Bacteria; phylum Pseudomonadota; class Alphaproteobacteria; order Rhizobiales; family Rhizobiaceae; genus JALOTE01. Next base: position 14,626 of record JANOPZ010000118.1, on the reverse strand, counting down.
GTGGCCAGTCGTTTGGGCGGTGACCCGAAAGATTGGTCCGTCAAAGAAGTCGGCGATGGGAACCTTAATTTGGTCTTCATCGTGACAGGTGCGCGCACTGGTCTGGTGATTAAGCAAGCACTGCCTTATGTCCGTCTTGTGGGTGAAAGTTGGCCGCTGCCGCTTTATCGCGCATTTTATGAATTTAATGCCTTGAAACGGCAACAACAACGCGACCCGGGATCAGTGCCGGAAGTGTTTCATTTCGACGACGTGCAAGCGATGATCGCCATGGAGTTTTTGTCGCCGCATACAATTTTGCGCAGCAAGCTTATTTCAGGCCAATTTGTGACAGGGCTGGGAATGTTTTGCGGCAAACATTGCGCGCGAATGGCATTTCGCGGATCAGAACTATCCATGAGCAGCGCAGATAAGAAGGCGGATGTCAGCCTTTTTGCAGGAAATGTGGCCATACCGGCAATCACGGAAAGTTTGGTTTTTACTGATCCTTACTACAGCGCAACAATGAACCGGCACACACCGTCTCTTGAACCGATAGTGGCTGAATTGCGGGCAAATGTGCCATTAAAAATAATGGCACAAAAGATGTTGGCGAAATTTACCTCCAACACGGAGACTATGCTGCACGGCGATCTTCACACCGGATCGATCATGGCAACTGACGCTGATATTTGCGTCATAGATCCTGAATTTTCGCAATATGGCCCGATGGGTTTTGATATCGGGATGCTGACCGCAAACTTCCTAATGGCCTATTTCAGCCAGCCTGCGCATCGCGGTGATAATCTCGAAACTTATCAGGCTTGGATCCTGTCCGTGATCGAAGACTATTTTACAGCGTTTAATGTTGAATTTTGCAGCCTTTGGAACACTGAGCGCAGTGGCATGCTTTACCCCAAAGCATTATTTGAAGATCAAGGGCATAGTTCTGCGGCCGCTTGCGACGGTGTTCTGGCACATATCTGGTCTGACGCGCTGCGCTTCTGCGGTATAGAAATGCACCGCCGCTCAACTTCTCTTGCCCACAATGCTGATTTTGAATTGATCGAAAATGTGGTGTTGCGCGCCCAATTGGAAGCGCGCAGCCTGCAGATGGGCGTCGAACTGCTTTTGAAAACAGACACAATTATAAATGCGAGCGCTTTAACTAAACTTGCCAAGGCCTTTAATGAAAGAAACTTCTTATGAATATTAATGGTAAGCACTACCGGTCTTTGTGGTGGAACACTGATAAAAACTGTCTGGAAATAATTGATCAGAGGTCATTGCCTTATGAGTTTATAACTCAAACGGTCGAGACCACCGAAGCTTATGAAACGGCAATATTTGAAATGCGGGTGCGGGGTGCACCGCTTATTGGCGCTACGGCGGCCTATGGCATGGCACAAGCTATGGCGGAAGACGCAAGTGATATTCACTTAAATGCGGTTTGGGAGCGCCTCAACGCCACGCGGCCGACGGCTATTAACCTGCGCTGGGCGCTGAACCGTTGCCGAGATCATTTGCGCCAGCTGCCTGCTAATGAGCGGGCAAAGGCGGCTTTGAATTTAGCCCATATTATCGCCGATGAGGATGTTGAAAACAACAGACAGATTGGACACCACGGCTTGCAGCTTATTCAAGATATTGCTGCCAAAAAGCCAAAAGGCGAGCCTGTGCGTATATTGACGCATTGCAATGCAGGCTGGATTGCAACTGTTGATTGGGGAACGGCAACCAGCCCCATATATCACGCGCACGATGCGGGTATTCAGTTACATGTCTGGGTTGATGAAACGCGGCCCCGCAACCAAGGCGCACTGACGGCATGGGAATTAGGCAGTCACGGTGTTCCTCACACCTACATTACCGACAATGCTGGTGGTCATCTTATGCAGCACAAAATGGTTGATCTCGTCATAGTCGGCACAGACCGGACAACGCGGCGCGGTGATGTTTGCAACAAAATCGGCACTTATCTGAAAGCGCTGGCGGCCTATGATAATGGCGTGCCGTTTTACGTGGCTTTGCCCTCACCAACGATCGACTGGAGTGTTGAAGACGGGGTGGCGGAAATTCCGATTGAAGAACGCAGCGCCCAAGAGACAAGCCATATTCAAGGCATACTTGCTGATGGGACACTTGGCATTGTAAAGGTTACGCCGGTCGGAACCAGCGCTTCTAACCCAGCTTTTGATGTGACACCCAATCGATTGGTTACAGGGCTTATTACGGAACGCGGAATATGTGCTGCAACACCGGAAGGATTGGCTGCATTGTTTCCCGATTTTGCCTAGAAAGGGCTTGATGTGGCAGGCGCGAAAAATTCGAACGCACGTCCGAATGAGGATGCAGCAGGCCGCGGTTCGCGCCAGGATGATGCCATAATCGAGGCCGCATGGTGTTATTACCATGAGGGGCTCAATCAATTCGAAATTGCGCATCGCCTTAATTTAAGCCGTGCCTCTGTGGTCAATTATCTCGCAGAAGCACGAAAACGCGACTACGTGCGCATTTCGCTCGACAGCGATGTATTCCGCAACCAGCGGCTTTCATCGGAGTTAAAAACCCGATTTAACCTGACAAATGTTTTGGTTGTGCCCGCAGATGAATTATCAGACGAGCGCAGTTCAGAGCGGGTTATCAGGGCAGCGTCAGACTGGCTGCCGCATCTTTTGGAACCGGGTGATCATCTGGGTGTTGCATGGGGTGAAACAATTCACCGGCTGGCCCAAATCGCTCCCAAACTGGCTTTGTCAGATTTAACGGTCGTACAGTTGACGGGTTCAAAACCTGCCGAGCTTGGATTTGCCGCAGAAAACTGCGCTGCAGCTTTGGCGCAACGATTTGGTGCGCAATGTATTAATTTGCACGTTCCACTGCTGCTCACTTCAGCGCGCCTTGCCGCTGAACTTCGCGCCGAGCCGATGATTGCCGTTGAACTTCAAATGATCGCCGATTGCAACAAGGTGCTTTTTGCATGTGGCACCACCGACCCTCAAAGCCATATCGCCCGCATTGGTCTTATTGATGCTGAAAACTTGGCTGAGATGCGGGCCAATGGCGCAACAGGTGTTATTTGCGGACGGACCATTGATAAAGATGGCATACCGATTCGTGCGCCGAACGAAGACCAAATGATTGGCGTTTCCTTAGAACAAATCCGCAATAAGCAAATGCGTATTTTTGTTTCTGCTGGGATTGAGCGCGTCGATTCGGCCTTAGCAGCGCTTCGGGGCGGCTATGCAACCCACTTCGTTACTTGCTCTGAAACCGCAACGCAGCTTTTGCAAAAAGCATGAGTTAACCAGAACTTGACGCTAGAGGTTCTACGCTTAACGCCAGTATTGAAGCGCCGACCTTCATAACGGTTTCATGATCAACACACGTGTTCTGCCCGTTTACAGCGCTTCAGCTTTTACCAGCGAGTGAACATCGTCAATGCGCGCGCTATCAAGATCCTGTTCCGTAATATCAAATTTTTGCGCTGTAAGGTCTTCAATGGCTTTAACCAATGCCATGGCATCCAATCCATAATAACGCATCAAGTATGGCCGTGACCCGCCATGCGCATAAGTATCCTTCAGCCCGAGGCGGATCAGCCGTTTGCCTGCGCCCGCATCGGCCATAGTTTCTGCAACGAGGGAACCCACCCCGCCTTCCGTTACATGGTTTTCCAGCACAACAACGCCATGCTTAACCGAGGAAATGTGATCTAATAATGCACGGGAATTGAAAGGCTTTATTGTGTGCAAATGCAGATGCCGGATTGAAATGCCAGCCTGTTGCAGAGCGGAACGCGCGCGGAGCGCCTCCTCAGTGCATATGCCTGAAGTGACAACAAGAACGTCTGTTCCAAGGCTCAGCTCCCGCATTTCGCCCACTTTGATGGGGGTGCTGAAAAGGCGGGGCACCGAGCCACGCAACACGCGGCACCAAACCGGCCCATCAATACTATCGGCTGCCTCGCAAATGGATTCTACTTCTGTTGCATCACCGGTTTCTAAAATTGTCATGTTGGGAATTGAGCGCATGACCGAAATATCCTCAATGGCCTGATGCGTCATACCGCCCGGCGTTGTAATGCCCGGCAGGAACCCCATCAAGCGCACTTTACGTCGGGGATAAGCAACAGAAGCCATTAATTGGTCATAGGGACGTCTGTACATAAAAACGCCAAAGGTGTGAATGAAAGGGCGGTATCCCGCCAGCGCCAAACCGCCGGCAAAGCTCATCATGTTTTGCTCTGCCATGCCAAGGCTTATAAACTGATCTGGATGCCGATCCCGAAACCCATCAACTTCACACGATGAGGTGAGGTCGGCAGACAGACACAAAATCTCTGGCTTACCAACGGCGAATTTTTCAAATGCGGACGCGTAAGGCCGTGAAACCATTTCTACCATTTGGCGGATGTCCTCAATGTGAGTATTCGACAGGGGCAATGCCCAAATCTTTTGCGATCGAAACATTCATGCGCGCACGTTCATCTTCCGATTTGAACCGCACATAGTGCAACCGCGGAAAACGCTCTTCCAAAATAGGCATGGCATGAAAGGGGTTGGTTCGCGCTAAGATGATCAGCGGCTTGCCATCGTGCTTTTCTTTGGCCGCATCCCGAATTGCATTGAGGTCATGACCATCAACTTCAACACATGCTGCGCCAAAATTCAGAAATTTCGTGCAGATATCGCCCACTTCCATCACCGAACTCATCGCGCCGTCGCACTGCTGATCGTTGACATCCATGATGGCATAAAGATTGTCGATGCCGTGATGGGCTGCCGCCTGAACCGCTTCCCACGTCTGGCCCTCTTGAACTTCTCCATCTGACATAAACACCCAAGTACGCCCCGTATCGCCGCGTAGCCTGCGGCCGTAGGCAAGGCCTGCACCGGTTGAAAGGCCAATGCCTAATGTCCCGTTGTGCACTTCCATACCCGGAGAATGTTCAGCTCCAATCATCTCCACTGATGAGCCGTCTTGGTTGAACATTTCAAGGCCGATGGCATCCATCCGGCCAACTTCAATAAGTGCAGCATAGGCCACCAATGCATAATGGGCCGGCGCAATAAACAGGCGATCAAACTCGGAAGTAGCAGGCCCGTTATAGCCAGCCCCTGTATGATACCCGGTATTGGACGCAGAAGGCACGCCGCCAAAAGGCTTTGGTATCATTGGCAACGTGGGTGCACCAAGATTAAGCTCTTCATTGTACAGCCAAGCAAGCTGCTCGCCAGCCGAACAGGCTTGGCTGAGATAGCCGCCGTTTTGCCTGATTGAATGCTCAAAGACACGCCGCCGGATACCCAAGGCGATCTCTTCGGTTGTTTTGATGTTTTTCAAAGCCACCTCTCCATCAGAACTTCTACAAATGTCAGTAAAATAAACATATGTATAAATCAAGGGCGTTTTCATGCGGATTCTTCAGGCATGCGGACCGGGTTGATAACGGCCCTGAATTTATCAGCAGCAAACTGCGCGAGTAAGCGACACAATGGCTCTGGACTTACACCAATGACCGACACGCTATGGGAACGGCGGTTTAACACCCGCCCAAAAACAGAACCAACAAATGGCCGCATAAATTTTACGACAAAAACCGTTCAAAAACGGGGAGGATTACCTCAGTCGTTTTTGAATTACCGATTTCCGCGACTTCTGCCTCCAACACGTCTCGCAAGCCAGCAACATCAAACACTAGCAACATCAAATACCAGCAACATCAAACAACGGTCTCACCGCCATCAATCACCAAAATTTGGCCCGTCATATAGCTTGAGCGGTCTGAAACCAAAAACAAAACAGCTTCTGCAATTTCATCAACTGAACCCCATCGGCCCATCGGCACTTTTTCGCGCACATAAGCTTCTACTTCTGCGCGTCCGCCCATTTGGGCAATGAACGGCGCGTTAAATGGCGTGTCGACCCAGCCAGGGCAGATGGCATTTACGCGAATGCCGTGTTTGGCATAATCGCCCGCCATTTGTTTTGTCATGGCAATCACGGCATGTTTGGTTGTAGTGTAGGAAATCATCTCGCGGTCAAAAAGCACGCCTGAACTGGAAGACGTATTGAGAATTACGCCTGACTTGGCCGCCACCATGTGCGAGATTGCCAATTTGGCGCCCAGAAAATGCGCCCGCACATTGAGCGCCCAAGATTTGTCAAAACCTTCAAGGCTCACTTGTTCCAAATTGCCTTCGATTTGTGCGCCGGCATGATTGTGTAAAATATCAATACGTTTGTGGCGTGCAATAAATCCGCCAAAAGCCGCTATCATTGCACCGTCATTTGTGAGGTCAAACACCAATGCTTCAGCACGCCCGCCGGCACGGATGATTAAATCGACTGTCTCCTCAGCACCGGCTTGGCTGCGATCCGCCACGCCCACCAATGCACCTTCACGCGCCAAAATCAGCGCAGAGGCTTGACCGATACCTGAGCCGGAACCAGTCACAATGGCCACGCGGTTTTGTAAAATCATGCTTTTTTCCTGAGAAACTATTTGTCTCAATGAGCCATGCCCAAGCGAGCAGGACAAGGCACAAAATGATTTTAACAAAGATTCATTTGACAGCCGTCAAGCGCAATTCCAATTTGGTCGCAGAGGTGACCTGATGACCGAACCAAGTTTGCCAAACCGATGGCGTCGTTTTTCTGAGTGGGACGAGCGTCCGCTTCGACGTGATAAATTCGCGCGTGAAGATCCAGCCAATGGCTTTTCCGCATTTCACAGCCCTAAAGACCCCAAGCCAGCAGTAAGTGTTAGTGGCGGCAAAATCGCCAGCATGGACGGCGTTTTAGCCCATGATTTTGATATGATTGATGCCTTTATTGCCAACCATCATCTTGATCCTGCAGTTGCTGCTGAGGCGATGGCGATGGATTCCGGACACCTTGCACGGATGCTGGTTGACATGAATGTGCCAAGAACTGAGTTGGTTCGCTTGGCGCATGGCTGCACGCCAGCAAAATTGGCTGATGTTGTGGGTCGCCTCACGGCGCTCGAAATTGCCTTTGCCTATTCCAAAATGCGGGCGCGCAAAACGCCGGGCAATCAAGCCCATGTCACCAACGCCAAAGATGACCCATTACAGCTTGCAGCTGATGCAGCAGTTGCAGTTGCTTATGGCTTTGATGAAATTGAAACCACCATGCGCGTGTCGCGCAACGCGTGGTCAAATGCCGTGGCATGCGCCGTTGGCGCTGCAGTTGGGCGCGCAGGCGTATTGTTTCAATGCGCGTCAGAAGAAGCCGAAGAGCTTTTGATCGGCATGGCCGGATTTACCTCTTATGCGGAAACAGTATCGGTCTATGGCACTGAGAAAAGCTTTACCGATGGCGATGATACGCCGTGGTCAAAGGGATTTTTGGCAGCGGCCTATGCATCACGCGGTATTAAAATGCGTTGCACATCCGGTGCCGGTTCAGAACTTTTGATGGGCTTTCACGAGGCCAAAAGCCTTCTATATCTCGAAGCACGGTGTTTGTGTTTGCAGCGCGGCATGGGTGTTCAAGGCACTCAAAATGGCGGCATAGATGGCGCGCCGGTGACAGCCAGCGTGCCGGGCGGCGTGCGCGAACTGATGGCGGAAAATTTGATTGCGGTGTGGCTGGATTTAGAATGCGCCAGCGGCAATGACGCACGCACAACAGAATCTGAAATTCGCATTGGCGCAAAAATTCTGCCCTATTTGATTGCCGGCTCTGATCTGATTTGCTCAGGGTTTGGCTCCATTCTGTCCTACGATAATTCATTTAACACCTCGCTTTTCAATGCAGAGGAAATGGAAGATTATCTGGTTTTGCAGCGGGATTTTGAGGCCGATGGCGGTTTAACGCCTTTGCACGAAGACCGCGCGCTGGATCTGCGCCGCCGTGCTGTCAATGCTATTTCAGCTGTTCTCGAAGAGCTGGATTTGGGTTTCCCCACACCCGATATGAAATCATCGGTTGTTGTGGCATCGGGTTCCAATGAAACACGCAGCTTTTCAGCCGGTGCTGTTGGCCCGATCTCAGACAATATAAAGTCACGTGAGATTAACGTGATTGATGTCATTAAAGCGCTGGCTACGCGCGGCTTTAATGAAGAAGCAGAAAATCTGTTGAGTGTGGTGAAGCTGCGCGTTTCGGGCGATTATTTGCAAACGGCGGCTTTGGTGAAAAACGGCAAAGTGCTGTCAGCCATCAACGACCCCAATGACTATTGCGGGCCACAAAGCGGCTATCAAATGAGCGAAGGCCGCAGGCTGGAAATCAATAATATCCGCGATATTCTGGATCAAAACGAAGTGTTGCGAACCGAGGCCCGTTTTGAAACCGGCGAAGCTGGACGCATTGTCTATAGTCCGGCAAATGTTGCGCAAATCGGGCTCGCCAAAGACGAAGTGGTCATCGGCATCAGTCCGGCATTCGGGGTTAAATTGTTCCAAACCACCGCCGGCCACCGTTTGTCGGACGTGCTGCGCGTGATGATCGACGCTATTGCCGCGCGGGGCTTAAGGGCACGCGTGGTGCGGCTTGGTCACACCGCAGACACCTCGTTTTTGGGTCTGTCCGCAGCGCGATTGTCCGGCTCAGGCATTGGTATCGGCATTCAAGCAAAAGGAACAGCGGTCATTCATTCAGCGGCGCGACTGCCGCATAATAATCTGGAACTGTTCTCCAACGCGCCGATCACCAAACTGGAACATTACGCCGGTTTTGGCCGCAATGCCGCCGCCTATGCTTTGGGTGAAACACCGGAGCCAGTTATGGTCCCAACCAATGGTGAATCCATGGGGTCGCAATTTCATGCACGTGTTGCCATGATTTACGCCATTGAGACCGGCCTCACTCTGGAAGGTGCTGAGCCGCAGGAAATCAATGTGCGATTTTTGGAGGGTGGTATATTATGAACGCTGAACCGCACAAGCTGACAACTGCCGATTATCCATTGGCTGATACGCAGCCCGGCCGCATTACCGGTAAACGGGGCGTGAAGCTCGAAGATATTTCGCTTGAAGCATTGATGGCAGGCAAAGTGGTGATGGCTGATTTACAAATCACGCCAAAGTCGTTGCAAAACCAAGCTGAAATAGCCGCTGATGCCAACCGGCCAACCTTGGCGCTTAATTTTGGCCGTGCTGCAGAATTGGTGGGTGTTCCGCAAGAGTTGATCATGTCAACCTATGAATTGTTGCGTCCGGGCCGCGCCAAGGCAAAGCAGGAATTGGTTGAGCGCGCTTTGCTTTTGCGCGACGAGTTTGGTGCCAATGCTATTGCTGACTTTATTTTGGAAGCCGCGGATATTTATGAAAAGCGCGGGCTTTTCACTTACAGGTTTTGAAGGAAGTTCGAATGAGTTGGAAAACAAACTACCGCTCGATTTATTATGCCAATGCGCCGGAGCCTGAAACGCCAATGCTGGAGATCAGCAAGACCGCGCTTTTGATTATTGATGTCCAAAACACGTATCTGGTGCGGCCTGAAAAGGCGACTTTATCCCCGGTTGAACAAATTCAATTTGACCGCTGGAATGGCTTTCATGAGCGCATGAAAAACCAAGTCATTCCTCGAACGGCAATGTTACTAGCCAAGGCCCGCGCATCGGGTATGGAGTGTATTTTTGTTCGTATTGCCTGCCACACAATGGATGGACGCGACCGTTCATTGTCGCAGAAAATGCCGGGCTGGAACAATTTGCTAATGCCGAAGAATGCCGGACCATCGCAATTGGTGCCCGAGTTGCAGCCGGTGGGTGATGAAATTGAAATCACCAAAACCACAGACTCGGCGCTGACCGGAACCAATCTCAGGCTGATCCTCCATAATCTCGGTATTAAAACCGTTGTGTGCGCAGGTATTTTCACCGATCAATGCGTCTCATCCACAGTGCGCAGTCTGGCTGATGAAAGTTTTTCGGTCATAGTGCTCGAGGATCTTTGTGCAGCAGGCTTAGAGTCTGACCACCATAAAGAACTGGAGATTATCAATATGATATACTGTCATGTGATGAACAGTTTTGAGTTTTCTACTATTGCCAATATTGGTTAATCTAGCCAAATAGCACCCGGTATTTGTGCACAATATTTCACAGATTTGATTAAATTTGCGGCAGATACTTTGGTCTTACAAAACTTAATTGCCTTCAGCCTTTTGATGGGCTTGGCAATTGTTAATTTTTGGTTTTAATTAAGACCCTGAACCATTTGAGCTGCGCTGTTTAAGTCGGAAAACTCAAATTTTAGGGGTTCACGGGGGTACTAAACAATGAGTGAAATAACAAAGGCCGGCTCTGCTATCGACATATCGTCGAATACCAAGGTCGATAAATTACATGGCAAAGCGCTTGGCCTGATGGGCGTATTGTTCTTGACCGTCACCGGCGCAGCGCCACAATCGGCCATGCTCGGCAATGTGCCTTTCGCGGCAGGCTACGGCATCAGCATTCACACTCCAGCCGCCTTTATCTTGGCAACCATTGTGCTCACCATATTTTGCATCGGCTATGCTGCGATGGCTGGCCGCGTGTCTTCGGTAGGCGGTTTCTACAGTTTTATCAGCCAAGGGCTTGGCCGCGAAATCGGCATGTCAGCAGGCTTCACGTCGCTGGCATGTTACTCCATTTTTGAGGCGTCGCTCTATGGCCTGTTTGCATTCTTTGCCAATACTTGGCTGAAAAATCATCTTGGCATTGATATCGGTTGGGTCTGGCTCGCGCTGGCCGCTGTTATCGGCGCGGCAATCCTTTCGGTACGGGATGTGAAGTTAAGCGCTGTCGTTTTGGGCGGCGCACTGATTTTAGAAGTGATTATTCTGACCATTTTTGCACTGGGTGTCGTGTTTGCAGCGAGTGGCACAAGCTTCACCCTTGAGGCATTGAATGTGTTTAATGTCACAACGCCTGTTGTGGCACAAAAAGTCGGCGAGGTGGAAATTGGAGCCGGTGTGGCTGCAATTGGCTTGTTTATGGCGTTTTGGTCATGGGTTGGTTTTGAAATGGCGCCAAACTATGCCGAAGAATCCCGTGATGCCAAACGTATCGTTCCCCAGTCGCTATTCATCTCCGTGATTGCACTGGGTGTGTTTTATACATTGATCAGCTGGGCAGCGGTTTCGGCCTATCCAAGCGAAGGCGAAATGTTGGCCAAAGCGGTTGGCGATGCCGGTAACTTCTTTATCGGGCCAATCGGAACCATGGTTGGTCCTTGGGCAGCTGAAGCTATGAGCGTGCTCATCCTCACGTCTTCATTCGCGTGCGGCATGGCGTTTCACAACACCGCGTCACGTTATATGTACTCTCTGGGTCGTGAGGGCGTTTTGCCAACCATGTTCGGCAGCACTCATAGCGTGCACTCAAGCCCGCATGTGGCCTCAATGGTTCAATCTGGTTTGGCTGCCACTTGGATTTTGCTCTACGCGTTTTTCAATGGTTTTGATGACCCGATGCAACAAGCCTATATCGGGGTTTATACGCTGTTTGCGGTTCTTGGCACAGCGCTGCTGTTGGTTCTGCAGGCGGTGGTTTCACTGGCAGTGATCAACTATTTCCGCAAAAATGGCGGAGGTAACATCTTCACAACTGTCATTGCACCTTTGGTGTCATTTTTTGCACAGATTTGGCTTGTGTATTTGCTGGTCACAAACCTTGGCTCCTTTGCCGGTACCAGCACCTTTGCAAACAATATCCCATTGATTGGATTTGTGATTATTGTGATTGGTTTGGTATGGGGTTTTGTACTAAAACGCATCAATCCGGCGGGTTATGCCAATATCGGCCATATGGTCAACGACGATTCATAATTCTGTTTTTTAACCTAATGGGGCGGCGGGCAACCGCTGCCCTTTTTTAATCGTCCTTGTGGGGATTTAAGATGTCGGCTTCTCTTCAAGGGCGTGTGGTTGTTGTTACAGGCGGCTCTAAAGGCATTGGCCGCGGTATCGCGCTAGTCTTTGCCGGTGCGGGCGCAAAAGTCGCCATCATCTCGCGTCACGCCGGCCAAGCGGAGGCTGCAGCCGCTGACATTGGCAACGGGGCAATCGGCGTTGCAGGTGATGTCACATCAAAGTCCAGTCTTGAAGCCGCTTTTGCAACCATCGCTTTGCACCACGGCAATATCGATGTGCTGTGTGCCAATGCCGGTATTTTCCCATTGGCGATGCTGGAAACCATGACAGAGGCCGAATGGGACCAGACTAGCGATACCAATTTGAAAGGCACGTTTCTGTCGGTTCAGGCCGCAATCCCCTATTTGAAAAAATCAGATCAGGGACGCATTGTGCTAACCTCTTCAATCACGGGGCCGGTCACCGGATTTAGCGGTTGGACACATTATTCTGCCAGCAAAGCTGGGCAATTGGGCTTTATGCGCACGGCATGCCTTGAACTTGCGCCCTACGGCATCACGGTTAACGCGGTGCTTCCGGGTAACATTATCACGGAGACGTTTTCTGCGCTGGGCGAGCAACATCAAGCGGCCATGTTGGCGACAGTGCCTTTGCGCCGCCTCGGCACAGTTGCTGATATTGGCCATGCTGCTCTTTATTTTGCATCAAAAGAAGCGGCTTACGTGACGGGGCAAACAATTATTGTGGACGGCGGACAAATCCTGCCTGAAAGTTCTGATGCGATGATGAAATTTTAATGCAGCATCTCCGGTAGAGCCGTCAAAAAAATGTAGATCATCGAAACTCTTCTCATAAATTTACAGATAGCAGGTTATTGGCAACATTGACTAAAAATGCGCCGACCTACCCCAGCAATTTGATCATAAGCGGCTTTTTCTCGACTGTTTTTTTAGTAAGCACCGCGCCATCTGGCGCAAATAATTGGTAAATTGGTAATATCGCCGCGCCGAGAGCGCTTGCGTGAGGGCCAATTGCGCAAGCGATGATTTCCGGTGCAACAAGGCCTTTCGGCATCATTGCCTTAAAACGGGTGCGAACAAGATCGACTGTTTGCGACAGCAAATCGCCGGGCAATAAGCCGTCGATGACAATGGCTTCCAAGTCGACAACCGAAATTGTTGAGATAAATACTTGCGCCAAAGCGTCGGCGCAATCGTCCTGCCACTCTTGAAACGGCACCAGAGCATTTTCCGGCATCGGATTCAACTCACGCACGCGGTCTATAACCACACCAGACGCCCGCAAATGATTTAGCAACCCGTAAACTGAAGCACGGCGGAGCAAAATTTCAAAAGGAGCGGAAGGCTTTGCAATGCTTGACAATTTTGAGGGCGCTACCGGCATTGGCCCGAAGGCAGCCGCATTGCCGTTCGGGCCGGTTTGCAATGTACCATCAGAAATGAGGCCGCCATCAATCATCGTGTTAATCGATAGATGCACAAAGTCGCGATATTTTTTGCCGGGACGGCTTGGTTTGAAGATATTTGGGCTTTGCTGCTCGGCATCCTTACACTCGCAGTGCTTGCCTATGGCGCAATTCTCGTTCCAAATTTCGGCTCTGCGTTTAACTTGTCGCAACTGGCCGCAGGCATGGTTGAAAAAGCTCTGTTGATTTTGCCGATGGTCCTGCTGATTATTGCACGTGAGATTGACCTGTCGGTCGCGTCAATCCTAGCGCTTTCGAGCGTCATCTTTGGTCTATTGTTGAAGCTGGGTGTGCCGTTGTTGGCGACGCTTCCATTGGTCGTGATTTTTGGCGCTGCTCTCGGCGCCATCAACGGTGCTTTGATTGTCAACCTCGGTTTGCGAACTCTGGTGGTCACACTTGGCACCATGGCGCTATACCGTGGCATTGGCTTTATCATCGTCGGCACCGGTTCCATTAACGTGTTTCCAGCCGCCGATACTGATTTTGGTATTGGCTCGGCCCCCGGCACCCGCATTCCTTATATTATCCCTCCATTTTTGATTTTGGCCCGCGGCATCAGCGTTTGGGGCGGCAAAGGCCGTTTAACGGGTGTGTTGCTGGCACTCGTTTTGGTTGCCGCTATCCGCAACATTTTGGGCATCAGCCAAATTGGCGGCGATACGCAGGGCATGGTGATCGGCCTGCTTCTTATCGGCTCACTGCTCATCAGCAATTCAACAGGTTTTCTTGTGGCTTGGCTCCGCAACATCGGAGCACTGCCCAAGACGAATGGCTAGGGACCGGACTTAACCTCTAAAGACGAAGAACTATAAACCTCACATCTGGGAGAGACTAAATGAAAACCTTAAAACACAAGCTCATGTCGACAGTGGTGCTGTCCATGATTGCTGTGGCGTCAGTTGCAGCGCAAGAATGTGCAACCGCACCTGTGGTTGTTGGCCTGCTGCCAAAATTGGATACCGACCCTTACTTCCAAGTCCATACAGGCGGCGCTGAAGATGCTGCTAAAGAAATGGGCGGTTCGGTTATTCAGGCAGCGCCATCTGCTGCTACAGCCGAAGCGCAGATTGAATTTATCAACAATCTGATCGCCCAAAAGGTCGGTATTATCGCGATTGCCGGTAATGACGCCAATGCTGTTGCACCCGCCCTGAAACGCGCGGTTCAAGAAGGCATCCGCGTGATCTCTTATGACTCTGATGTGGCAGCTGATGCCCGCCAAGTTTATGTCAATCAGGTCAAAGGCGAGAGACTTGCTGAAATGATGCTGGTGTCGATGGCCGATCTGATTGGTGCTGAAGGCGGGTTTGCGATCCTGTCGTCAAC
>JANOPZ010000117.1:0-7648 GCA_031422195.1 Limoniibacter sp. | reverse complement strand
GTCGGTCATCGGCGTATGCAACGTGATAAAATCAGAGCGCTTCAACAGCTCGTCCAACTCGACCTTTTCAACGCCCAATTCTTCGGAACGTTTTTCTGACAGGAACGGATCAAACGCAAATGACAAACCGCAAACCCCGCGTTCTGGTTTCTGATAAACTTTCCGATATGGCCGTGCAGATTTTCAAAGATCGCGGCGTCGAAGTCGATTTCCGCCCGGACTTGGGCAAAGACAAGGATGCGCTACTGGCGGCAATTGGTGATTACGACGGGCTTGCCATCCGATCGGCCACTAAGGTTACAGAAAAGCTGATTGCCGCTGCGCCAAACCTCAAAGTGATAGGCCGCGCAGGTATTGGCGTTGATAATGTTGATATTCCGGCAGCATCGCGCCGCGGTATTATTGTTATGAATACGCCGTTTGGCAATTCGATTACCACGGCTGAACATGCGATCGCTCTGATGTTTGCTGTTGCGCGCGACCTGCCGGAAGCCAACGCCTCGACCCATGCCGGTAAATGGGAAAAGAACCGCTTTATGGGCATCGAAATCACCGGCAAAACGCTTGGCATTATCGGCTGCGGCAATATTGGCGCCATAGTCGCGACGCGCGGTATTGGCCTTAAAATGCATGTGATTGCGTTTGATCCGTTCCTGTCAGAAAAACGTTCCGAAGAATTGGGCGTTGAAAAGGTCGAGTTGGCCGAGCTGTTGAAGCGCTCTGATTTTATCACGTTGCATACGCCGATGACCGACAAGACACGCGGCATTATCAATGCCGAAGCGCTGGCCAAAACTAAAAAAGGCGTTCGGATTATCAATTGCGCGCGTGGCGGTTTGATTGTTGAGGCTGATCTTGTCGCAGCATTGAAATCCGGCCAAGTCGCCGGTGCCGGTATTGATGTGTTTGAAACCGAGCCAGCCACGGAAAATGAACTGTTCAATATGCCGAACGTCGTCTGCACCCCGCATTTGGGGGCTTCTACCTCTGAGGCGCAAGAAAATGTGGCGCTGCAAGTGGCCGAACAAATGGCCGATTATTTGGTGAAAGGCGCGGTTTCCAACGCTATCAACATGCCTTCGATTACCGCAGAAGAAGCACCGCGTTTGAAACCGTTTGTAAAACTCGCCGAAGTTTTGGGCGCATTTGTTGGCCAAGTGACGGAAGAGCCCATTAAAGCCGTTGAAATTTTGTTTGATGGTGCAACCGCAAACATGAACACCAAGGCGCTGATTTCGGCGGCTCTAGCAGGGCTTATCCGCAACCAAGTTGCCGATGTGAATATGGTGTCAGCGCCGATTATGGTCAAAGAGCGCGGCATAACCGTATCGGAAATCCGGCGCGATAAATCCGGCGTGTTCGATGGTTATATTAAAATTAAAGTCATTACCGACAGCCGTGAGCGTTCTGTCGCGGGCACCTGTTTTTCGGATGGAAAGCCGCGCTTTATTCAGATTAAAGGCATTAACTTAGATGCTGAAGTTGGCCGCCATATGCTTTACACCACCAATAATGATGCGCCGGGCATTATTGGGCTGCTTGGTACATTATGCGGCAAGCATGATGTCAACATCGCCAACTTCCAACTTGGGCGTAACCGTGCGGGGGGCGACGCGATTGCCCTGCTTTATCTTGATGCGCCGTTCCCAGAGCATGCTTTGGCAGAAATCCGGTCAAATCCGAAGTTCCAGTCTGCCAAGCCACTGGTGTTTGATGTGAACTAAATTCAAAACCGGTTGAAGAGGCTCGCATTGCGGGCCTTTTTTATTTAAGCACAAACCGTAACTCATCCGGAATTTTATCTATGGCGAATGTGGTGGTTGTCGGCTCGCAATGGGGCGATGAGGGGAAGGGTAAGATTGTCGATTGGCTGGCCGAGCGCGCCGACGTCGTGGTGCGCTTTCAGGGCGGGCATAATGCCGGCCATACGCTGGTTGTCGACGGCGCGTCTTATAAATTATCGCTGCTGCCATCTGGCGTGGTGCGCGGCAAACTTTCGGTCATCGGCAATGGCGTGGTGTTTGACCCGCATGCTTTTGTTGCTGAAACCACACGGCTTGCTGGCCAAGGCGTGACAGTTACGCCAGAGACTTTGATCATTGCCGAAAACACGTGTTTGATCTTGTCAGTGCACCGCGATCTGGATGGCATCCGCGAAGATGCGGCGGCACAATCTGGAACTAAGATCGGCACCACGCGGCGCGGTATCGGGCCAGCTTATGAGGATAAAGTCGGACGTCGTGCTATCCGCGTGATGGATTTGGCCGATGAAGCCAGCCTGCCGATGAAAGTGGAGCGTTTGCTGTCTCATCATAATGCGCTTCGGCGCGGCCTCGGGCATGCTGAGATTCAGGCATCAGTGATTTTGGACGAGCTGACATCTGTCGCCGGTACAATTCTGCCGTTTATGGACAAGGCTTGGAAAGTGCTCGACGACAAGCGCAGGAATGGCGCACGGATTTTGTTTGAAGGTGCGCAAGGCACCCTTCTTGATATTGATCATGGCACTTATCCGTTTGTGACATCCTCAAATGTTGTTTCAGGGCAAGCGGCGGCGGGTTCGGGCATGGGCCCGGGTGCAATCGGTTATGTGCTTGGTATTACCAAGGCCTATACTACGCGCGTCGGTGAGGGCCCATTTCCATCCGAACAGCAAAACGAAATCGGTGAGTTTTTGGGCGTTCATGGCCATGAGTTTGGCACTGTCACAGGGCGTAAACGGCGTTGCGGCTGGTTTGATGCGGTTTTGGTTCGGCAGGCCGTTGCCCTGAATGGTATCACGGGTATTGCATTGACCAAGCTTGATGTACTGGACGGGCTGAAAGAAATTAAGCTCTGCACCGGCTATATGCTGGATGGTCAATTGATCGATTATCTACCGGCCAGCCAAGGCGCTCAGGCACGCGTCGAACCTGTTTACACCAGTATTGATGGCTGGCCCGGCACTACCAAAGGCGCGCGTTCATGGTCAGAACTTCCTGCGCAAGCCATTAAATATGTGCGGTTGATTGAAGAGTTAATCGGCTCACCTGTTGCGCTTTTATCGACCAGTCCTGAGCGTGACGACACGATACTTGTGACAGACCCGTTTCGCGACTAGTTTAGCCGCAATTACAGGGCAAATCGCCTAAAATTGAATAGAGTGGATGGTTTTAAATGGTTGATTATGTAGCGGTTCTCAGGCGCACCATTGATGCTTTGCCCAAAAATACGCCTGAAATCCGCGCAAGGGTTTACGCCAAAGCCCGTTCTACCGTTGAATCAAAACTGGCGATGATCAATCCCCCGCCATCACAAGCTTTGATTGCAAAGCAAATGAGCGGGTTGGATGCGGCTATTGCCACCGTAGAATCCGACTTCGATGTGGCCGTTGAGGATTGGTTGACACCAACTGTCCAAGAAATTGATCCGCTTGCCGATATTTTGAACGCTTTGCCAGATGTTAAGCCCTCGGCTTTGCCAGATGTTAAGCCATCGGCTTTGCGACGTGAGGTGCGTGATGTTTTTTCAACTGAAAGCGTAACTTCGCCGTCGCCAAATACAAGTCAGACGCTTAATCAAATCAATCAAAGAATAGCTCCCGTTTCAACCGATCTGCCGCGTTTACCTGAGACATCCAAGCTAGAATTCCCAGAACTGCCGCAGCCCGTCAGAATTGATTCCGGCCCGCAAGATGGGTTTGATGAAGTTTTTGGCGACATGCCATCCCCTCAATACCCGAACGCGGCAAAATCAGCTTCAAATTTGCCAACACTGGACGATCCGGTTTTTCCGCCCACCTTCTCAAGGCCGCCGAAACAGAAGGCTAAGCCGGGGCGCGTTTTACTGCCTTTGCTGGGTTTGGCACTGCTTGCTGGTGCCGGCGCATTGGCTTGGACCGAGCGTGAGCAGCTGATTGCGCTGTTACAGCCAGAGCAAATGCCGGCCGTAACCGCGCAGCCGGAAAAACCGGTTGCTCCAGAACCGCCAGCCTCAACTGAACCGTCAGTAGCCCAGACCGATTTGGATGCAAATGCACCGCAGAAATTTACGCAGCGCCTCAATTCTGATGGCACTGAAGTTGATGGAGGCGTTGGCACCGCGGCCGGAGAGCAGTCTGTGGCCCAACTAGAGCCAGCCAAAGAAAACCCTGCTGAACCAACAACACCATCCATTGATACCCCGCAACTGCCCGTAACTGAAACGCCAGTGGCAGAACCTGCGGCCGCCGCGGCTGAAACACCTGTAACGCCTGCGGGCGCAATTCCAGTCGGGCAAAAAGCAATTTTTTATGAAGAGCGCACATCAGGAGCCGAGGGGTCTGCACGCACTGGTGCGGTGGTATGGTCGGTGGTGCGGGAATCGCCTGGCAATGACCGGCCACCGGAGCCTGCCATACGAGGCGAGTTGTCCATCCCGGAAGTTGGTTTGAATGTGCGCATGACCTTGCGACGAAATGCTGATGCAACTCTTCCGGCAAGTCATATCTTGGAACTGATCATGTCGGTGCCTGATGATTTCCCGGGTGGTACCATTGAAGATGTGCAGCGGGTAAACTTAAAGCCAACAGAAGAAAGTGCCGGCGCGCCTTTATTGGCTACGCCTGTAAAGGTTGCCGACAGGTTCTTTTTGGTTGCCATGGAAAACGCGCCTGCCGCGCAAGAAGCCAACTTGAGTTTGTTACGCGAGCAAAACTGGATCGACCTGCCTGTGGTGTATCGCACCGGTAGGCGTGCTCTATTCACAATGGAAAAAGGGCTTGTTGGCGACCAAGTGTTCAAACAGGTGCTAGATGCTTGGGCAGCGGCACCGCTGCAGTGATCATGCTCTAATTATTTCGCTGTTCTTGCTGGCTGCCAAAAACCCAAGCTGTCCATGAGCAAACGGTAAGGAACGAGTGCAAGTGCGGCAATCAGCAATTTGACACCGAAATCACCGATGGCCCAAGAGACCCAACGTGGAAACTCGTAGGCAAAGATACCGAGCAAAGGCGCATTTTCAGAGGCAAAATCGTCTATTGGCCCAATAACGACAAAGGCTGTGGCAAAAGCCAAAGTAAAAAATAATGCCGTGTCCACCGCTGAGCCAAATAAGGAGCCGATAATTGGCGCTTTCCACCAAGAAGCGGCTCGTAAACGGTTAAAAAGCGTGACATCCAACAGTTGGCCGCACAAAAACGCAACGCCGGACGCAAATGCTATGCGCTGCAACCGGCTGGTGTCAGTTTCAAAGCTCAGGACATTATAATGATAAAGAAGCGGTGGAATGGTGAGCGATGCTAAGATCGCCACAATAAAACCACTGAACACGACGCGGCGCGCCATGCCGGGGCCGTAGGCGCGGTTTGCAAGGTCTGTCACCAAAAAGGCAATTGGGTATGTAAATGCACCCCAAGTTAAAACATCACTGAAAGAAAAACTGCCAATTGTGCCGGTTACCGGGAATTGAACCAAAATATTGGACGCTAAGACAATTGCGGCCATTGCGGCCGTCAAAATAAGATAGGGCATTTTCATTCCATTTTTTTTAGCTGGGAGATGGCACCAGCGGAGCGGTTTGTGTTTAGATGCAGAACGTCGAGGCAGAAAAACCCCGCCCCTATAGAATCAGCCGGTTTGCTCAACCAATATGCTAAATTAGGCTGCTACAGCCTCAGCAGCTTTTTTAACAACCTGCTTTTTGATCAATTTTGCGCGCTGGGACAGGTTAACGTCGTTTTCTTTGACCAAAAACGCATCAAAGCCACCGCGGTGTTCAACCGTACGCAGGGCATTTGCCGAAATGCGCATCCGGTAGTTTTGGCCCAAAGACTCAGACGCCAAAGTAACATGCACCAGATTTGGCAAAAAGCGGCGTTTGGTTTTATTATTAGCATGGCTGACGTTGTTGCCAGTCATGGGCGATTTGCCGGTCAATTCGCAAGTGCGCGACATGGAGAAATTCCTTTCGAGAAACAATTGCGCTAACGTTAGACTGTCATGGACCAAGGCCGTGCTTGCGGGCTGGCGCATGACAGATGGTTTGCTAGCGGCAAATTTTATGTTCGCATAGTCAATCTCGTGCGCACGGTCAAGCTTAAGACACGGCCAAGCTTAAGATAGTTGCGTTCAGCGCTGGATCCCTGTTCAAAGGCCAAAGCTGCCGTTAAAATGCCATCTGTTTGAACTTAAGATTTGGCAAGATGTGGAGCATAGATATGAAATATGATTTGAAGTGTCTGTTTTTTGCCAGCGCAATGTCGATCACCAGCGTTAGCTTTCCAAGTGTCGCTCAAGCTGATCAAGTGCTTATCGCTTCGGAATATAGCGTTTCTTTTGCGGGCATTCCCGTGGCACGATCAAAGTTCAGAACATCAATCGACGGCGAAGTTTTGTCTGTTACGGGAACTTTGGCGACTGCGGGCATAGCTGCTGCATTTGATTCCACCAAAGCCACCAGCATTTCAAAAGGCATCATCACAAAAAATGGCGTTGAAACGCAGTCTTTTGAGCTGGACTATAAGTCAGGAAAAAGAGCCCGAAACACAAAGGTTAGTTTTCGCGATGGTAATGCGGTTGATACTAAAATTACACCCATGCGCGAGCCAAACCCCAATGACGTTCCGCTTCAACCGGGCCAGCTTGACGGGGTGGTAGACCCGTTTTTTGCCAGTCTTGTTTGGGCAGTAACACCGGCAGATGTCTGCAATCGTACCATAAAAGTGTTTGATGGCGTTTTGCGGCTTAATCTGGTGATGCGCGCCTCAGGCAATGAACCTTACGCAATCGGCAATGTAAAGGGCGATGGCATACGCTGTGCCGTTCGCTATGAACCCGTGGCAGGGCACCGTGCAAAATCATCGTCTGTCACCTATATGACGCAAGGCGAGCGGGCGACCATTGTTTTTGGTCAGCTGGCCGGGACCAACCTTTACGGACCGATTAAGGCTTCGATTAAAACCAAAAACGGAACAGTGGTTATTCGGGCGACAAAATTCGAATTGGCGGCCGATTAAACCTGTTTTTACATAAGCGCGCTTGATGATCGATGTTTCCATCGGCTATGAGCCGCCTATGAAACGCAATCGTGCAACCGCCATTGGCTTTACAGCAATACTCTTATGGTCTTTGTTGGCGCTGCTAACGGCTTGGTCAGGCAGTTTGCCGCCGTTTCAAATGACAGCCATAACGTTTGCAATTGGCGCTGGTGTGGGGCTGATTTATTTTCGCAGCCAAGGCCGATGGCCAAAAATCCCTAACGGGCAAAGCAAAGCAGTTTTGCTTGGTGTTGCCGGATTATTTTTTTATCACTTCTTCTATTTTACGGCGCTGCGCAATGCGCCGGCTGTTGAAGCAAGCTTGATTGCGTATCTTTGGCCGTTGCTGATTGTGGTGGGCTCGGCCCTGATGCCGGGGGAAACACTAAAATTGCACCATGTCACTGGAGCGTTGATTGGCCTTGGCGGCGCAGCTTTGATATTGGTGTCGCGCGGCGGTGGCCTTTCGGGCGGCGGCTCGCTTCTGGGCTACGGTGCAGCAATTGCTTGTGCGTTTACGTGGGCCGCCTATTCGCTATCATCGCGCAGGTTTGCAGACGTGCCAACGGATGCTGTTGTCATTTATTGTGCAGCAACCGCCGTTCTATCCTTGCTTTGCCATTTTATATTTGAAGTGACGGTTTGGCCAGAAAC
>JANOPZ010000116.1:0-4937 GCA_031422195.1 Limoniibacter sp. | reverse complement strand
TTTTCAAAAAGTTTGCGGTTCTCGGGGGAATTAAGGGCGTATGGGCCCGGAAAACCTTCCAGGGTCATTCCCCCACCCGGAATCATGGTTTTCGGGTTTGTTTTTTTTGGGCGTCGTCTTTGGCGCTTGGGTTGGGTTATGTTTTGGCAGCTTGGGTGATTTCCAGCAAATTCGGCAGCATCATTCGCGCCATTCGCGATGATGAAACGCGGGTCAGGTTCTTGGGCTATCATATTGAAGGCTACAAGCTCTTCGTCTTCACACTGACGGCGGTAATTTCGGCCATTGCAGGCGCGCTCTATTACCCGCAGGCCGGCATTATCAACCCCGCCGAAATTGCTCCGATTGCCTCAATTTATCTGGCGGTCTGGGTGGCCATCGGCGGGCGCGGGCGGCTTTACGGCGCGGTTATTGGAGCGGCTGTCGTTTCCCTGCTGTCATCATGGTTCACTGGCGGTCGGGCACCATCAATACCGCTCGGGTTCTACACGATCGATTGGGTGGACTGGTGGCAGGTTCTTTTGGGGTTAGGCTTTGTGCTTGTCACTTTGTTTGCACCAAACGGCATTGGCGGGCTGGTTGACCGGCTTATCCGCAAGGGTATTCAACCATGAGCTCATTGCTTGAAGTTAATGGCGTTTCAGTTTCATTCGATGGTTTTCGCGCCATCAACAATCTATCGTTTGCTATTGGCGGGGCTGAAATGCGCGCGATCATCGGCCCCAATGGTGCCGGTAAGACCACGTTTATGGATATTGTAACTGGCAAGACCAAACCAGATAGCGGCTCGGTCACTTTTGGCGAACCGCCAATTGATGTTTTGAAACTATCGGAAAGCCAAATTGCTGAAGCCGGCATTGGCCGCAAGTTTCAGCGACCTACAATTTTTGAAAATCAAAGCGTCGCAGATAATTTGATGATGGCACTTAAGGCCAAACGGTCGCCTTTTGCTACGCTAACCTATCGCCGAAATGAGGCGGACATTGCCCGTGTTGCGGCGCTGGCGACAGAAATCGGGCTGATAGACAGCATCACGCGGCAAGCGGGCGAGCTTAGCCACGGGCAAAAGCAATGGCTCGAAATCGGCATGCTACTGGCGCAAGACCCTCGGCTATTGCTGGTTGATGAGCCTGCTGCGGGCATGACTGTGAGAGAGCGTGAACATACGACTGCGCTTTTAAAGCGGGTGGCGCAAACGCGTGCCGTGATTGTGGTGGAACATGATATGGAGTTTGTGCGCCGTTTGGATTGCCGTGTCACTGTTCTCCATGAAGGTTCCGTTTTGGCCGAGGGCCATCTTGACCATGTGACCGCCAATCAAGACGTTATCAGCGTCTATTTGGGGCGCTGACATGTTGAATATTCAAAACCTTGATCTGCATTATGGCCAAAGCCAAATTTTAAACAAAGTCAATTTGGTTGCTGAAACCGGCAAAGTCACCTGCGTTATGGGCACCAATGGCGTCGGCAAAACCAGCCTTTTGAAAGCCATTTCCGGCACGCACCACCGCTCCGGCGGGGTGTATCTTTTAAACGGCGAAAATCTTGCCAAGCCCGCCGCGCATATTCTGGCCACCAAGGGCGTTTCTTATGTGCCGCAGGGCCGCATGATTTTTCCGCTGCTTACCGTTACGGAAAATTTGATGACCGGTTTTGCGTGCCTGCCGCGCGATGAACGCAAAATACCGGCCAATATTTATGAGTTGTTTCCGGTCTTGAAAGACATGGCGCACCGCCGCGGCGGTGATTTGTCAGGCGGCCAACAACAACAACTTGCCATCGCCCGGGCTCTGATTATGCAGCCCAAACTTTTATTGCTGGATGAACCAACCGAAGGCATTCAGCCCAATATTATCCAGCAAATCGGGCGCGTCATTTCGTTTTTGCGCGACGAAGGAAAAATGGCGATTGTGCTGGTTGAACAGTATTTCGACTTTGCTTTCAATCTTGGCGATAGTTTTACCGTACTCAAGCGCGGCTCAGTGGTGCTTGAAGGCGGCAAGAAAAATCTCACCCGGGACACGCTTTTACAAGCAGCCAGTGTCTAAACAAATGTGATCGGGCACCTTTGCCTCACAACGTTTTCAATCAGCAACTCGTTTTATCTGCGCATTTTCTCGTTAAATATCCGCGAGCGATGCGAACTATTCCTGAATATGCCCAAAACCCGCCATTCCCCTTTTAACCCCAATTGGCACTCCCATTTGCATTTTCATCAACGCCGCTTTCAGGTCGCAGTTGAAAGAGCCCTCATGTCCGGATTAAGCGCAAAGCCGACACGCAGCCAGAAGAGCAGCAGGCCGACTGGCGGGCACTTGAGATTGAACAGCGAAACGAAACGCATAGGACCAGACTGGCCTAAACCAAGCACATTGTCTTCGAAAGCTATTGTCCAGTCTCCAATTGACCCCCTCGAATGGCCAACCCGTCGACAATTGATGTAAAAACAGCTTCATTTTGAATGATTGCGTTCGGCAGGCAGTTTTGGATAGCCCGCTTTACAATTGCCATCGAGCTTGACCCGCCAACTGGGATCACTTTTGTAACATCATTTGCATCAATATTACCATTTTTCAGTGTCACCATAATGGCCTGCGTGATGCGTTTTTCAAAGCCGGCAAGGGTGGCGTCCATGCTGTTTGGCGCAATGTCTACTTTTAGATTTTGTTCGATAAATCCCATATCAACCGAGAAAAGCTGCGGGCTTTGGAGCGGCGTTTGGTTAAGCGATATTTTGGTGTGTTCAGCTAGAAAAGCCAAATCATGCCCCATTCTGAGTTCAAGTATTTTTAGCAAGCGTTCAAATAAATGCGGCTGGGCCGCATCCCGGACCAGGCTGTCTGCCAATTGTTTCGTTTTTTGGTCATAGAGAAACGGGATTTTTTCCCACGTGGCAAGCTCGGCAAAAATATGGGCAGGGGCTTGAAGATAGCCCTTTGCAAAATGTCTTTTAAGATCACTGTCACGGCCAAGCAGTGGCATAAAATAATCAAAACTAATGATCCGGTCAAAATCTGTGCCGCCAAGCCTTAATCCGTTTGAAGCAATTATTTTGATACTGTGATCCTGCATTTGAAATACGGTGAAATCCGAGGTTCCCCCGCCAATATCAACCACCAAACCAATGGCTCCATCCGGTATATTTTTTGCTGCCGCAAACGCTGCGGCCTCAGGTTCGTGCATAAATTCAATACAGGCAAAACCCGCCCGAGAAAAACACTCCCTTAGGTCTTTTTCAGCAGCGATATCTTTTTCAATGTTTTCAGAATGAAAGAAAACCGGGCGTCCTGCTAAAACATGGTCAAATGTTATTTGTGAGCTGGTTTCGGCCCGCTTTTTAACATGCACAATGAAATCTGTGATGATGTCATAAAAGTCTATTCGCTTGCCGAGAAACAGTCTCTTTTCCTGCATCAAAGATGTGCCAAGAACACTTTTTAAGGCCCTCATGTAGCGGCCTTCAAAACCTCCGATAAGGGCATCATTAGCCTCAGCGCCAATGAGCATTATTTTGCGCGTAAAATCAAAAAATACCGACGTTGGCGTTGTAAACACGTCCGGATCAAGGGCGATGTTGATGACTTTGCCTTCAGACAAATAGGCGACGGATGTGTTTGATGTTCCAAAGTCGAAGCCCAAATATTTAGTCACTGACACACATCCATGTATTTTTACTTTGCTTGTTCATCATAGCCTAAGTTCAACACATGATGAGAAACGCCCTGATTGCATAGCAACAAATTATTTGCGACTGCGACTTTTCGTGTGGCCAACGTATTTGATATCGGCTTTGCAAAACGTGTTCGCTTTCCGTCGTGGCCGCACATAATACCAACGTCCGCAACTCAGCGCAAAGCTACCTCAATAAGACAAAGGTACGGAACGAAAACGTGACAAGTTAAATATGGTTGTTGGGCATACGACTGCCAACGCTCAGGTGAGCGGCCGGGACTATAGAGACTTTCTAGTGGCGCTCTAGTTTTGCCGCAATCCGATCAAGTGCGCGACGCCAAACAGGCGGTCTGGGCTGATGCCAAAGGTCTTTGTCGAAAGGCTCGATCGTCATGGGCCGCAGCTTAGGGTTGGCAGCGATAATGTCGTTCCTTACGAAAATGACATCGGCCTGCCATAGGGTGCCGCCGTAGTAGCAAAGGTCTTCGATCCCGAAGAGTTGGAAACCGGCATCAGCGATGAGGACGGCGCGCTCCACAAACTTAGGTACGGTCATCTCGATCACGACACAACTGGACTTGCGTAGCGTCTCGGTCGCACCTCTAAGAATAGCACTCGGGACGTCGGCACCTTCCACGTCGATCTTTAGCAAGTAGGGTTCAGCAAGGCCGAAGGGACGGAGCATGGTATCGAGCCGGAGGCTCGGGACTGTTCGGGTCTTGGCGGAAGGAGCATCTACAATGCGGCTATGGGAAACCTTGCCGTCCCCAAACTTGGCTTCGCTCTCAATGAAGACGTCACCGTCGACGTCGTTCGCTGCTGCCTCGATCAGTTCGTAGTCCATGCCTGAGTAATTCGTTCGGATCGAGGGAAAATACTCGGAAATCGGCTCGATTAGGACATGCTTATGTTTCGGGAATGCCTGCATTAAGGCTGGGGTGGAATAGTTGACCCCGACATCGATGATCGTCTCAATCGGCACCCCGGCGTGCTTGAGATTGGTCAGCGTCTTCATAAACTATACTCGCTTTACGATTCGGTGGCTACATTTTTTAGCATAGTGGAAGCCATCCATCCACCCCTGCACTCTATCGTCTTGGGGGGTTAAAGTGTGCAGTTTATTCGAAGCGGCGGGCCTTGTCTGGACTTGCCACGGTATTGTTTCGCATACTGTGCAGTGCCATTGGGTGACTTTACCGCATGGCACATTGATCCGGCAAAAACAGCAGAAATCCGCGCCAAGGTCGGCGACCTGATTTTGACAC
>JANOPZ010000115.1:0-20580 GCA_031422195.1 Limoniibacter sp. | reverse complement strand
CGTAGTTGCTTGATCAGTCTGTTGACTAATTTTTTTGGCGGGTTTTTTAGGAGCTGACCAGAAATTTATAGTTTCGGGTTCTTCGGCCTTGCTCAGCTTTTGTCGTTCTACCAAGTCCTGCTCCATTTTTAGTTTTCGCTGATTTGGATGGAACGTTTTGGGATCAGTTTTGACATCAAGCAACGCTTTAAAGTTAGCTGGCTGGGCTCTGGACCCGGTTAGTCCCAGAGATTTTTTGGATGCCGCTAAGTAGTTTTTCGTGCTGGCTCTCGTGGTCGCATGCCCTGCGGCAGCGGCTTTGACGCCACTTGTGGATTTTATTGCTGAGATCGCAAGATGCCTGACCGAGGCCGGGGAAATAGCTGGGGCGACGCGGGCACGAGCCGATAAAACGCGGCACCGTGACCGCAAAGCGTCGTAGAATTTTGCCCAACCACCTTTTTTACGTACCAACTTAGGCAGGGCGTCGTATACCCGGGTCACCGCATGACGCGATTGATCGTCTAATGTAGTTAAGTCAAAGGCTCGGAATTTGAAGCCTGCCGGGTTAGTTTGTTGACGGTTAATGATGCCAGTCATTATTTCAGCCGGCGTATAGCATTCAAGTCCTCGATTTTCATTGGCTTTCGCTGTTTGAAGCCACAGAGTATCATGACTCAAGAGCATTGAACCAAGTTCGATCGGTCGGCACGCTATACAAAGACCAAAGGTCAGAAAGTCGATTATGAAGTCGTCCCAAGAGTTGGGGTTTTTGCGTGCAGCGGCCTGAAATTTTTTCCATTCGGACGCCGTTATATTCTTGCGTTTGGTCGCCCGACCCGAGACGGTTTTGGATTTCAGGGTATGTGGAATCGGGCCGCTTTTGATAAGCTCTTCGAAAGCTAAAACCTTATCGTTGTGCAGGCTTTCAGCTGCCTTCGTAACTAAAGCGCGGCGGTAGCAGTTAATAGTGCTCTGCTTCCAAAGCCCATTTTGATTAATGAACCATTGTCCTAGAGCAGCAAATGTAATGGCTTTCTTGCCAATCGTCCGCTTTGCCATGCGCGCCAGATTTGCAGAATGGCGCTCATAGATTATCCTCGTAGATGGTGTCAGGTCTGTTGGTTTTTTCGACATTTTGCTTTGCCTCCTCTTAGTGGGAGCCTTTTGTCGCGTACTTTTTAGCCGCGCGGCATTGCGCTGAGCAGAGAAATCAAGCCGCCTAGCGCCATAGGAACTGCATTAAGCCAGAACAATCTTTGTCAACTGAGTTTGTTTTTGATAGATTGAAGGGCGGGCCAGCAGTTAAAATTCTGCGGGCAGCGCAGTCCGGCCTCCGCCATAGGATCAAATGCCATTAGTCGAGCTGGGCTGCGCCTTAGGCTCCATTTTTTTGGTAATTGGAGCAACAAATTTGGGTCGAACTCACTGCTGCAATTGCAGTGTAAAATAGCTGCATTGCAAATCAATTGGTGAATATTTCAAGAAAGTTAGGTGACTATTTCATCCGTGATCGTTAGCACGCATTTGAGACTTTGTCCGACGTCAGTAATATATCGTGGGAAAGTTGCCGCTACAAAATAAACCGGCAGCACAATACTCAATTTTCGATAATCGCGGGGCGAATTTTAGGTGGTAGCTTGAAACTCGATAAACCGCTGCAGCAAAATATGTCTATATTTTTAAAATGGCAGTTTGAGCTGTTGCCGGTTTCACGGACCGGTTTTTAAGTTAGGTTTGACTACCGTTCAAACTCCACACAACACATATATCCGATTGCCGGATGCCCGTGCTGCTGCTTCAAACGGATGATCAACCAAGATCTGGGCTTTAACTAGAGGGTGTTATCCCGGCCGTTCATGCTGTTAATGCCAATTGTAATCCGTGAACGACCACCGGCAAGTTCTAGACACACTTACGAATGAACTCACTATGAAACCTTTTTATAAATGATCAGAGCCATGAAGAGCTTTAAGCGCTTTGTCCCATCAAAGGAATCTCTTTCGTTTTGTGATTTGAGGCCACTTGTGGCCATGTCGCTTCCAGTGCCATTTGTTCTTATAGGCGATATTTGAACGCCAGCACTCACTAATTTGCGCGCAAACGGCTTCATTAGACGCTGCACCACTTCTCTCTGCTAGTTTGCATCTCGCACTTGCGCTGGCTGTCGGATTCATCTGCATTTGTGAACCAATCGCCGCAACCACTGGATAATTGCGCGCGTTCAAAGTTCTGTTGGGTCAAAGATCGTTTAACTAAAACGCCTACCGTTTTCGGCCACTTGTTTGAACACCGCTAGTTAACGCCCTGCGCGGTGCGTATGCAAAAGTTTGCATTCAAGACAGATATTTCATCATGACCATTCACACATTCTTTGCGCCCGTAGTGCGCGACACGGTTGCATCAAATTATGCCAAATTTGGTGTTGCCCCGTTGCACTTTAACACGACGAATTTGGCTTGGTCTCGGGAAGTAATTTTGATTTATGTCGAAGCACATGACCTTAGGTCTGGGTTTGACGTGCATAAAGATCACGATACTGCGGCAAGCTGCAGTACACCGCCGTTTACTGCAGCTTGCAGCAGTCCGCTGGCGTCCAATGCGGTGCAGCCAGGTGCCGGTTTAGGCCTAGGTCTTGTGCTTCATCTTTTTCCACCAATGCGCTGCCGCATTTCCAGCGGTGCAATAAAATTGAGAGGCAGATTTTATTGAAACAATTGCCTACTGTGATCGTGCATGCCACTTTGGCAAGAAATGACACAGACCAGAATCCCAACCGTGAATTCACTTCAAACCAACAAAACTGAGTTCACACACTTGCGTGAGCAGGCGGGGCTTACATTGGAGGAGGCTGCCCGATCTATACGTGTATCGCTGCGATCATCCTACCGGCATGAAAGCGGCGAAAGTTCGCCCTCCCCGCTGGCCATTGAGATGTTGCGGCTCATGGTAGAGGCGCACCGCAAGGTGGCCAAGAGATCGGCCAGCTTCACTTTTATCGATTTGTTTGCAGGTATTGGCGGTTTACGCATTGGTTTTGGGGGCATTGGCGGCAAATGCTTATTTACCAGTGAATGGGACAAATATTCTGTTGAAACTTACCGCAAGAACTTTCCCGAAGACCATGGGCACATCTTGGCCGGTGATATTCGCGAATTCACTAAGGATGCACGGGTGCTGGAAACAATACCGGCGCATGACGTCCTTTTGGCCGGTTTTCCGTGTTAGCCCTTCTCCATAGCTGGAGTATCGAAGAAAAACTCATTGGGGCGGCCCCATGGGTTTGCGGATGCAACCCAAGGCACTTTGTTTTTTGATGCGGCCCAGATTATCAAGCATCACCGCCCGCGCGCGTTTTTGCTGTAAAATGTGAAGAATTTGCAACGCCATGATGGTGGGCGCACGTTCGAAACGATTCTGCGGGTTTTGCAGGATGAGCTTGGTTATCATATTCAATACAGAGTGATCAGCGCACGGCCTTGGGTTCCCCAAGGGCGGGAACGTATTTTCATTGCTGGATTTAGGGAGGCAACGGATTTCTCATTTGACCGCTTGTCACGCCTTAACGTTGCCGATTGGGATAAACTGAAGGCTGAGATTGCAGCCCGTCGCATTAGGGTTGTGGCGCTAGACCTACCAACATCATGGCAAATGACAGGGCAAGCCCGTGATGATATTCAGGGGCGCATCCTAGATGCCGTGAACGCTATGATGCTCGATATGCTAGCCGCTATTGCCCGTAAGGACTATGAGGACAGGCGCAGGCGTCAAGCACAGGGCATTGAAGCCGCCAAGGCGCAAGGCGCTTACAGGGGCCGCCCTGAGAAGGTAGAGCGTAATGCCAGCATAGTGAAACTGCTCAACGATGGTCAAAGCTGGTCAACTATCATAGCCGCCACAGGAGCCTCTAGGAGCACACTGGCAAGGTTGGTAAAGAGGAAAGAGATTTCCAGATGATCGAATATATCAATTGGATTGGTGAATGGGAAGCACCGCTGATCGCGTATCCGCTTGTAGGCTTGGTTGTGGTTATAGCCGGTTGGAGTGTTGGCGAGGTTGTTCAACGGCCATCAAAGACTAACTGGGACACATTCACCAAATACATTCAACTTTTCATTTTGGGAGGGTTGGTTATCGCTTTGAAGAATGGTGATCTTGCAGCCCTTTACACGCCTGAATAACTATTTTGGGTCACCGTTATGGGTCATATTGGGTCCCGATTGACACCCTAACACATTGATATCATTTACATTATAAAGGTTGGCGGAGAGGGTGGGATTCGAACCCACGGTACGCTTTCACGCACACACGCGTTCCAGGCGTGCGCCTTAAACCACTCGGCCACCTCTCCATTGGTCATCACACGGGTGGAAAGGCCGTGTGGTCAAGGTCAACATCATCGACCCCGCATGCGCCGTATGACGGGCAGCGCGCATAATTTCAAGGCCTAAGATGAACCTTTTAAGACTCGCATTATGTGCAAAGGTGATATTGCTTTTTTAGGATACACGTTTGTAGCGCCAGCCCATTGGTTATAGTCCATGTTTGCAAGCCTATTTCGCATCTTCAGTTACGTCATTTTAGCGGGCGGGCTCCTTATAGCCATCGTTGATGCCATTCGATCGGTTGCATTGGGTTCAATGCAAATGACAAGTCTCGGCAAAACCTTGGAAACCTATGTGCCAAGTATGGCGGCTTGGCTGGCGACGGTCGAAAAATCGCTGGCCGACACTCAAATATCAAGTTGGCCTCTTTCAAATGTGATTATTTATATTACCTCAATTCCAGTGGCCCTCTTGGCGGCAGGGCTCTTCCTACTCATCTATGAGGTGGCGTCACGCAAACGTACGCCACGTCATTTTTGAACTTGCCAATTTGACTTGCCAACTTTGACTTTCCAGTTTTGACTTGTTTTGAAAGGTTTAGCTCATGTTCTTCCTTGCTGATGTTTATAATAAAAAAATCCAGATGCCGACATCTGCTACCGCTTTGCCGGGCCGCGATGAACCCATTCAGGTTGCCGCAAAACACTTCGTCAATAAGCGTGCCGTTAAAGGCCCTTACCCCGAAGGCATAGAAGTGATCCAATTTGGCATGGGTTGCTTTTGGGGCGCAGAACGTTTGTTTTGGAAAACGCCGGGGGTTTGGGTAACGAGTGTCGGGTTCGCAGGCGGCATCACCCGAAACCCAACCTATCAAGAAACCTGTACCGGCATGACAGGTCAGGCCGAAACTGTGCTCGTGGCTTACGATCCAAAAGTAATTTCGCTGGGTGCGCTCCTGAAAATATTCTGGGAAGAGCATAACCCCACCGAAGGTATGCGGCAAGGTAATGATGTCGGCACGACGTACCGCTCTGTGATTTACACCTCAACGCCAGAACAATTTTCTGTCGTTCAAGACTCAAAAGCTGCCTATCAGGCCGCACTTGATAAAGCCGGGCATGGCGCAAAAATCACCACCGAGGTGGATGACTGGAAGGAGTTTTTCTATGCTGAAGATTATCATCAGCAGTACCTTGCCAAAAACCCGGGAGGCTATTGCGGGCTCAGAGGCACCGGCGTTGCATGTGTGGCAGGCGGAGCATAAAAGAGCTTAACCAACGCGCTTTTTTGCCGCTCCCGCATTCCTTGCGGGAAATGACCCGTTTGAAGCATTTAATGCGGCCGATGACTGCGAATTTTATATCCAAATTTTTACCTTTTGTTGTTTTGCGGCTTTGCGGCCATGATTTTCCGTGCAACAAATCCGCCCCAAGCCGGAGCCGCTTTTTAAGCGGCGGCCCCGCGCTGCAACAGGGAACAACAACAAGGTGACCCCATGAAGAAAATGTTACTCGGTCTGATGACCGCAACCGCGCTTGTCGCAGGCACATTCTCAACCACAATGATTGCATCTGCAGCCGAAGGCGAGCCAGCACTGCTTATCGATCTTGGCGGAAAATTCGACAAATCATTTAACGAAGCTGCCTTTAACGGCGCTGAAAAATGGAAAACCGAATCTGGCAAGACCTATATGGAGTTTGAACTCCAGAACGCCGACCAGCGCGAACAGGCTTTGCGCAATTTTGCTGAGTCCGGCGCAAACCCAATCGTTGCTGTTGGCTTCGGCAATGCTGACGCCGTTGCTAAACTGGCCGCTGAATTTCCAGACAAATCATTCGTGATTGTGGACATGGTTGTGGACGCACCAAACGTGCGCTCAGTGGTATTTAAAGAGCAGGAAGGCTCATACCTCGTTGGTATGCTCGCCGGTATGGCCTCTAAATCCGCTAAAGGCGGCTTTGTAGGCGGCATGGACATTCCATTGATCCGTCGCTTTGGTTGCGGCTTTGTCGGTGGCTTTAAGGCTGCTCAACCGACTGGCGAAGTGTTCCAAAACATGGCCGGTGACACACCTGCTGCTTGGAATGACCCGACAAAAGGCGGCGAACTTGCCAAATCACAGATCGACCGCGGTGCGGACGTGATTTTTGCAGCAGCCGGCCAGACTGGTTTGGGCGTGTTGCAGGCCGCTAAGGACGCCGGCAAATTCTCTGTTGGCGTTGATTCCAACCAAAACGGCATTCAGCCAGGTTCAGTTTTGACATCTATGCTGAAACGCGTTGATGTTGCTGTGCATGCAGCGTTCACAGATGCACAGGCCGGTAAGTTTACCGCTGGTATCGTTTCGCTTGGTGTTGCTGAAGGCGGCATTGATTGGGCCTTGGATGACAACAACAAAGGATTGATCACACCAGAAATGACGGCTGCGGTTGATAAAGCCAAAGCCGATATCATTGCCGGCACTTTGGTTGTGCATGATTACATGTCAGACAACGCCTGCCCATATTGATATCTAATGAAAGGGCGCAGGAAACTGCGCCCTTTTTCTATTGTGCAAAGACAATATTGAAAGCGGGCAAACAGCGTGGATAAAGCGTTAAGCGCAGCAGCAGCGATTGAGCTGACCGGCATCGACAAGCGCTTCGGTGCAGTGCACGCCAATAAAGACATTCATCTGCTTGTGAATAAAGCCACGATCCACGGAATTATTGGCGAAAATGGCGCGGGAAAATCGACCCTTATGTCGATTCTGTACGGCTTTTATGCCGCTGATTCAGGCGAAATCCGCGTTGCGGGCAAAGTCGTTTCGATAAAAACCAGCCAGGACGCCATCGCTGTTGGTATCGGTATGGTGCATCAACACTTTATGCTGGTCGATAATTTTACGGTGCTTGAAAACGTATTGCTGGGCGTTGAGGGAGGAATGCTGCTCTCCCGCGGCGAAAACAAAGTGCGCGCGGCGCTTAAAAAACTTGCCGATGATTATGAACTTGATGTCGACCCTGATATGCTGGTTGAAGATTTGCCGGTTGGGTTGCAACAGCGCGTTGAGATACTCAAAGCGCTGTATCGCGGCGCGGAAGTTTTAATTCTCGACGAGCCCACTGGCGTTTTAACGCCCGCCGAGGCTGATCATTTATTTCGCATTTTGGGCACGCTTAAAGCGCAAGGCAAAACCATTATTCTCATCACACATAAGCTCCGTGAAATTATGAAAATCACCGACGCTGTTTCTGTTATGCGGCGCGGCGAAATGGTGGCGACGGTCAAAACTGCGGAAACCAGCCCTGAACAACTCGCAGAATTGATGGTTGGCCGCCGTGTGTTGCTGCACGTTGATAAGCGCGACGCCAAGCCCGCGGAAGAGCGACTTCGCGTTGAGCATTTAACCGTCAAAGACAAATGGGGCGTTGCCCGCGTTGATGATGTGTCGTTTTCAGTTCGCAGCGGCGAAATTGTTGGCATTGCCGGTGTTTCGGGCAACGGGCAATCAGAGTTGCTTGAGTGCCTTGCCGGTTTGGAGAAAGCCAAATCCGGCCGGATTGTGTTGATGGGTGAGGTGATTGACCCGGCGCATGAAGCCGACCCGGCATTGATGCGGGAACGCGGCCTTGCCCATGTGCCGGAAGACCGCCACCATATGGGCTTGGTGCTGGCGTTTGAAGAAAACGAAAATTCAATTTTGGGCTATCACCGTTCGGCCCAATATGGCGCGGGCCCGATGCATGATCTTGATGCCATCCGGCGAGATGCTGCCGAGAAGATTAAAAAATTCGATATCCGTCCTGATAATTGCCGTCTTAAAACCGCCAATTTTTCGGGAGGCAACCAACAGAAAATCGTGCTCGCCCGCGAGATGGAGCGCGACCCCAAAGTGCTGCTCGTCGGCCAGCCAACGCGCGGCGTTGATATTGGCGCAATTGAATTTATCCATAAGCAATTGATTGCTATGCGCGACCAAGGCAAAGCGATTTTGCTGGTGTCGGTCGAACTCGACGAAATACGCTCACTGGCTGACCGCATTCTCGTAATGTTTGCCGGGCGTATTGTTGGCGAAGTAGCCCCAAATGCCACCGAAGGCGAAATTGGCCTGTTAATGGCTGGGGTTGCCAAAGAACCTGTGGCAAAAGATCAAATGAAAGTAGCCGTGGAATGAGCAATCCTTACGCTAAATTGCCACGCTGGGTCGATATTGGCTTATTGCCAGCCGTAAACGTTATTGTCGGCTTTCTAGTAGCCGGTTTGGTTGTCTTGTTTTTGGGTGAAAATCCGTGGGAGGCGCTAAAGCTCTTGGTTGGCGGCGCACTTGGCTCTGGGCGCGGGCTAGGTTCAACGCTTTATTTTATGACCAGTTTCACATTCACGGGTTTAGCGGTTGCGGTGGCCTTTCATGCCGGGCTGTTTAACATTGGCGGCGAAGGCCAGGCCTATATCGGCGGGCTGGGCGTGGCGCTGGCTTGCCTCGGTCTTGATCCTTACATGCCGTGGTACATCACGTTCCCGGTTGCGGTTATAACGAGCATGGTGTTTGGGGCGGCTTGGGCGGCTATCCCCGCTTATTTGCAGGCAAAACGCGGCAGCCATATCGTGATCACAACCATCATGTTCAACTTTATTGCCGCTTCTTTGATGGTCTATCTGCTGGTTAACTGGCTAAAGCCATTTTCTTCCATGGATCCGTCAACGCGCCTGTTTTCGGCTGGCGGCATGGTTCCGACACTGAAAGCCATCTGGGCCTTGTTTGGTGCAAAACTCTCGTCTCCGCCGGTGAATCTCACATTCTTTTTGGCGCTGGCTTCGGCCTTTGGGGTGTGGCTCTTAATCTGGCGTACCAAACTAGGCTATGAAATCCGCGCGATGGGCCTCAACCCAACTGCTGCCCAATATGCCGGAATATCAACTGTTAAAATTACGATTGTTACGATGCTGATTTCCGGCGCATTGGCGGGTATGCTCGGTCTCAACACCATTATGGGCAATGTCGGAAAACTCACCGTCGATTTTGTTGGCGGCGCTGGGTTTGTGGGTATTGCCGTTGCGCTGATGGGGCGCTCGCACCCTGTGGGCGTTTTACTGTCATCGCTATTGTTCGGCATTTTGTATCAAGGCGGCTCGGTATTGTCGTTCCAAATGCCAACCATCAGCCGCGATATGATTATTGTTATTCAGGCGCTGGTGATCCTGTTTGCCGGTGCGCTTGAAAATCTATTCCGGCCATTTTTGGTTGCGGCATTTACCCGTGAACCGGCCCAATTGGCGGAGGCGCGCTAGTGGATTGGATTACAGTTTTTTCAGTTCTGGATTCTACAATCAGGCTTTCGACGCCGCTTTTGTTTGCTTGTTTGGCAGGCCTTTATGCCGAACGTGCCGGGGTGTTTGATATCGGCATTGAAGGCAAAATGCTGTTTGCCGCTTTTGCTGCCGGTGTTGCGGCGACATGGGCGCAATCGACGGGCTATGGCGAATGGGTTGGGCTTATTGCCGCAATTTTAACCGGTATTCTGGTTGGATTGCTCCATGGCTTTGCTTCAATTTCGATGCGCGGCAACCAAATTGTGTCCGGCGTGGCGATTAACTTTTTGGCAGTTGGCCTGACCGCTCTGCTGGCCAAAGCATGGTATGCCCAAGGCGGCAAGACCCCGCAATTGCCCAATGAAGCGCGGTTTCAACAATTGGATTTGCCGTTTGCGGTTGCGCTGAAAGACGTGCCCGTTATTGGCCAAATCTATTCCGGCCTTTTGTCGGGGCATTCTATTTTGGTGTATGTCGCCTTTGCTGCAGTTCCGATTACGTGGTGGGTCCTGTTCCGTACGCGGTTTGGTTTGCGCTTGCGTGCCGTGGGCGAAAACCCTGCAGCTGTTGACACAGCAGGCATTTCCGTCAACGGCCTGCGTTACAGTGCAGTTGCCATTTGCGGAGCGTTATCCGGGGTTGCAGGGGCATATTTGGCCATCGCCCAATCCGCCAATTTTGCGCCTAATATGACAGCCGGTAAAGGATTTATTGCGCTGGCCGCTTTGATTTTTGCCAAATGGAAGCCCGTTCCAGCTTTGGGTGCATGTTTGTTGTTTGGCTTCCTTGAGGCCGTGGCAATACCGCTGCAGAGCCAACCTCTGTTTGGTATTAAAGTGCCGTCGCAATTTATCAATGCGCTGCCGTATATTCTTACTGTTGTGCTGCTTGCAGGTTTCATTGGCAAAGCCATCCCGCCGAAAGCAGGCGGCGTGCCTTATGTGAAGGAGCGTTGATTTGAGCGCACTCGTTCAAGCGGCGGTGAAAGCACGGCTCAATGCCTATGCGCCTTACTCCAGGTTTTTGGTTGGCGCAGCAGTTCTCGATGAACGCGGCATCATCCACCCTGGCTGCAATGTTGAAAACGCAGCTTATCCCCAGGGCACCTGTGCCGAAGCTGGGGCTATTGCGGCAATGGCAATTTCCGGTGCACGCAAAATCATGGAAGTGGCTGTGGTTGGTGCAGGATCGGGCCTTGTAACACCATGTGGCGGTTGCAGGCAGAAAATCCGCGAATTTGCTGCACCCGATGTAAAAATTCACGTGTGCGACGACCATGGTACGATCAAACGCACTTTCACTTTGGAGGAACTTCTGCCCTCATCATTCGGGCCGGATAGTTTGGAAATTGTCATATGAGCGCTGCGCCACTTCAAAACCAAAACGCCAAAACCAATGCTGTCTTGATTGCATCACGCACCGGTTTGAAGCCTAAAATCGGCATGGTCTTAGGCTCTGGTCTTGGAGGCTTGGTTGATGAACTCTCGGATCAAACCCGCATTTCGTATAGCGAGCTGGCAGGCTTTCCTACGCCCGGTGTCTCCGGCCATGCAGGCCAATTGGTCGTCGGCAAGCTTAATGGTGTTGCCGTCGCAGTTATGGCAGGACGCGCGCATTATTATGAGCATGGCAATGCCAGCATTATGCGGCCAGCCTTAGAAACGCTGAAGGCGTTTGGTATTGAAGCCATGATGCTGACAAATGCTGCTGGCGGCGTGCGGCAAGATTTATCGCCCGGCTCGGTGATGCTCATCACAGATCATATTAATTTCTCAGGCTCCAATCCATTGTTTGGTGAACCAAGCGATGCGCGATTTGTAGGGTTGACCAATGCCTATGATGCGCAAATGGCCGATGCCCTGCGCGCAGGCGCAAAGGCCACCGGCACATCGATGGGCGAAGGCGTTTATATGTGGTTTTCTGGGCCTTCGTTTGAAACACCGGCTGAAATCCGTATGGCAAGGGCCATGGGTGCAGACGCTGTTGGCATGTCGACAGTGCCAGAGGTTATCCTATCGCGCTTTTTAGGTCTGCGGGTTGCTGCGTGTTCGGTTGTAACAAATTTTGCAGCCGGCATGACGGGCGGCGAACTCTCGCATCAAGAAACCAAAGATGTGGCTCCGCTCGGCGGCAAACGCCTTCAGACCATCATTGCCCACGCCATTGCCGGAATGGTTTAAGTGATGACAAAAACCAAAGAGAAAGCCGCCTCGACAGCTAAAGCTGCTAAGCACCAAAATGAACTGGTGATTGTTGCCCCGGATCATATCCGCAACGCAGGTGTGGCTTTAGCCCCCGATTGGTTTGAAAGCGTTGACATTAATCTTTCGGCCACCGAGCGGCGTGTTGCCACCATCGCCACGCGGCGCACCGTTAAAAAGCAATGGCAGGCGGCTTGGCTGGTGCGTGCGATTGAATGCATTGATCTGACAACATTGGCAGGCGATGACACGACAGGACGGGTTGACCGCCTTTGTGCCAAAGCACGGCATCCGCTCCGTGATGATTTGCAGAAAGCGCTTGGCCTTGAAGCCTACAATCTTACCACCGGCGCGGTGTGCGTTTACCCCGCCATGGTGCCGGAGGCGGTAAAAGCTTTGCGCGGCTCTAAAGTTCCGGTGGCGTCGGTTGCTACCGGCTTTCCAGCTGGGTTAACGCCGCTAAAACAACGCCTGGATGAAATACGTCAAGCGGTTGATGCTGGTGCTGATGAAATTGATATTGTCATCAACCGGCGGTTTGCTCTCACAAATAATTGGGCAGCGCTTTATGATGAAACGCGCCTCATGCGGGAAGCCTGCGGGCAAACCCGTATGAAAGCAATTTTAGGTACCGGCGACATAAAAACTATGAGCGGCGTTTATCGCGCTTCCATGGTCGCAATGATGGCAGGGGCGGATTTTATCAAAACCTCAACCGGCATGGAAGCGACCAACGCCACGCTGCCTGTCGGCTTGGTCATGCTGCGCGCCATCCGTGATTATCAAGCCCGTTCCGGGTTTGATGTCGCTTTCAAACCGGCGGGTGGCATTCGCGCTTCCAAGGATGCATTGGCTTGGCTGACTCTGATCAAAGAAGAAATGGGCGTTGCTTACACAACTCCATATTTCTTCCGTATGGGCGCGTCAGGCTTGCTTGGTGATATCGAACGGCAAATCGAACATTATGTGACGGGGCGCTATTCGTCGTCTGACCGCCATGGAATAGCATGAGGGTTATGAAATGAATGAAATCCTCAAAATTATGGAATCCATGGAATACGGGCCCGCGCCGGAGGAAGACACAGCTGTTAAAAACTGGCTGAAAAGCCACCACGCTGGCTTTGGTCATTTCATCAATGGCAAATTCACTGATGCTAACCAAAAAACTTTTACTGCCATCAACCCTGCCACGAATGAAGCTTTGGGCAAGGTTGCAATTGGCGATGCAAATGATGTCGATGCGGCAGTTTCAGCGGCAGGGGCCGCATTCAAAAAATGGTCAGCATTGACCGGCAATCAGCGAGCGCGGCACCTGTATAAATTGGCGCGGCTTATCCAAAAACATGCACGGTTTTTGGCCGTGCTTGAAACCATTGATAATGGTAAATCTATCCGCGAAACCCGCGATATTGATATTCCATTGGTGGCTCGTCATTTTTATCACCATGCCGGTTGGGCAGAACTGGTCGATACCCAGTTTCCCGGTCATACTCCGGTTGGCGTTTGCGGGCAGATCATCCCATGGAATTTCCCGTTATTGATGCTATCTTGGAAGGTTGCACCTGCGCTCGCTGCCGGATGCACGGTGGTTCTCAAACCCGCTGAGCATACGCCGCTCACCGCTTTTGCCTTTGCCGAAATCTGCCGTGAAGCCGGGCTGCCTGCCGGTGTGTTCAACCTTGTCAATGGAGATGGCGCAACCGGTGCCTTGATTGCTGGCCATGACGGCATCCAAAAACTCGCCTTTACGGGCTCGACTGATGTCGGCCGGATTTTGCGCAAACAGACCGCAGGTTCCGGCAAAAAACTTTCGCTGGAGCTTGGCGGCAAGTCACCCTTCATTGTGTTTGAAACCGCTGATTTAGACGCCGCAATTGAAGGTGTCGTGGATGCGATTTGGTTTAACCAAGGTGAAGTGTGTTGTGCTGGTTCACGCGCATTGGTACAAGAAAGCATTGCACCGCAGTTTTATGCCAAGCTCAAAGCCCGGATGGAAACCCTTCGTATTGGCAACCCGCTCGACAAAGCGATTGATATGGGCGCGGTGGTTGCGCCGGTGCAGATAGACAATATCAAAAGCAAAGTAGCAGCTGGTGTTGCCACTGGTGCTGAATTGTATCAGCCAAGTTGGGCTGACGCAGTGATTAACAGCAAAGGCTGTTTCTACCCGCCAACGCTTTTCACCAATGTGCAGCCGTCATCAACCTTGGCGCAAGAAGAAATTTTCGGGCCGGTGCTGGTGTCATCTACATTCCGCACACCGGGCGAAGCCATACAACTGGCCAACAACACCCGCTATGGATTAGCAGCTTCAATCTGGAGCCAGAACCTTGACACGGCATTTGAGGCGGCACGTTCCGTAAAAGCCGGCATTGTGTGGATCAATTCCACCAATCTGTTTGATGCGTCTGCCGGGTTCGGTGGCTACAAAGAATCCGGTTTTGGCCGCGAGGGCGGGCGCGAAGGCATGATGGAATATTTGGTTCCAGAATGGCAGAAAAAGGCCAAAGCCTTGCCTCTGGCAAAGGCAATTCCCGCGCCGGTGCCGGGTGCTGAAGCAGACGGCAATGCAGCGCTCGACCGAACCGCCAAAATGTATATTGGCGGCAAGCAGACGCGGCCCGATTCCGGTTATTCGTATCCGGTTCTCGATGCCCGCGGCAAAGTGATCACCGAAGTTGGCCTTGGCAACCGCAAAGACATCCGCAATGCTGTAGAAGTTGCCCACAAAGCGACCGGATGGGGCGCGATGACAGGCCATGCCCGTGCTCAGATATTGTATTTTTTAGCTGAAAATCTCGAAGCGCGGGCCGATGAGTTTAGCCGCCGCTTGGTGCAAACAGGCGCTACGCCAACAGCCGCTACCCGTGAGGTGACAACATCCATCAACCGTATTATGTTTTATGCCGCTTGGGCAGATAAATATGATGGCGCAGTGCGTGGGCCGCAAGCCCGTATGCTGGTGCTGGCCCTGAATGAGCCATGGGATGTGATGGCTGTTTCTTGCCCCGATGAGGCACCGCTTTTAGGTTTTATCTCAACAGTGATTCCAGCCATTGCAATGGGCAATGCCGTTGTTGCAACACCGTCGCCTGCCAACCCCTTGCCAGCGCTCGATCTTTATCAGGTGTTTGATACTTCTGATGTGCCCGCAGGCGTTGTGAATATTGTCACCGGCGACCGCGACCAGCTGGCAGATACGCTTGCAAAACATGATGATGTTTCTTGCCACTGGTATTTTGGCTCAAAAATGGGTTCTTCACAGGTAGAAGCCGCTTCCGCCGGCAATCTTAAGGCCACTTGGGTTAACAACGGAAAAACGCGTAATTGGTTTGATGTGAGCGAAGGTCAAGGCGAAGAATTTTTGTTCCATGCTGTCCGCATTAAAAACATTTGGACGCCTTTTGGCGTGACCCCCGGTTCCGGCGGCGGCGCTTATTGATGCTCGCTCAGGAGCTAATCCGGATCAAGCGTGATGGCGGCACGTTGGCCACTGCTGATATTTCCGAGTTTGTCAAAGGCCTCACCGACGGAACCGTCAGCGAGGCGCAGGTTTCAGCTATGGCGATGGCGGTGTTTTTCCGCGGGATGCAGCGCAATGAAACCGTGGCGCTGACAACAGCCATGCGCGATAGCGGGACAGTTTTAGCGTGGCCCGAACTTGACCGGCCTGTAACAGACAAGCATTCCACCGGCGGCGTTGGCGATAATGTATCCTTGATGCTCGCCCCCATTGTTGCGGCATGTGGCGGCGCTGTACCGATGATTTCAGGCCGCGCCCTTGGCC
This sequence comes from Limoniibacter sp., assembly GCA_031422195.1. Classification (GTDB taxonomy): domain Bacteria; phylum Pseudomonadota; class Alphaproteobacteria; order Rhizobiales; family Rhizobiaceae; genus JALOTE01. Next base: position 4,996 of record JANOPZ010000115.1, on the reverse strand, counting down.
ACACCGGTGGCACGCTTGATAAAATGGATTCAATTCCAGGCTATCAAACGCAACCAAGCGAGGCCTTGTTTCGGAAAGTTACCAAAGAAATCGGCTGTGCCATCATTGGCCAAACAGCTGACTTGGCACCAGCGGACAAACGATTTTATGCCATTCGTGATGTCACTGCCACTGTGGAATCTGTGCCGCTGATTACCGCTTCGATTCTGTCAAAAAAATTAGCTGCCGGTTTGCAAAGCCTTGTTATGGATGTGAAAGTTGGCAATGGCGCGTTCATGGCAAGCTTGGAAGAAGCGCGCACTTTGGCGCAAAGTCTGGTTGCGGTTGCCAATGGTGCAGGCCTAAAAACCACAGCTTTGATCACCGATATGAACGAACCTTTGGCAAGCGCTGCCGGCAATGGGCTAGAAGTCATTAATGCCATTGAATTTCTGACAGGAACTAGCACTGACGCCCGCTTAAAGCAGGTTACGTTGTCATTGGCTGCTGAAATGCTTGTGTCATCTGGCATAGCAACAAATACTGCCGAAGGGTTTGCCAAGGCAGACGCCGTTTTGGCCAGCGGCAAAGCAGCTGAAATTTTCGGCCAAATGATCTTTGCTCTTGGCGGGCCGAAAGATTTGGTTGAAAAACCGTCAAACTCGATTGTTCAAGCACCCCTGATCTTTGATTTTGTTGCATCGCAAAATGGATATATTGCTGCCGCCAACACGCGCGCGATAGGTGTTGCCGTGCTGGATTTAGGTGGCGGGCGGCGCAAAACCGAAGATAAAATTGATCATCGCGTTGGCTTTGACCGTTTGATGCCAGTTGGCTCAAAGGTCCATACCGGCGATGTCATCGGGCGTGTCCATGCCACCAGTCAACTGCAAATTGACGGAGCGGCCGAGGCACTTAAAACCGCCTATACAATTTCAGAAAATGCCCCTCAAATGCGGCCTGAGATCATCGAAAAAATCCAGAGCAGTGTTGACCTTAGACCGGCCTCTTAGCCCATGATAATTCATCATAATGGCGAACCGGTTTAGTTCGCGGTCAGAAGAATGCCTAAACTGTGCCCGAAACAAGTGCTAATTGGCCCTGCGAGAACTGTTCCGGCGTAATCCGCGGTTCGGTAAATCTGGTCGTTTTCATCAAAAATCTCCGCGTTCATATTGCCGGAAAAACTCAATTTTTGAACATTGCTGTTTAATGAGGGTGCCAGTTTGCAACTCTTCTGCAGAAGTATTTTGTGCAGATGCATTTGGACAGGGCAAATTGGGCCGAGTTCGCCTGCTGAACAGTTGCCGATTTTATGGCCGGTGCGCTATAATTCTTGAATTGCATAAGCTGTCTCAAACCGAAAAAGTAATGCTATCACTCTCAACAGAGGCATTAAATTTCGTTTTTGAATTCACAAAAACACGCAGCAAGTTAATGCTAAGCGTTCCGCGCGCATCAGAACTATACTTTTCGCATTCGGGCAATAAATAGACCTGCTATCACAATCAATGCTGCTCCACCTAAGATAGTGGCGCGGGGTGTGTCTCCAAAAAATATGGCACCGAACACGATCGCCCAGACCAGCAGTGAATACTGATATGGCATCACCACGGCCGCCTCTGCGTTTTTAAGGGCGCGGTTTACCAAAACATGGGCGGCCATTGCCACAACCCCAAGGAGGCATAAAGCGGCCAAATCGCGCGCCGGTGTTGGTTTCCAAGCATTTAAGTCAAAGGACAAAATGACAGCAGAGGCGATCAAAGCCCCTAGTATTTGCCATGCCACCATAACTGCATCAGGTGTGCTGCGCAGTTTGCGCCCCAGCAGCATTGCGCCTGCGAACGCTAAGCTTCCCAGCACAGCAATTCCTGCCTCTGGTGTCAGAGTGGCTTTTGATGGTTCTAACGCAACCAACACACCTGCAAAGCCTACAGCAATTGCGGCCCAGACTTGGCCACTCACCTTCTCTCCCAAAACCGAAGGTGCTAAAGCTGCGACGTAAATCGGTGCTGCCAACCAATAAGTGACGACATCTGCAAGGGGCAAATAAGAGACTGCCGCATAAAATCCAAAACCCTCCAATACCAATAATGCAGCACGGATAAACTGAAGGCCGGCGCGATCTGCCTGCCAAACTTGGCTCAACCCATCACGAAGCAGAAATGGCATGAGCACAACCAGTGCCGATATGCTGCGGATTGCCATCAATTGTGCTACTGAATAGCTGCCTACCAGCCATTTACCCATGACGTCATTGACCGAAAACATAAGCATGGCCAGCAACATCAACAGGATTCCAGACCTATCATTTCCTTGTAACAGCATTTGTTGGCATCGCTCCTTTGGTATTTTGGTGTGCAATTTGTGCTGGTAATCCCCATTTTACTTGGTTTTTACCAATTGATTTCATCACGCATGGGCAAATTACTTTAAGTGCACCGTAAAACTGGTTAGCTCAAATTTTAAGGCAGTCTATGACGACTAAAAACAGCTTCGCGACCTGTGGCGCGGCACTTGATCAACTCAAGGCCACTGCAATCGTCAAAGATTTTGAGATACCGTCGAGCCATTTTATGAGCCCTCGACACCTAAAACTGACGATCCAAATTTGGTTATGGCGTGGCAACCGAGGTTCACAATAGCTTAGTGGCTTTCCCGGGGTACGGAAGCGCCACGACAACCAACGAGAAAATCCAAGTCTGCACCGGTATCGGCTTGCATAACATGTTCAACGTAAAGCGTTTCATATCCGCCGCGATAGGCGCGCTTCATTGGTTTGAAGTGATGTCGGCGACGTTGCAGCTCCGCATCATTGACATGGAGTTCAAGTTTTCTGCCGGCAACGTCAAGCGTTATCTCATCACCGTTTTGTACCAATGCCAACGGACCGCCCGCTGAAGCTTCAGGCGATATATGCAAAACCACTGTACCAAAAGCGGTGCCCGACATACGCGCATCAGAAATGCGGACCATGTCGCGAATGCCTTTTTCCAGCAGTTTCTTCGGCAGCGGCATGTTGCCCACTTCTGCCATACCGGGATAACCTTTTGGTCCACAATTTTTAAGCACCATGATGCTGGTCGCATCAATATCAAGCATTGGATCATCGAGCCTTGCTTTGAGATCATCAATATCTTCAAATACAACTGCTTTGCCACGATGTTGCATAAGGGCCGGCGTTGCCGCTGATGGTTTAATGACAGCGCCATTGGGTGCGATATTGCCGCGCAAAACCGCAAGACCACCATCAACAACCAATGGCTTGTCTAGGGGCCTGATGACTTCATCGTCATAAATTTCAATATCTTTCAAACGATCAGACAAACGGGTGCCGGTCGCAGTCATCACATCCAGATGCAAAAGTTGTTCGATCCGTTTCATGACAGCAGGAATGCCACCGGCATAAGCCAGTTCTTCCATTAAAAATTTTCCGGACGGCATGAGATCAACAATCGTAGGAACCCGCCGGCCAACCCTGTCCCAATCTTCTAACGTCAAATTAACACCAACGCGCCCAGCAATCGCAAGCAAATGGATTACAGCATTTGTTGAGCCGCCAATTGCGCCCACGACTTTAATGGCATTTTCGAAAGCCTGCTTGGTAAGGATCTGCGACAGCTTCAAATCTTCGCGCACCATCTCCACAATGCGGCGACCAGACAGACGTGCAAGTTGAGCGCGCCTTGCGTCAACGGCTGGCCAGGCCGCATTGCCCGGAAGTGTGATCCCCAAAGCTTCGACAACCGACGCCATTGTCGATGCTGTGCCCATCGTCATGCAATGGCCTGGAGAACGTGACATCGCACTTTCGGCGGATGCAAATTCTTCGGCCGTCATTTTGCCTGAGCGCACATCTTCAGAAAATTTCCAAACGTCTGTTCCTGATCCAATTGCTTTGCCACGATATCGGCCGTTGAGCATAGGCCCGCCGGAAACAGCGATCGTTGGCAGATCGCAAGATGCTGCCCCCATCACCAACGATGGGGTGGTTTTATCACAACCGACCATCAGAACCACACCATCCATTGGATTAGAGCGTATGGCTTCTTCAACATCCATTGATGCCAGATTTCGGAACAACATCGCTGTTGGGCGTAAATTAGACTCGCCGCAAGAAAAAACCGGAAACTCCAATGGCAGGCCGCCAGCTTCAAGCACGCCGTTTTTTATATGAACAATCAATTCCCGGAAATGCGCATTACAAGGCGTAAACTCGGAAAAGGTGTTACAAATCCCAATGACAGGGCGACCATCAAAAACATCATCGGGCAAACCGTTATTTTTCATCCACGACCTGTGAATGAAAGCATCCTTGTTTGTTCCTTCAAACCAATCGCGCGAACGCAGTTTCTTGGTCATTTGAAAATCTTTCTTTTTGAAGCGCGCATCACCGCACTTTGCTCAATGCAATTATTAAAAATTATGTCGTTTCCCGCTTCCGATTTGATGGAAGCATGGAAAAACCGCGCATTTTTTAGCCTGCAAAACGGGAGCTTAGTCCCCCATCTACCTGCCAGTTTGCACCGGTTACGAACGAAGCTTCGTCCGACAATAAAAATACGACGCAATTTGCAATTTCTTGAGGCGTACCGATCCGCCCCATCGGATGCACATCAAGAACATTTTGCCGTAAACTCGGGTCCTGTTTTGCAAAAAACTCTTTGACAAGAAAAGTCTCAGTATAGCCCGGCGACAATGCGTTGACCCTGATTTGATGCTTCCCCATATCCAGCGCCATTGAGCGCGTAAGGCCAACAAGACCTGACTTTGCTGCTGCATAGGGAAACATTGAAGGGTACGTCATATCGGCATGGATTGAGGCAATGTTGACGATGCTGCCACGCCGGGCCGCGATCATTTCCGGCAACACGTGTTTTGCAACAAGCCATGCGGCTTTGAGATCAACACTGAACACATCATCCCATTGCGCTTCTGTCATAGAGACTGCGTCACCATAAGCGTTTTTGCCGGCGTTATTGACCAACCCTGTGACTGTACCGAATCGCGCGACGCC